>JBQTJS010000001.1:0-4360 GCA_052386875.1 Gemmatimonadaceae bacterium
AGCAGGGACTTGCTGCCCGTGCCTAACGCCGCTTCTCTGCCTGCCACGTACTTCCCGCACAGATAATGGAACTCCGCGCTCGACATCGGCCGCTGAAACTCCCTGGCCTCGATGATCTTGCGGAAAAAGGCGTCGGTCGAGAGCAGCACGTCGTAGTCGAAGAAGACATCGTAGATGCGCACCACTCCTTCCTCACGCAGCACGACGTCGGAGGCGTGATGATTCCCCCGATGCATCGTTAGGCCGAGCCCGAAGTGCGTGTCGTGGTAGAGATTGGCTCCCGTGGAGATGATCCAGTCCACGAAGCCCGCTTCCATCAGCGGGATGATGGCCGCCATCCCCAGGCCGGCGGGGGTGAGCGCCCCGGTCAGCGTCAGGCCCACAGTCACGTCCCGCTGCAACATCTTCTCGCTGAAGAGCCTGCATCCTTCGCGCAGGCGGCCCGCGTTATAGGCGAGGAAGACGCCGTCGATCAGATCGGCCGTGCTCTCAGCACCGGTGATGCGCGGCGGCTCGATGCGCGCGCCATGCAGGAAGCGGCTGCGCTCGCGCGCCACGTGAGCGACCCCCTTCGCTTCACGTACCTCGGCGGCGCGCTTCTGCTCGGCTTTGGGGCCGGCCGGAGTCGCGCGGCCGGGACGCGAGGTCTTGAAGCCGCCGCGCCGGCGAGGACGTGCACTCTCGTTAGGCTTCGCCATCACATAGGATCCGCTGCAGCCGGTCCGTCGCCGCGCCGCTGCGAGGCGTAAGCCTGGGTGATCGCATGCACGGCCTCCTCCGGGTCGTCCGTCAGCAGCATGAGGTCCATGTCCCCGGGCGAGATCTTCCCTTCGCCCACCGCCTTGGTCTGCAGCCAGCGCACCAGACCGGCCCAGTAGTAACGCCCGAACAGCACGATCGGGAACTGATAAATCTTCCCGGTCTGTATCAGCGTCAGCGCCTCGAACAATTCGTCCAGGGTGCCGAAGCCCCCCGGGAAGATCACGAACGCGCATGAATACTTCACGAACATCGTCTTGCGCACGAAGAAGTAGCGGAAGTTGATCAAGCGGTCGAGATACGGATTCGCCCCTTGCTCGAACGGGAGCTCGATATTGCAGCCAATGGAAAGCGACCCCCCCTCGCGCGCGCCACGGTTCGCAGCTTCCATAATCCCCGGGCCGGCACCTGTGATGATTCCAAAGCCACGCTGCGCCAGCAGCCGTGCCGTCTCGCGCGCCTTGCCGTACTGTGGATCGTCCGGGCCGATACGCGCCGAGCCGAAGAGAGCGACAGCTTTGTTTACGTCTGCGA
Organism: Gemmatimonadaceae bacterium; assembly: GCA_052386875.1. Taxonomy (GTDB): domain Bacteria; phylum Gemmatimonadota; class Gemmatimonadetes; order Gemmatimonadales; family Gemmatimonadaceae; genus DASYRX01. The sequence continues at coordinate 1,294 of JBQTJS010000001.1, forward strand.
GAGTATCGAATCCCTCGATGATCTCACCCATCATGCGCATCAAACGCCAGGGATCGGTGCGTGTGAAGTCAGTCTCCGGACCGTGCGCCTGGAGCAGCTTGGCGTCCTCGGTAAGCTGATAATCGTCACGCAGGGCAGTATCCACCTTGCGTTGGCCGCTGGTGCGAACGTCCGACGCGCGCGATGGCGGCGTCCGGCCGGCCTTGCGGTGCCCTTCCTCGGTGCGCTCTCGCAGGAAGGCAAGCGCTTCTCTTTCGGCGACGCGCATCACCTCGGTCGTCGCCGGGACGCCGCGTGCGGTGCGCGCCGCACGCTTTTTCTGCTTTCGGATTGGCATGCGGTCGTTCAAGTTGTGAGCGTGTCGCCGGTGCTGCTGCAAGGGGGGCGATGAGTTTATCCTCCGGCGCTGGCGCCACGCCAGCGAGAAGCGATGTCAGCTGAGGTTGCTCCTTTAGAGTCGCGTGCGAGGGCGGCTGCAGTCGCCCCTGTGGCGACAGACGTACGCGACAGCTCCGTTGTAATAGTTGTGGCAGACGGACTGCGCCACGCTGACCTCGAGCATGCAATCGATGCCGGTCTAGTCCCTGCGCTCGAACGTCTGCGTAGCGAGGGAGGACTATATCGCATCACGACAGCGTTTCCTTCAGTGACCGGAGTCGCGTACACGCCGTTTCTCGTCGGCCGGCATCCGGGGAGCGTGGGCCTTCCGGGGCTGCGCTGGTACGACCGCAGCAGGCGGCTGGGACGCTGGCGCGGTCATGCGCGCAGCTACGTGGGTATCGATATGCGCGAGATGGATGCGGACCTCGATCCGGAGAGCCCGACGGTTTTCGAGCTGGTGCGCCCTTCGTTAGGCGCCCTCAGTGTCATCGCGCGCGGCCTGCCGCGCACCGCGCGTATCGGAGGGGGAGTGGCCTTTGCGGGCCGTGCCGCTTGGACGCACTTTCGCGGCGACGTGGCGGGTTGGCTGGCCATCGATCGAGCTATCGCGCGGCGCGCCATCCGCCGCATACGGAACGAGCGGCCACGCTTCGCCTTCATCGCGCTCACCGGGATCGACAAGACGTCGCACGCCGCGGGTAATGACGCGCCGGCTGTGCTGCAGGCGCTGCAGATCGTGGACGACGCTGTGCGGCTGCTGCGCGAGGGCGCCGAGGAAGCCGGCCGCTGGAACGGGATGCATCTGTGGGTTGTCAGCGACCACGGCCATTCGAGCGTTGGGGCCCACGACGACCTCGCAGCGCTGTTGCGGTCGCTCGGCTGGCGCGTGCTGGCGCACCCGTGGGCTGCGTTAGGCAGCCGCGCCGACGTCGCCGTGATGGTGAGCGGCAACGCCATGGCGCATCTGTATCTCGAGCTGGCGCAGCGCTCGCGGCCCTGGTGGCCGGTGCTGGCGCCGCGCTGGGAAGCACTTGTCGATGCGCTGCTGGAACGGCGCTCTGTCGATCTGCTCATACTTGTGCATGGCCCCCGGCGTGTCGAAGTGCGTGCCCGGGACCGCGGCGCGGCCTTCATCGAGGTGCACGGCGATCGCTACAGCTACCAGCCGGTCACGGGCGACCCGTTAGGCACAGGAGCACAGCGTGCGCTGTCCGCCAGCGATGCCCACGTCTGCACGGCGCCGAGCGATTACCCCGACGCCTTCACGCAGATCACGCGCCTCGCCGCATCCCCGCGCTCGGGCGACATCATCCTCTCGGCGCAGCGCGGCTGGGACTTCCGCGGGCGGTACGAGCCCATCCCGCATGTGTCCTCGCACGGCGCGCTGCATCGCGACCATATGCTGGTCCCCCTGCTCGTCAATCGGCCGCTGCCGCGCGACGCTGTGCCGCGCCGTACTGTCGACATCCTGCCGAGCGCGCTCGACGCGTTAGGCATCTCTCATCCGCACGCTTTGGAGGGGACGTCGTTTCTGTGACGGGCCGCAGGCAGCGGCGTCCCTTGCGCCCGTCTGCGACGGCCCACAGAGTCAGCAGCACTTGCCCTGGGGGATCTTATGATCTATCGCATTGCTCTCTTGGCGGCCGCAATCCCGCTCGCGGCGCTGGCGTGCGCCAGCGGAGGGGGAGGGGGAGGGGGAGCGGAAACTTCGACGGCTGCGCAGGCCGCGAGCAACACGCCGCGGCGCGGCAACTCGACGCTGCTCACCGAATCCGAGATCGCAGCCGCTGGACTGGAAACTCTGTATGACGTGATCGAGCGGCTGCGCCCCAACATGCTGCGCACACGCGGGCAGATCGGCCGCATCAGCGGTGCTTCGGCGGGCGACCCCGGCGTTCAGGCCAGCAGCATAAGAGTGTACCTGAACGGGACGCCGGTCGGTGATATCTCGTACCTCCGGTCTATCCAGGCGGCAAGCGTGCGCGAAGTGCGCCTGCTGAACTCCTCTGACGCAACGACACGCTTCGGAACAGGTCACGATGCGGGTGCTTTGTTGATTACTTCGAAGTAGTGCTGAGTCCCGTGTTCAGGCGGGTGAAGATGTCCGTCCGCCCCCTGGATTGTCGCCGCGACCGGCGCCCGCGCGCAGTTTCGCGGTTCCTTGTGCTGAGCTGTACACTAGCGGCGGCGGCGTGCTCCTCGTCAGGCACGGTGCGCGAGCGCGCGCAGCGAACGCGGCCTAACGCAATCACTCAGGAGGAGATCGCGCGCGTGACCGCCAGTACAGCGCTCGACCTCATACAGAAGTTGCGTCCGCAATACCTGCGCCGCATACCTATTTCGCTCGAGGGGCGCCCGTACGCGACGGCCGCCGTCTTCGTCGACAATGTGCAGTTCGGCCAGCTCGATGCGCTGCGGCTCGTTCCGGCGGCGACTGTGCGTGAAGTGCAGTACATCGACGCCGGGGATGCGACGATCCGCTATGGGACCGGATACCCTGCGGGCGCCATACTTATTCTCACCAAGCAGTAACGGGCTGCAGTTTCAACGCAAGGCCACTCCACCCCTGCCCATGCGCTGTTCCATCTCCGTTAGGCAATGCACCATCCTCATCGGCCGGCTCGCGATGGCGGCCGCCGCGCTGGTGCCGGTCCCAAGCGCGGCTCAATCGCGTCCGCGCGACGTC
>JBQTJS010000002.1:0-2711 GCA_052386875.1 Gemmatimonadaceae bacterium
GTGGGCTGGCCCGTGTGGCCGCATCCATATGACCCGTATGGCGACGAAAGCCCGCAGCGCTCGAAGATGTTGAAGCCACCGGCCGAGTTGTTGATGTGGTTGTAACGCAGCGTCACGTCCTGCACGATGCACCACGAGCAGGTGCCGTCCTGATTAACGGTGCCAAGTAATACCGCGAATCCTATCTGACCATCGACCCAGTTGTTCTCCATCACGTTCCCTTCTACCAGCAGCCGCTGGGCGTTCTTCAACTCGAAGACGTTCTTCACAGTCCACACCCCACGCCAGCTCAGCGGGCGGTACATGTAGTTGCGGCGGATGACGATGTCGCTTGGCACGAGATAGGGGATGTGCGGATCACCGCCACCGAACATGATGACCTCGCCCGCCGCTTCGAGCCGGTTGTTCTCGATGCGATAAGGGCCCGGGCCGTTCCATCCTGCAATGGCTTGGCTGTCAAGACCCCTGGCGTGACATTCGCGCAAATCCGAATCGACGATCGCGGTCCGCGCCGAGTTCAGAGCGACGCAGCGCTTGACGGCCACATTGGACTGACCGTGGATGTAGACGCGATCGAGGATCAAGTCGTAGGGGACCTGCCCCAATTGCTTCTGCGCCGACGAACCATCGCCTAACAACACAAGCCCGTTATGCACCCAATAGAGCGATGATGTGACGCTCATCTCGATGCCCACGATGCGCCAGCCGCTCGCGCCGGGCGCAGTACTCAGCACTTCCAGCGCGTTGGGGGCGATCAGCTTGGGCATATACCCGCCGTGTTGTGCACCGTTGACACGCGATCCCAGAGGGGGTAAGGAGCCGAGATGCGTCGTGCGCAGCGTGATCCAACCGTTCGCGCTTGTGCCGGCTTTCGCAGGGAGCACGAAGTTCCCTGTAAACGTGGCGCCGGCATCGAGCACGATCTCGTCGCCGCGCTGCGCCAGATTGAGAGCGTCCTGAAGGTTGTCTCCTGCGTGTACGGCGATCGACTTGCCGGTCGGCGAGCGCCAGCTCACGTCGACGCTGCTCGTGGGAAGCGTTGGAGGGATCGACGGAGCGCTCCCTGATGGCGGCGGCTGCGTCGGTGTCGTGGGGGGGGGAGGAGGAGGCGGAGGGGGAGGGGGAGGGGGCGTTGTAGTTCCTTGCGTGGCCGTTACGCTGCCATTACCGGCGACCCCGGGTGCCTGCGCCCTAACGCCTGCGGTTCCTATCCCCAGCGGCTTGACCCAACCCTGTGCATCCACGGCGGCGTAGCCGGACGTTATGGACCACGTGATCGTCGCGGAGACGGGCTGGCCGTTGGCGTCAAAGGCAGTCGCCGTTAGGCGGACGCTGTCGCCGAGTGTGATCGTCGAGCTGTTCGGCGAGACGCGCACGGCCGTAACGGTTGCAGACGAACCATCGTCACCGGTCGGTGGCGGCGTGGTAGTGGGAGGCGCCGTGCTGGTCGACAACACTACCTTCTGCGACCAGGGTGCCGGTGAGAGGCACGTCCCGATTTTTGCGTTCGCCAATGAGATGAATTGGGTTCCCGGTAGCGTCAGGCAGCCGCTCGCGCGATTCGCCAAGCGCTGTGCCGCATCGTACGTCCATAGTGAGCGCGGCCTCTCGTCACACGGCACGACGGCGATCGGCGTTCCGTTCACAGGGATGTCGCCATAAGCGCCGATGCACGAGTTGGCCGACGTGCGTATCTCACCGTTGCCCGTGAACGTGAAGTACTGGCGCGGATTAGGCCCGCAGCGCACGAGCATCACCTGCATACCAAAAGTTGTTTGATCTTCTCCAATGGCTAGACAGCGATCGGTATCGGCCGCGAAGGGGACGCGCTGAGGTGCACTGCTCACCGTGGCCGCCGGCATATCGAACGCGCCGTCGAACGACAGTTCGGGGCCGGGACTCAGCGATGGATCAGTGCGATCGGAGCACGCCGCGGCAATGAGAGAAACCGCGATGAGGAAGTGGGCCCGCCGGGGGCGGGCAGCTACGGCACGAGATGGACGTACGTGCGTCGACTGCGGCAATGCAAAGCCCTCGCAAAGGTTCGTTCGGCGGCTCGACTGGCGTGGCGCACCACTCGGTGCGCGGTAGCCTCGTAGCTTTGCGTCGCCGGCTTTCGCCGGTTTTGCCTTTGTCGCGCGTCCTCAGCGAGGAAGACCGCGATCCCGCCGATCAGTTGTGTGTCGTGCCTCGTACTCGCTTCGAGTGAAGCGGTCACTCTGACTGCACGACGGATCCAGAGTGTCGCGGCGGCCAATATCTGCTCGTGTCAGCGTAAAGTGAAGTGGCCACGCATTAAGAATCGCAGCGAACATACGACGCGCGTTTCATTTAGCAGTGACGCACATCACACATGTTCGCTAAATCGGTAAAAATGCCGCGTTAGGCGCGCCGCTCGGACAAGATGACGGGCACCTGAAGACGCGGACGTCCGCGTTGATTAACTGACGCTCAGGTGACCTGTCGCTGCGCGCGTCGCGTTCTCCGGGGCGATAGCTGCGCCACTCTCCACGTGTGTCAGAATGCGATACCCCTGCGACCACAACTCGGCGACCACCGCGCGCGCATTCGCCTCCTTCGCGTCCTGAGTCGCGCCGTGCATCTCGATGTAAACTCGTGGGCGACGCGCTGCGACCGTGGCCCGCATCCCCTGCAGGACCGCAAGCTCCATCCCCTCGACGTCAATTTTCACGAGATCAGGAGCGGGCAAG
>JBQTJS010000003.1:0-8701 GCA_052386875.1 Gemmatimonadaceae bacterium
AAGGTGTAAGGCCCCGTGACGAAGCCTAACGGCGAAGCTGCCATTCCACTGCGTTGCGCCGGCGCTGCGACGCTCAGGGCGCCCAATACGGCGAAGACGAGACCAGCTCGGACAGTGATCATCATAAACATCTACCTGCTTCCTATCTTTTGGGCCTTGATTGCTGCTCGTCCTAGTGTCCGCGTTCAGTCGTAGTCGGTGCCGGTCCCAGCGGATCGTTCGGCGAACGAAAGGTGTTGCGCTTGACCAGCCCCGCCGTGACGAACAGCGCTATTGCGAGCAGCGTGATAAGTCCCGCTACGCCCCACCCCTGCGAGAAGTTCCCTTCTATCCGCCGATCCTGCATTTCTCCCTCGTATTGTCGCGTGAATCCTCATCCTTGTCTCGAACAATGTACTGCGCGGCGACTGTCAGAGGAGGCTGCAATCAATGCCGCTCAAACGGCCGCGCCGGGGGCGGCCTCGGCCCCTTCCAGCAGTGCGATCAGCTCGCCGATCGTCTGGTGGCCGCGATCCCGCGCATACCATGTCCGGATCCTCAGCCGCCGCTCTCCCTTGGGCAGGGGAAGCCAGTCGCCCATTGCCAAAGCCTGCAGCTCGGCTGGCCGTGGTCCCCACCAACCGTGCTCGCGATGCCCGCTATCGAGTGCGATGACGATGGGGATCGAGCGGGACTGCCGCGGCGCGGTGAGGTGCGCATCCATGATGTCGAGGTTGGCGTCCCGAGGAAGGACGCGCAGATGTAGCCCGTCCACGGCGTCGGCCAGCCGCGAGACGTATGGGAGGATGTTCACGGCGTCGCCACACCAGTCTTCGCTCAGGGCCAGGAGACGCCACTCGCCACCAGTTGCGATGGCACGCGCGCGCTCGGCGTGCTCCTCAGAGATTGTGGCGATGCGGGAGGCGGCGTGCCACCATTCCCTGTTCTTGGCGACTTGCGCCAGGTAACTCGCGAACGTGTCCGCTGCTCCGTACCTCGCCGGCGTGATCAGCGAGCTGACGGGGGGAGATGAGCGGTGGATCGTCTGCGTCACGGAAGAGGCTACCGGCAAGAGGGACTAGTCCGCAAAATGGACCGGCCGATGCTTATCAGCCAGCCACGTCCATTCGACCGGGGCGCCATGACTTTTCGTTTGAAGCCAGTTCCCAGGGGACGCAGACCCCAACTCGGAGACGCACAAGCCGGACGGCCGCGAGGCCTCCCCGACCGCGATACGCTGCAGGACATGACGGACAAGGCACTGGGCAGGCTCGCCGAGCTGCAGCAGGTATTTTACGCCGACCGTCGTTATGCACTGCTGGTTGTGCTGCAAGGGAGGGATGCCTCGGGAAAGGACGGTGTGTTACGTCACGTGTTCGGTGCGTGCAATCCGCAGGGGTGTCAGGTGACCGGCTTCAAGGTCCCGTCGGAGATCGAGCTGGCGCATGACTTCCTGTGGCGCATCCATGGAGCGACGCCTCCCAAGGGGATGATCGGCATCTTCAACCGTTCGCACTATGAGGATGTCCTCGTGGTGCGCGTGCGCTCACTCGTGCCGCGCTCCATCTGGTCGAAACGTTACGATCAGATCAACGCTTTCGAGGAGATGCTCGCGCAGAACGGTGTCGTGATTCTAAAGTTCTTCTTGCACATTTCGCGCGGCGAGCAGCGTGAGCAGTTGATCGAGCGGTTGGACGATCCGACGAAGAACTGGAAATTCCGCGCCGGCGATCTGGACGACCGCAAGCTGTGGAGCGCGTACACGAGCGCCTATCGGGACGCGATCGCCAGGTGCAGCACACCGTGGGCGCCGTGGTATGTGGTCCCTGCAGATAGCAAGTCTGCGCGCAATTATCTCGTCACGCGCGTCATTGTCGACAAGCTCTCGTCGCTCGGCCTGCGCTATCCGAGGGCGAAGCCCGAAGTGTTGGCGCTGAAGTCGAGCATTGTGTGACCCACTCCCTGCTGCCGGGTGATCCTGTGCCTCGCTCGCTCCGAGCATTGTGTGACGCACTCCCTGCTGCCGGGTGATGCCTGTGCCTCGCTCGCTCCTATGTCACCAGCTTGGCGCTGAGTCTTATCTCGGGCCCTGCGAGGGCTTTGGACACCGGGCAGTTCTTCTTGGCGTCTTCGGCGTGAGCCCGGAAGTCTCCTTCTGTGACGTTAGGCACGTTCGCCTCGGTATCCAGCTCGATCAGGTTGATCGTCGGTCCCTCGCCGAGGTGGACGGTCGCGGTGGTCTGGATGCTGGCGGGGGTGAAGCCCGCTTTCGTGAGAAGGGCAGAGAGGAACATCGAGAAGCATCCAGCGTGCGCTGCGCCGATCAGCTCTTCCGGATTGGTCCCCGGGCCTGACTCGAAGCGGGATGCATAACTGTACGGGCCTTGGAATGCACCGCTTCCCACTCTCACGGTCCCGGACCCTTCCTTGAGCGAGCCCTTCCACTGGGCGGATGCTGTGCGCACTGCCATTTTTGCCTCGGCGTTTTGTTGCTTACTAACGTGGCGGCGCTCTACTCGGCGCGCAACGCGACGATTGGATCGACGCCGGTCGCGCGTCGGGCGGGGAAGTAGCTGGCAAGGGCGACGACGGCGGTGAGGAAGACGGAGACCCACAGGAAGCTCACGGGGTCGGTAGGAGTCACGTTGACGAGGAGGCTGCGGACCACGCGGGTGACGCCGAACGCGGCGAGGGCGCCGAGGGCTATACCGGCGGCCGCGAGCGTGAGGCCGTGGCGAACGATCATGCGCAGCACGTCGCGGCGTTGGGCGCCTAACGCGACGCGTACGCCGATCTCCTGGGTGCGCTGGCTCACGCTGAAGGAGATGACGCCGTACACACCGATGGCGGCCAGCAGGAGGGCCACACCGCCGAAAATGCCGAACATCCAACCGAAGAGGCCGTATTGCCAGTAGCTGAGCCGGCGCACGTCGTTCATCGACATACTGTTGAACAGAGGGATCTTCGGATCGGATGCCCGCACCTGCTCGCGGACGGCGTTCGTTAGGCTCACCGGATTCCCCGCGGTGCGCACGATGAGTCCGTTGTTGCGCGCGAACATGTATGGGTAGGGGACGTAAGCCGCCCCGATCGGCGCAGAGCGGTCGTCCAGGTCCGCGTAACGGAAATCGGCGATCACACCGATGATCGTGAAATACGGCGCGGCTGTGTCACCCACTACGCGGAAACGACGGCCTAACGCGTCTCCACCGGGCCAGAATCGCCGGGCGAAGTCCTGCGTGACCACGGCGACCGGGGTGCTGTCACGGGCCTCGACTTCCGTGAAGCTGCGGCCCGCGAGCAATCGTACATCCAGCGTCTGCAGCCAGTGTCCCGTGACACCGGCCCAGAAGAGCGTGCGTTCTTCGCCGCGTTCGGAGCGTTGCCCGTCGATCTCCACAGAGGAAAAGTTTCCGCCGCCGTCCATGGGAATGAGGTTCGATACGGCGGCGGCGCGCACACCGGGAAGCGCTTCTACGCGCCGCAGCACGTCGTCCACGCGCTGCACCTTGGCGCTGGTCGAGTCGTAGGCCGTTCCCGGGAGGTAGAGGCGCATGGTGAGCAGGGGATCTGTGGCGAATCCGACGTTCTCGCTCTTCATTGACATGAAGGAGCGGACGAAAAGCGACGCCCCCACAAGGAGCACGAGCGACAGCGCCACCTCGGCGATCACGAGCCCGGCGCGCAAGCGGTTCCGCCTAACGCCGCTGCCGCTGCCGCGTCCCCCTTCCTTCAATGCGCCGTGCAGCTTACCATTGGTCGACTGCAGGGCCGGCGTGAGGCCGAAGATGACTCCGGTGACCAGCGATATGCCGACAGTGTACAGCAGCGTGCGATGGTCCAGTCTCCAGTCGATGAAGTAGGGTACGGGATCCTCGGGGGGCATCGCCGCATCCAGCAGGTTGAGGCCGAGATAGATGAGCGGGATGGCGAGGAGACCGCCGATGAGCGCGAGCACCAGGCTTTCGACAAGCAGGTGCCTAACGATAGCTCCGCGGCCGGCTCCCAGGGCCGCGCGGATGGCTATCTCGCGCTGCCGCGCGGAACCGCGGGCGAGCATGAGGTTGGCCACGTTGGCGCAGGCCACGAGCAGCACCAGAACCACGGCGCCCATCATCGTCAGCACTATCAACTTTACGTCGTCATCCATCAGGTCTTCACGGATCGGCTCGGCGAATCCCTCGTAAGGCCGGCCCGCCGGGTCGAACTTCTCGTTCAGCCGGCGCGATATGACCGCCAGCTCGCTCGTAGCCTGCTCGACAGTCACGTTAGGCTTCAGCCGCGCATACACCTGGAAGCCCCCCTGCGACCGCGCCGCATTCTGCGCCGCACCGGCGATCGGCGTCCACAGCTGCGCCTCGTAAGGAAACTTGAAACCGGGCGGCATCACGCCCACAACCGTGTGCGGCAGCGCATTTATCTGGATCGTCGATCCGACCACTGAGGAGTCGCCGTGATAGCGCCGGCGCCACAGCTCGTCGCTGAGCAGCACCGCCCCCGGGGCGCCGGGCCGGTCCTCTTCCTCGCGGAAGAGCCGCCCCACCTGCGCCGGCTTGCCTAACATCTGAAACAGATTCCAGGATACCGAATTTCCGTCCAGCCGCTCGGGTTCTTCGCCATCGGTGATCGCAAGACCGCGGAAGCTGAACGCCGCCATCGCCGAGAAGGATCGCGCCTCGCTCCGCCAATCCTGAAAGTTGAGATAGGACGTAGAGCGTGTATCACCGGTGCGCGGCTGCATCTCGGAGAGGTGCACCAGCTGCTCGGGCCGCTCGAAGTCGAACGGGCGGATCATGATCGCGTCGACGACGCTGAAGATCGTCGTGTTGACGGCGATCCCGATCGCAACGCACCCTGCGACGATCGCCGCGAATCCCGGATTCTTGACGACGCTCCGCAAGGCGCTCCGCAGGTCTTGAGCTAGCTTGTTCATGCGCGGTCCCGAGCCTTCAATGCCTGGTGGATAACGGGCGACTACGGGCCGCCCGGCTCGTTGGATTCAGCGACTATAAGGTTCGAGGAGAAAGGATGCACGGCACACATCCTATCAGGACGGCATTTCAGGGAGAGCCCGGTGCGTTCAGCGAAGCGGCGGCGCGCCGACTGCTGGGCGATCGAATGGTCGCTGTCGCGCGGCGGACTTTCGAGGAGACGTTTGCTGCAGTAGAAGCGGGCGAGGCCGACTGCAGCATTACGCCGATCGAGAACAGCCTGGCGGGCTCGATCCACCGCAACTACGATCTGCTCCTGCAATCGAACCTAACGATCGCCGGTGAGACCGTGCTGCGGATCGTGCATCACCTGATCGCCCCTCCCGGTGTGGCTTTAAGCGACGTGCTGCGGGTGTATTCCCATCCCGTCGCGCTCGCGCAATGCAGTACCTTTTTCGCGGCCAACCCGCAGTTGGAGGCGCACGCTGTCGACGACACGGCCGGTGCCGTCCGCCTCGTCATGCAACGCAGCCGGCGCGATGAAGCGGCGATCGCGTCCGACTCCGCCGCCGTGATCTACGGCGGAACGGTTATCGCGTCCGGCATCGAGTCGCATCCGCAGAACTTCACGCGCTTCCTCCTGTTGGCAAAGCATGATGCAAACTTGCCGGTGGCCGGCGACGCCCGAGGGATGAAGACCTCTCTTATCGTGCGTCTGCCTAACAAGCCCGGATCGCTCCATCGCGCGCTCGGCGCGTTCGCCGAGCTGGGGATCGATCTCACGAAGATCGAGTCGCGGCCGGTCGCGGGACGCCCCTGGGAATACGCGTTTTACCTCGATGTCATGGGAGCGCATGGAGAAAGGCCGCTGGCGCAGGCACTCGGCCGGCTCGCTGAGTCCGCCGAAGAGGTCCGTGTGCTCGGGTCGTATGCCGCGGCCGAGCAACCTTAGGCACCACGCCGCGGACTAATCGTCGTCGTGCAGAACGATCACAGCTAACCGACCTCTCGGGGGGGGCGGATCATGTATCGAGCGACACTCGCTCTCGCACAACTCGCCGCGCTAACCGGCGTTTCGCACGTGACGCTTTCGCAGACGGCGCCGTCGCGGACCCTCGTTAAGCCGGACGTTCAGTTCTCGGAACCGTTCACACAGATCGCCGCCGTGCGCGAGCTGAGGGACGGCCGCCTCATTGTGGCCGATGCCCGCGACAAGATCGTCCAGCTGGTCGACTTCCGGTCCGGAACTGCAACAAAGATCGGCCGCGAAGGGCAAGGGCCAGGCGAGTACTCATTGCCCATGGCTCTCGCCGCGCTCCCCGGCGACACCACTGCCGTCTTCGATCCTCTCAACCAGCGCTATCTGCTCATCGGGCCCGACGCTAAGCCCGGATCGTTCTTCAGCGCTCGCGCCGCGGATGACAATGACGCTCCGGCGCGCGGCCCTGGGGTGGGCGTGGGCGCTATGCGCGTCAGCATGACGCCGCCGCGGGGGACGGATCGCAGCGGCAACCTCTACGTCTCAGGCGCCCCGTTCAGGATCGGCCCGGACGGACCGATCACATTGGACTCGGTCCCGGTGCAGCGCTTCAACAGGACGAAAGCGGCGTACGAGACTGTGGCTCATGTGCGCGTTCCGCCTAACAACGCGCGAGCCTCAGGCGGCGGCGGGCGCATGGAAGTGCGCATAGGAGGTGCCAACCCGTTCGCGCCGCGCGACGAATGGGCCGTGGCGCCTCACGGCAGCATCGCGATCGTGCACGCCGCGGAGTATCGCGTGGAGTGGGTGGCGCCTAACGGGAAGCGCACACTGGGTCCCCCGATCAGCTATGACCGGATCAAGGTTACCGAAGCGCATAAAAAGTGGTGGCAGGAAACGCAGCGTCGCCGTGGGGGCGGCGTGGCGATAATGAATCGGGAGGGGCGCACATCGGTGACGACGGCTCCGCCGGCGGCGCTCCCCCCCGATGCGCGAGACGACTGGCCGGACTACCTCCCCCCCTTCCTTGCCAACGCCGTCCAGGTTGCGCCTAACGGGGAGGTTTGGGTCCTGCGCGCGGCTGCCTCGGATGCCGTGGCGCCAACGTACGACGTGTTCGATGCTACCGGGAGGCTGGCGGCGCGCGTCACGCTTGCCAAACGCAGTCGTGTGGTCGGCTTCGGAGCATCCGCCGTTTATGTGGCGCGTTACGACGAGGACGATCTGCAGTACTTGCAGCGCTTTAGCTACATCTCCTAGGACTAGGGAGGTCTGGACGCCGCGAACGTCGTGCTCCTTATTTGGGTCCCCGGCCTCGATGGCCGCAGACCATTTGCCCTGGAGTCCCCATGCCTCGCGTTCCCTTGGCGCTACTTGCACTCGCTGTCGCCTGTGCTCCTGCGGGAGAAAAGATGGCCGACACCCCCGGAGCGGCTGCGATGCCGGCTTCGATCTCACTCGCCGACGTCGCCGGCACCTGGACCATGCGAATTATGCCCGAAAACAGCGACAGTGTTGTGGCGACCGCCGAGCTGAATGCCACGGCCGACGCTGCAGGGTGGACGATGATCCTGGCCGGCAGGCCGCCGCTTCCCATGCGGGTAACTGTCGATGGCGACAGTATCATGTCCGAGGTGGGCCCTTACGAGAGCGTGCTAAGGCCCGGCGTTCAGGTCACGACGAACGGCGTCATGCGCTTGGAGGGGGGAGTCCTGCGCGGAAGGACCGTGGCGCATTACCGATCGGCGGGCGCGGACTCGGTCGTGACCTTCCGGAGTGAGGCGACAAGGAAGTAGTTCCCAAGGCCCAGATCCGAGGAGGTCGCGATGGCAGCGATCGCCCTCTCCGATCTCCTCGGATCCGCGACCTATCTACTCGTCCCCATCTTCCAGAAGGCGATCCCGCCCGACTGAAGGCCGGTCTCGACAGACGCGATCCGCTGGAGCGCCTTGAGGTCGTAAACATCCACCTTCCCCGGCAGGGCGCCCACGCTCTCATTGCTGACGAATGCATAACGAGAGTCCGGGCTGATGGCGATGCCGTGCGTCACTGTCGTGCTGCTCTTTATCTCCAGCAGCGAGGCGCCTCTCGTTAGGTCGAATATCTGGACGCCGCCCCCCTGCTTGAGTGTAGCGACGAGCAGACGGCCGTCGGGGGTCACGGCGACATTGTAGACGCCGCGCCCTGTCTTGAAGCGGCGCGTCACGGCCCATTTGGCGAAGTCGATCTCCAGTATCTCGTCAGCCTTGTTGCACGCCACGTAGATCTTCCCCCCCGTCGCCCCCTCGGCGGAGGGCTGCGCCCAGGTGGGCGAGCAGCTGGGATTCATACTCTTCGGCGCGCCGGCCGGGTCGTGCCCGGCATGCTCCGTCAGGACTGCTTCGTTAGGCAGCGCTCCCTCGTTCCCCTGTGCAACCGAGAACCTGCGCGCCACTTTGTACGTGCGCGTATCGATCTCCACGAGCTGGTCATCCATCATGCAGGCGGAGTAATGCCAGTGGCCGCTGGGGTCTATGCGACTCCCGTGCGGCATCGTGCACGTCGTTGTCCGCGCAATCTCCGTGTTTGTAGGCGTGTACACCACCGACACCGACGACGGCACCATGTCGCCATGCAGGTTGAAATTGATTGCGAACGCGTACAAACCATCGGGTGTTACGTCGATAGATGCCGGGAAATTCCCCAGATGGATCGGTTCTCCGACGAGCGTGTCCGGCCCCAGCGCGAACTTCCAATACATCCCATCGGGGAGCCCGTGACCTGTGGTCATGTGCAGGTACTTCCCGTCGCGTGAGATCTGCAGTCCGTGGGG
>JBQTJS010000004.1:0-1683 GCA_052386875.1 Gemmatimonadaceae bacterium
GCCGGTGTGTCCGCTTCGCCCCGGCTGTCTCCCAATCCCTCATGGTCCTCGAGCCTGTGCGAGCTATCTTCCGCGCGATCGCAACAGCGATCGTGCCGGAGCTTGCCTCGATGGCACCTGCGACATGGGACGAGATGGAAGCGACGATAGAGAATGCTCTGTCGGCGCGGTCGCCGCGTGTGCAGCGCCAACTCGTGTCATTCATCCGGATCCTGGATTGGTGGGCCTTGGCGCGCTTCAGGCGGCGCCTAACGAAGCTCGACCGCGCGAAACGCACGCGTCTCCTCGAATCCGTGGAGCGGCATCCGCTGCTGCTTGTGAGGCGCGGAATGTGGGCCCTGCGAACTCTCGTCTTCATGGGATACTACACGCGTGCCGACGTCGCCGCGCATATCGGTTACCGGGCGCATCCCGATGGATGGAGCGCGCGGCCCGAAGCAGCGCGCGAGCGGCCGTCAGTGACGCCCAAGGATGTCGGTGTCGCCTCACCGCGGCGCTTGGTATGAACGAGCGCGAGTACGATGTCGTGATTGTCGGTTCCGGTGCCGGCGGAGGCACCGTGGCACAAGAGCTGGCGCCCCTCGTTAGGGGCGGCAGACGCGTTGTCTGCTTCGAGCAAGGGCCCAAGCTGGAGGATCACGAGTTCACCGGGCGCGAGCTGGAAATGTCGGCAGATCTGTACGAGGAGGGCGGCGGTTTCCTAACGAGCGACGGCACGATGACGCTCGCCTTCGGCCGCCAGTACGGCGGTTCCACCGTTGTGTATACGGGGACGTCCCTCATCGCGCCGGGACGCGTCATCCGCCGCTGGAGTGTCCCCGGTCTCGACTTCAGCGACATTGAACGGCGCTCGCAGAAGTACATGGCCGAGAACTCCGTGCACTTCCTCCCGCGTGTGCTCATCAACGAGAACAACAAGCTCTTCGTGGACGGGTGCGCCAGGGCCGGGTTCCACGCCGAGCAGTTCCCGCTCAACCTCAAGGGGTGCAAGGGCTCGAGCCTGTGCAACCTCGGCTGCCCTAACGCGGCGAAAATGGGAACCAATCGGGTGCAGCTCCCTAACGCCGAAGCGGCCGGCGTAGAGGTGGTCACCCGGGCCGAAGTCATGCGGCTCGAGGATCGGGCCGCTATCGTACGAGTGAGCGCCAAGATCCCCGGACGCAAGGGCCTGCCGTCAGTGTGGCCGCCCGGAGAGTACCGCGTTAGGGCAAATATGATCGTTCTCTGCGGCGGCGCCATCGGCACGCCCGCCCTGCTGCTTCGCTCGCCCCTTACAGCCGGCATCAAGGGTGTCGGCCGCGGCTTTACCTGCCACCCTGCGCACATCCTGGTCGCCGAGCACGAGCGTCCGATCACCAACGACGTAGGGCATCCGAAGAGTTACTTCGTGGATCGCGCTGAGGCCGAGGGCTTCGTGCTCGAGACATGCATGTACTTTCCGTTCGTGACGGCGAAAAACCTTACGGGGCTCGGAGAAGCGCACTGGTCCTTCATGCGCGTCTTCCCACGATTGCAGATGATCCTCGTGCTGGCGTGCGACAGCGCCGTTCCTGAGAACCGCGTGACAGTAGACAAGGCCGGCCGGCCGGCGGTTCACTATAAGTTCACGAGGCCGCTCGTTAGGTCGTTCGTCGCGGCAACGCGTGCCGCCTCACGTATCTTCTTTGCGGCCGGCGCCGTGCG
>JBQTJS010000005.1:0-8274 GCA_052386875.1 Gemmatimonadaceae bacterium
AGATCGCGCCCCTGCCCCATCGTGATCTGCCCGCGCGTCCCGATGGCGCTTTGGATTACCGGCGGACGACCCATTACGCGATCGTCCAACACGATGGCCATGTAGTCCTGAATGTGGCGCGCTGTCTCCCGCCGGAAGCGGCGCCCGCCTTCGTTGTTGAGCTGGAACTCTACGACCGTGCCGTCGATAGGCGTCTGATTCGGCTTGGCATCCTGCAGGTAGTCTCCCGTAATTATGGCCCGCGAGTCCACGACGTAAAACGGCCGGAATTGCTGACCGCCTAACGACATCGAGTCGCTCCCCCAGAGAATCTCCTTACCGGGCGGCAGGGCCCCCTGGACTGCCGGCAGCGACAGATAGCTTTCGATGACAGGAACGTCGTTTGGGGCGACTAAGTACTCGCCGGGGAACTGGCCGACTTGCACTCGCCGCGAGAACGCTCCGCCGGTCGTGGGCGTGATAGCCGAGTCGCGGCGCGCCGAATCACCCTTCGTCTTGCCGGTGTCAGCGCTCGTTAGGAGCTGCTGCAATCCGCCGGCCCGCCGCGCCGTGTCCCCAGACGCCCGCCGATCCTGCCCGATGTTCTGGTCACGCACGATCTGGTCGAGCCGCGGGAGTACCTGCTCGAGCGCCTTCGTTTCGTCGACGATCTGAAACTGCAGGAACGCCTGCTCCTGCACGACGTCGGTGGCACGCTGAGGATCATCGATCCCCGGCAGCTCCACGATGAGTCGTTCATCGCCGACCTTCTGAACGACCGGCTCCGCCACGCCGAACTCATCGATGCGCGTTCGCACAACCTTCGCCGCTCGGTCGAGTGCATCGCTTTTGTCCGCCACCGCCTGACGCGATTCGTCAATCTCGAGGGCGAGGTGCATCCCTCCCTGTAAGTCGAGACCGCGCTTGAGCGGGATACGCCGAACCGTGTCGTACACGAACACACCGTCGCGCTTCACACGCTCGATTGTGTCGCGCGGGAAAAGCATGAACAGCGACGCCAGCACGAGAGCGCCGAGGATGACCAACCGGGTGCGGATGCGGGACATGCGAAGCGTGTGCGAGGTTACAGAACCTTGGAACCTAAAAGCGGCTAAGCGACGGCGTCAACGAGATTTGGGTTCGTTCTGTAGCGCATCACTCGGCCGCAACGCTTGTCGCCCGACGCCCAGCGCTGCGCGAGCTGCTTGCTCGTCGCGCACGAGCTGCGCACGGAGTGCGGTGGCGTCTTCGAAGCGAACCGTCGGTCTGAGCCGTTTCACGAAATCGATACGCACAGGTGCGTCGTAGAGGTCCATGTCCACATCGAAAAGGTGCGCCTCGAGAATCGGACGATCGTCGCTAAACGTCGGCCGCGTTCCGAGATTCAGCATCCCGCCCTGCGGCCCATGCGGAGTCTGAACAGTTACGGCATATACACCGAAGGGCGGCAACAGCTTTCGCGGCGACGGCATGGGGACGTTTATCGTCCGAAAACCAAGCACCGATCCGCGTTGCTCGCCTTGGACTACATGACCGCTGACTGAATACGGCCGGCCAAGAGCCGCCTGGGCGCGCTCCAGATCGCCGCCAGCTATAGCTCGCCTGACAGCTGTCGAGGAGATCGGTTGTCCGTCGCCGGCACCAATCGGCGGGCGGATGTCAACCTCGAATCCGAGCTCTGCGCCGAGCATCTGCATCGTGGCGGCGTTACCTGAACGATTGCGACCGAACCCGTGGTCGTGCCCCATCGACAGATAGCGCATGCGGAAGCGTCGCCAGAGGACATCACGCACGAAGGCCTCGGCCTCGAGATTGGCGAGCGACCGCGTGAACGGGAGGATGGCCACATAGTCGATGCCGCTTTCGGCGATTACCTCCAACTTCTCGTCTCCGACGGTGAGCAGCGGGGGAGCCGCTGTTGGATTGACGATCTCCAGGGGGTGCCGATCGAACGTGACGAGAATCGATCTCAGGTCGCGCGCTGTGGCGGCTTGGGCTAGTGAGTCCAGTACGAACTGATGGCCGCGGTGGACACCGTCGAACGTGCCGACGGTCACGGCCGTCCACGCTACGTCAGGTGGTAGAGGGGCGGGGCTGAAGCCGTGGGACGAGCTGGATGGCAGGGCGCTTTCCTGGGGCACGAGCTGTGAGGAGCGGGTGCGAGCAGTTGGAGTTTAAGGCTCGCTGAGGACGACGCGCGGTTGCCAGCGACCATCCGCGCGTTCAGCGATGGCGACCAGGACGTCGCTGTCGTTTACCAGCGCTGCCCAAGTTCCGGCGACCGTCGCCGGAGTGGAGCGGCCGTGGGCCGCGCCTAACGCGGTCTCCTTGTCCAGCCGCTCGGTGGGGAGACCGGGGACAGCCGCAAGCGGCGGCCGCACGTCGCCGGGGCGCACGCCGTCCGGCGGCAGAGCGTCGTTTACGTGGAACGGACCTGCGGCGAGTCGGCGCAACGCCGAGCAGTGCGCGGCCGAACGCGTTAGGCGACCGAGGTCGCGCGCCAGCGCCCGGATGTACGTGCCGCCCGAGCATGTGATACGGGCGCGGCAACTGTCGCGCGTGCGTTCCAGGATGTCCCATCCGGCGACATGTACGCTTACCGGCCGCAGCGGGACCGCGATCTTGCGGCGCGCGAGCTTGTATGCCCGACGGCCGTCCACCTGCTTCGCGGAGTACTGCGGCGGTTCCTGGGTTATTTCGCCCGTGAGCTGCGCAACGGCGGCATCGATAGCTTCCCGGTCCGGCGGTTCGGCCGCGCGCACGGCGCGCCCCGTTGTGTCGTCAGTGTCAGTTTCACTGCCGAAGCGGATGGTGGCGTCGTACACTTTCGGCTCGTCCGAGACATAGGCGGCGAGGCGGGTCGCGCGGCCGACGAGCATGAGCAGGAGTCCCGCGGCGAAGGGATCGAGTGTCCCCGTGTGGCCGACGCGGCTGTCGCCTAACGCGCGTCGGACCAAAGCGACGGCGTCGTGGGACGTCATCCCCGAGGGCTTGTCAATGAGGAGGAAGCCGCTAGTCCCGGTCGCTGGCATCTGGGGGCCGGCGCGCCTGCTCGAGCAGCGCATCAATGCGGGCGGCGCGGGCGACACTTTCATCGACACGGAAATCGATCTCCGGAGCCACGCGCAGCCGCAGCGACTTGCCGAGGCGAGCGCGCAGATGCGGCGCGAGGTGGGCGAGTCCCTCCAGCGTGTCAACCCTTTGCGCCTCACTCCCCATCAGGCTGACGAACACGCGCGCCTGCCGCAGGTCGCGCGTAACGTCGACGCCCGTGACCGTCACGAACGCGCGGATGCGCGGATCCTTGACGTCCTCGGCGAGAAACAACGCGACTTCGGCGCGGATCGCCTCGGCGACACGATCGGAACGGCGGGAATCGGACATGCGCGCGTGACGCAGAGCACGCTCGTTAGGTTCCGCGCTTGCCGTCGCCCGACAGCGTGCGTGCAACTTCTTCTCGCTTGTAGCACTCGATGACGTCGCCCACCTTAACGTCGTTGAAGTTCTCGATCCCGATGCCGCATTCATAGCCTTCCTTCACTTCGCGCACATCATCCTTGAATCGCCGCAACGACAGGAAGTTGCCGTCGTAGACCTCGACGCCGTCGCGGATCACACGGGCCTTGCCCGTGCGGCTGATCACGCCGCTGCGCACGTGGCAGCCGGCGATGGTGCCGACGCGCGAGATTTTGAACGTCTCGCGAACTTCTGCTTCGCCCAGAACCGTCTCCTTCTCTTCGGGGCGCAGCATCCCCTCGAGCGCCGCTTTGACATCGTTCACGGCATCGTAGATGACGCGATATAGCTTGATGTCGACGCCCTCGCGCTCAGCGGCAGCACGCGCGTTATTGTCCGGCCTAACGTGGAATCCGATGATCACGGCGCCCGAAGTCCGGGCCAGCAGGATATCGCTCTCGCTCACTGCGCCGACGCCGCGGTGCACGACCTCCACAGCGACTTCGCTCGTCGATAGCTGCTGCAGCGCATCTGCCAGCGCTTCCGCCGGTCCTCCCTGATCCGCCTTGATGAGAACGTAAAGCGTGCGCTTCTCGCCGGCGCCGGTCTGCGCCATGAAGTCCTCGAGTGTGACTCCAGCCTTGGACGTGCGGCGGCTGCGCGCCTCGCGCTCGAGACGCTCACGCCGCTGAGCGATCTCGCGCGCTTGCAGAGAATCCTCGACTACCAGGAACTGATCACCCGCCATCGGAACACCCGTCAGGCCGAGGACCTGCACCGGAATTGCGGGCCCGGCGGATTTCACTTGCCGTCCGCGTTCATCCAGCAGCGCACGGACGCGACCGGAATGCATTCCCGAGATGAAGTTGTCGCCCACGCGGAGCGTGCCGTTTTGCACCAGGATCGTGGCAACCGGACCCTTTCCGGGATCGAGCTGCGCTTCGACCACCGTACCGTTGGCGCGGCGCGACGGATTCGCCTTGCGATCGAGCAGCTCGGCCTGGAGCAGGATCTGATCGAGCAGTTCAGGGACGTTGGTCCCCTTCTTTGCCGAGATAGGCGTGGAAAGGGTCTGACCGCCGAACTGTTCGAGCACAACACCGTGTTGCAGCAGGTCTTGCGAAACGCGCGTGGGATTCGCGTCGGGGAGATCGATCTTGTTGATAGCGACGAGCAGCGGCACTCCGGCGTTCTTGGCGTGCGAGATGGCTTCGATCGTCTGCGGCATCACCGAATCGTTGGCGGCAACAACGAGCACGACGAGGTCGGTGACTTGGGCGCCGCGGGCACGCATCGCCGTGAAGGCCTGGTGGCCTGGTGTGTCGAGGAAAGTTATCTGCTTCCCGTTAGGCAGCTCGACGTGATAGGCGCCGATGTGCTGCGTGATCCCCCCTGACTCGCCAGCCACAACGTTGGCCTTTCTGATGTGGTCCAACAGCGACGTCTTGCCGTGATCGACGTGCCCCATGATTGTGACAACGGGCGGCCGCGGCACGAGGTCCTCATCGCGATCGTCGACAGTTTGCTCGGCCACGTCGGCCGCGTACTCCTGCTCGCGTACAGCCTGGAAGCCGAACTCGCCCGCGATAAGCTCGATCTGATCGAAGTCGAGGCGCTGGTTGATCGTGACCATGAGCCCGAGGTTCTTGAACGCGAAGCCGACGATCTGCGTCGCTGGAACCCTGAGGATGTCAGCCAACTCGCTTACCGTAATGAACTCATTGACGCGAACCGTCTTGCGCTCGCGCTCGGCCTCCGCCTGACGCAGCGCTTCCATTTCTTCGCGCGACTCCTCGGGACGCCGCACGCCCTTCTTGGCCGGCACGCCGCCGCGCATCTGCGACATTGTGCGGAAGACGGCCTGCTGCACCTCGTCCTGATCCACTGCGCCGCGCTTCCCCTTCTTCTTCCGCGTCGGGAACTGCGTCGACGGAGGAGCCCCAGGGCCGCGCTTGTCGCGAGTAGGGAGACCGACGCTCCCTTGCGGTGTCGCCGACGCCACAGGTCGCGGCGGCATGTACGGCGACGAGCCGGCGACGGGCCGCGGCCGGGGGGCACCTGGTGCGATCGGACGCGGCCGCGCACGCTCGGCGGATGCAGGGCGGGCCTGCGGCGGAGGAGTAAACGGCGCGGGAGCCGCAAAGGGCGGAGCAGGCGGCTCGGCGCGCGGCGGCACATCTGAGGGAGAGCGCGTCTTCGGTTGTGCGACCATCCTCTCGCGCTCGTCAGGTCGCTCGACGGGAGGGACCGGAGCCTCGATCACCTCGGGCTCGGGCGGGGCCGCTACTTCGGTGGCGACGGGCGCTTCGCCGGGCGCTGGAGTCGTGGCCTCGGCCGCGGGAGCCTCGACTACACGACGCCGCCGCCTAACGGCGCTCGTTTCTGCCGCCGGCTCCGGCGCCGCTGGAACGGATGCCGCGGCCGCACCCTTGCGGCGGCGCGCTTGGGTCGCCACCGGCGCGGCGGCGCGTTCCTGGCGCGCGCGCTTCTCGCGCTCCCACCTGGCGCGCACGCGTGCCACCTGATCGTCCGTGAGGACCGTCAGGTGACTGCGCACCGGTACGTCCATGGCGCGCAGCAGGCCGATGACGTCTTCGGCGGGAACGGCGAACTCGCCCGCAAGGTCGTGCACGCGGAGCTTGCTCACGCATCCCTCCCGGAGTGCACGAGCCGGCGCATGCCGCGCGCCAAAGCCGGATCGAGGATGCCGACAGCCGCGGCGGCAGCGCGGCCCACGGCTGCGCCTAACGTCGCCGCTGCAGGACCCGGGATGACCTCGATGCGCTTCGCAGAAAGGAGCGGCAGCACCTTGTCCAGGCTGTTGCGCGCGGCATCCGGCGCCACGATCGCCAGTGCCAGACGGCCGCGACGCGCAGCGTCCCGCACGCGCTCGACGCCTACGACGGCCGTGCGAGCGCGCAGGCCCAGTCCTAAAAGTCCCAACAGCTTTCGCTCCATTACAGCATCCACGTTAGGCAGCATCCTGCGGGGGCGCACCACCGCCGCCGCGCGATTCGTCACTCCCCTCCTCGGTCAGCTCGCCGACCAAAGCCATGATCCGATCGGCTTCCTCGGGCGCGATGCCGGGGAGACGCAAGAAGTCCTCGCGATCGAGATCGATGATGTCGTTAAAAGTACGGTAGCCCGCACCCTCGAGCACTGCGACCACAGCCGGCTCCAGGCCTTGCAGCTCGGACAGCGGGACGTCCGCTGCCTCCTCCTCGTCAGGCAGCGGAGCGAAGACCGGAGCATCGCTGCGCTCCATCCACTCGCGGCTGGAATACAGATCGATCTTCCACCCGGTTAGCTCCGAAGCCAAGCGCACGTTCTGGCCGTTGCGGCCGATGGCGAGCGACAGCTGATCCTCGTCTACGATCGCCTGGATCGTGCGGTTCTCGGGATCACTGAACACGCGTGCCACCCTGGCGGGAGCCAGCGCCAACTTCGCGAAACGCTCGGGATCCGAGGACCAGGGGACGATATCGATGCGTTCACCGTTCAATTCGTTAACAACGGCCTGAACTCGTGAGCCCTTGAGTCCGACACAAGCACCAACAGGGTCGATCGAGTCGTCGCGCGACCAGACGGCGATTTTCGTCCGGCTCCCCACCTCCCGTGCCGCCGCTCTGATCTCAACGATCGACTGCTGGATCTCCGGGACCTCGAGCTTGAAGAGTGCCTGGACAAAGGCCGGATCGCCACGCGACAGGATCAGGCGGGGCCCCTTCGGCGTTTCCTC
This sequence comes from Gemmatimonadaceae bacterium, assembly GCA_052386875.1. Taxonomy (GTDB): domain Bacteria; phylum Gemmatimonadota; class Gemmatimonadetes; order Gemmatimonadales; family Gemmatimonadaceae; genus DASYRX01. The sequence continues at coordinate 7,175 of JBQTJS010000005.1, forward strand.
CACGCGCTTTAGCACGGCACGGATGGGATCGCCCTGGTGGAAATGCTCACGATGGTTCTGTTCGCGGTAAGGCATGATCGCCTCCGCCTCGCGGAACTTATTGAGCATCACAACGAGCTTCCCTCTCTCGATCTGCTGCACCTCGCCGGAGAGCAACTCGCCCACCTTGCTGGAGAACTCGTCACGGATGCGCGTGCGCTCACCCTCGCGCACTCGCTGGATGATGCGCTGCTTAGCGGCCTGCACCGCGGCTCGTCCGAATTCTGCGAAATCGACCGGGATCTCCATGAGGTCGCCGGGTTGGAAGTCAGGATCCTCGTAGCGAGCCTCTTCGAGCGAGACTTCGCGGCCCGCGTCGGTGACTTCCTCAACGACTGTCTTGAGGAGCACGATCTTAATGGCGCCTTTTTGCTCATCGATGTCGACTTCGGCTTGCACGTTAGGCCCGTGCTTCTTCGCCAGGGCCGCGTGAATCCCGTCTTGTAACAAGCCGTGCACTTCGGTGCGATCGAGCTGCTTGCTGCTGGTCAGCTCGCGCAACGCGGTCAGCATGTCAGTCGATACTGTCATCGATTCCTCGGGAAGCCTGAAAACACAAGCCGCGCTTGGCTGACGTCGCCGATACGGACGCGATGCTCGATTCCCTTCATGTCGGAACCAACCGCGACTGCCTCATCGCCGATCCCGTCTATGTCGCTGAGGTCGATCTCCAGCGCGCCATTCACAGCGGGGCTCGTGATCCGCACACGACGGCCGACAAAGCGCCGCCAATCGTGGAGCGTGCGAAGGGGCCGCTCCACCCCTGGCGACGAGACCTCGAGAACGTAGTCATCGCCGGCCAAGCGCAGGTCGTCCAACCGCTTCTCAACTTCGCGCGACACCTCGGCGCAGTCGTCGAGGGAAACCTTCACGCCATCGCGTCGGTCGATGCGGACGTCCAGCAGCGGGCGCGAACGTGTGCCCCCACGTCTGAACTCGACAAGATCATAGCCGAGCGCGCTAACTTCTTGTTCTAGAAAGGTTTCCAGCTCTGATCTCATGTACGGTCGAGGTCTCCTATAGGAACAAAAAAATGTGGGGGACCACCCCACATTTTCGGC
>JBQTJS010000006.1:0-3649 GCA_052386875.1 Gemmatimonadaceae bacterium
GGTAAGCGACGAGCTTGTGACTTTGCCCGAGGGGACGCGGCTTGTGATTGCGTTTCCGTTGCCGCTGTCGCCCAAGGTGACGCACAAGGTGGTGCTGGAGAACCTGCGCGAGCAGGGCTTCGTGCGAGTACACGTAAACGACGTGGCTTATCATCTCGACGATCTGGCCGGTGCGGGGATCGACCTAACGCGAGTGTCGGGGTTTCTCGTGATCGTCGACCGTCTGAGCGCGAGTGAGAGCGAGCGCTCGCGCATAGCGGACGCCGTGGAGGCGGCGTTCCGCCATGGTGACGGGGAGTGCAGCGTGGTGATCGGCAGCGACGCGGCGCAGACGCGGGTCTTCACGGAGCGCTGTCGCTGCCCTAACGACGGGTACGCGGCGCCCACGCCGACGCCGCAGCTTTTCTCGTTCAATTCTCCGCGGGGGGCCTGCGAGGAGTGTAACGGCTTCGGGGCGGTGCTGGAGTACGACGAGGCGTTGATCGTGCCTAACGTGGAGCGCTCGTTGCGTGACGGCGCCCTGGATCCCTGGACCAAGCCGCGTTATGAAGGACGCCGCAGATCGCTGCTTGAATTCGCGCGCAAGGAGAAGATACCGGCCGACCGGGCGTGGCGCGCACTCTCCGCGGCGCACAGGGACCTGCTGCTGCGCGCACGCTCACGGAGCTACACCGGGATCTTCCCGTTTCTCGAAGGGCTCGAAGCAAAGCGGTACAAGCAGTACGTGCGCGTCTTTCTCAGGCAGTATCAGTCGGCGCGCGAGTGCCCGACATGCCGCGGCGCGCGGCTCACGCCGGCGGCCTTGGACGTAAAGATCGCCGGTGAGACGATCGCCGCGGCCAGCGCGCGCTCGCTCGAGGAGTTGCGCGGCTGGCTCGATGGGCTCGAGCTTGGCGACTTCGAGCGCGCCGTGGCGGAGCATGTGTTGCGGGAAGCCAAGGACCGCGTGCGCTTCCTCAACGACGTGGGCCTCGGCTATCTCACGCTCGATCGGGCCATGCGGACGCTGTCGGGGGGGGAGGCCCAGCGCATCGCTTTGGCCAATGCGTTAGGCACGCGCCTCGTCGATACGTTGTACGTACTGGACGAGCCTTCCATAGGACTGCACGCGCGCGACATGGATCGCCTGCTCGCTCTTCTCGTGCGTTTGCGCGACGGCGGCAACACGGTGCTGGTTGTGGAGCACGACCTCGCGGCGATCCGGCTGGCCGATCACATGATCGAGCTGGGTCCGGGCAGCGGCGAGCGCGGCGGGCGCGTCGTGTTCGCGGGCCCGCTCGAGCGTGCCGCTGAGAGTCCGCTCACCGGCAAGTATCTCAGCGGCGAGAAGCGCATCCCGCTCCCCGACGAGCGCCGGCGCGCAGGTCCGCGCTGGCTCGTTGTGAGCGGCGCGCGGGAGCACAATCTGAAGGGGATCGACGTGCGCATTCCGTTAGGCACGCTCAGCGTCGTGACAGGAGTATCCGGCAGCGGCAAGAGCACGTTGGTGCATGACGTGCTGTACCGCGCTCTGGAGCAAAGGCTCACGGGCGACACCACGGCCAAGAAGCACTTGGGGGAGCGCGTCGGTGCGTACGAGCGCTTGACCGGCTGGGAGTCCATCAGCGATGTCGTGCTGGTGGATCAGTCGCCGATCGGCCGGACGCCGCGCTCGAACCCGGTGACCTACATTAAGGCCTTCGATGAGATCAGGCGTGTCTTCGCCGATCTCCCGTTGGCGCGCCAGCGGCGCCTAACGCCAAGCACCTTCTCGTTCAACGTCCCCGGCGGGCGCTGTGACGTGTGCGAAGGGGCGGGCTATCTCGAGATCGAGATGGTCTTCATGGCCGACGTGTTCGTGCCGTGCGATCAATGCGCCGGCCGCCGCTTCAAGCCCGAGGTGCTGGAAGTGAAGCTGCGCGGCAAGAGCATCCACGACGTGCTGCAGCTCACAGTGGACCAGGCTATCCGTTTCTTCCCTTACGAAGAGAAGCTGGGGCAGGCGCTCTGGCAACTGCAGCAGGTAGGACTCGGTTACCTCACGTTAGGCCAGCCGGCCACGACGTTGAGCGGCGGTGAGGCGCAGCGCGTCAAAATAGCGCGCGAGTTGGCCCAAGCCGCCAGGAACGGCGGCCGGAAGCTCTATATCATGGATGAGCCGACGACCGGGCTCCACCTCGAGGACATCCGCAAGCTGAGTGATGTGCTCGACCGCCTGGTGGATGCCGGACACACTGTGCTGCTTATCGAGCACAACCTGGACGTGATCAAGCGGGCGGATTGGGTTGTCGATCTGGGCCCCGAGGCGGGAGGACGCGGCGGCGAAGTCGTGGCGATCGGTACGCCGGAAGAGATCGTGAGGGTCCCCGAATCCCACACGGGGCGCTGGCTCAAGCCGCTCCTAACGCGGCAAGAGTCGGCAGTTGCGAGTTAGAGGGGAGCCGGGGCCGGCGTACGCGCATAACGCCTAACTATTCCCTGCTCACGGCCGCATGCTTCCTGCGCTCCAGCTGGATCCGCATCACGGCGCGCGCCATTGCGCGCCGCGGCAGGATGCGATTGAGGAAGACCGCGAGCTTGTTGCGCAGCCCCGTGACGACCAGCGCCTTGCCGGCGAACAGCCCTTCGATGCCCAAGCGGGCTACGTCGCGCGAGGTCATTGGCGGCATGCCACCGGCGCGCGCCGTCGCGGCCAGGCCGGCCGAACTCTGAAACTCCGTGCGCGTCGGACCCGGACACAGCGCGCTCACACGAACGCCTGTCCCGGTGCACTCTTCCGTCAGGGCCTGCGACAGCGAAAGGACGAACGCCTTGGAGGCATAATACATCGCCATGATGGGTCCGGGCTGGAAGGCCGCCACCGAGGCGACGTTCATGATGTAGCCGCGCTTGCGCGCGAGCATCCAGGGGAGCACACGCTTGGTCAGGTGCACAAGCGCCGCGCAGTTCACTTCGATCAGCTCCAGCTCGCGGTCCAGATCGGTCTCGTGGAAGTAGCCGTGCGTGCCGAAGCCGGCGTTGTTGACCAGCACCTCGATACGGGTCGCGTTAGGCGCTAGTTCTTTGACCACACGCTCGCGCTCGGCGTGGTCCGCCAGGTCCGCCGCCAGGGCCTGGCACTCACCACCTGCGACGTGTATCCGCCGGCATAACTCGGCCAGCCGCTCTCCCCGCCGCGCGATCGCCACGACGCTATATCCACGCGCGGCCAGAATCTCGGCGAGGTCGCTGCCGATTCCGCTCGATGCGCCAGTGACGACGGCCAGTTTCAGCTCAGGCACGCGCCTAAGGCTGTGCCGCCGAGCCTGAGAGCGCCAGCACCCCTAATTTCGACCACGACGCTGCCAGGGATCCGTCCGTGACTCGCCTGCCGGCCGGCGTCGGGCGGCTTGCCGCGCCAGAGCGTCGTTTCTACGTTTCGCGCTCTCTTCCCGAGTAGCTCAGTTGGTAGAGCAGGCGACTGTTAATCGCCGGGTCGCAGGTTCGAGTCCTGCCTCGGGAGTTACATCGTCGTCTTCCAAACCAGGAGCGACCCATTGCAACCGGAGCCCCGGTCATCGCGAGGTGACCGGGGCGCCTTTCTGCCGGCGTGCCGCAGGCATGCGCGACTCCTGGAAGCCAGGCGCATGTCGGGATGAACACCTGAGCCAACGAGCTCCCAGGAGTGTGT
>JBQTJS010000007.1:0-3786 GCA_052386875.1 Gemmatimonadaceae bacterium
GGCAGAGCAGGCCGGCCGACTATCGAAGCGCACGCGGACGCCGGAGCGGCGTTCCTGTATAACCCCAAGGAGCGATATCCGTCGAACTTCTACCTCCGCCGCGGCGGTGACTTCCGGAATGCGGCCGACATCAAGGAGTTCAACGTGCAGAAGTTCCGGGAGTCGCGCGGCTTCCCGGATATTTTCAGCACGGGAACGCCGTGGGGCGGTGGAGGGAGCATCAGCGGCGGCAGCGACCAACTCCGCTATTTCTTTGGCGCGGACTACAGACGCGAGGAAGGCGCTGTCGACTATAACTGGCAAAACAAGTTCTCCAGCCGAGCTAACCTGAGCTATGCCAGCAACGACGCCAAGTTCACGGCAGATCTGAGCCTGGGCGCGATACGGGCGCGCACGCGCGGTGCATCCGGTACGCAGCCGATCACTACGTCGATTCTATGGGCCTGCAACTTCCCGTGGTGCGAGCCGACAGGACCGGACACGACCAAGACTGGTTGGAATGGGCCGGGCCAGGGCTTCCAATTCTACAGGCCGGATGACTACCTCAACGTGGAAGGGATCGACATCATCGATCGCACGACGTTCAGCCTGCAGTTCAACCATCGGCCCCTCACCTGGTTGCGGCATCGCCTAACGATTGGGCCGGACATCACCAACAACAAATCCTCGCAGCTCGTTTTCCGCGATGCCACGGGCTACAACCCGTTCTTCGCGCAGAGCCTCGGCCAGAAGCAGTCGGGGCAGCTGCGTAGCACGTTCTTCACCGCCGACTATGGCGCCAACGCCGATTGGAATGTCAACTCCAACTTCGTCGCGACGACGTCGGCCGGCGTGCAGTACTACTACAAGCAGTTCGAATCGCAGGTCTCGCAAGGCTTCGAGTTCCCTATCGCTGGCCCGGGGAACGTGGGGAGCGGGGCGCGACGCGAAGCATCCGAGGGGTTCCAGGAGAACAAGACATTCGGCGTGTACGGCCAGGAGCAACTGGCCTGGAAGAATAGGCTGTTCGTAACGGCGGCCATGCGGGCTGACGGGAACAGCGCGTTCGGAGCGAACTTCGATGCGGCGTACTATCCCAAGTTCAGCGCCTCGTGGGTGCTGTCCGAGGAGCCTTTCCTCGCGAATTCGCGGATGATTTCACAGCTCAAGCTGCGCGGCGCATGGGGTCGTGCCGGCCTGCAGCCGGACGTCTTCTCGGCCATTCAGACGTATAGGGCCGCTGTGGGCCCGTTAGGCCAAGGCGGTATCACTCCGCAGAACTTCGGCAATCAGGATCTCAAGCCGGAAATCGGTGAGGAGACTGAGTTCGGATTCGACGCCGGGCTGTTCGATCAGCGCCTCGGCATCGAGGTTACGTGGTACAACAAAGACATCAATGACGCGATTATCTCGGCGCCGCTGCGACCATCGCGCGGCTTCCCTGGCGTGCAGTTCCTCAACATCGGGAAGACGCGCAATCGCGGGATCGAGCTGGCACTCGACGGCTCGCCAATCAGCACAACAAGCTGGGGATTGGATCTTCGCGGGACGATCGCAACGAACGACAGCAAGATCATCGATCTTGGCGGTGTGCCGCCCACGTTCGTCGGAGCGAGCTTCATCCAACAGTTCAACGTCGAGAAGTTTGCGCCGTCGTCGTTCTTCTATAAGAAGGTCGTAAGCGCCACGATCGTACCCGACACGACGTGCGCGCGCTCAGCGGGTGCCTGCGTCGCCGCGCCGATATTCATACTCCCTCGCGCGACGAACGTCATGTGCGAGGGGGGCACAGACTTGGGGCGAGGCAACGGTACTGTGGTACCCTGTGCCACCGCTCCACGTCTCTATATGGGTCGACCCACGCCGTCGTGGAACGGTTCGCTTAGCGGCACGCTGCGGTTTGGCTCGCGCACGCGCCTTCTTGCCCTGGTGGACTATGTGGGTGGGCATCACGCTGTTGTCGGCGATGTTGGTGGGCAACATACGTTCTTCCGCAACTCGCGCAGTTCAATCGCGGGCGACAATCCGATCGTGCAGGGGTACCGCAGCGATCCGAACGGCCCCGGGGCGACGGGCCTGTTCGACGCCGGCTTCGCCCGGCTACGCACCGTGTCGCTGACGTACGATCTGCCTAACAGCATTCTCCGGTCGCTCAGCTCGAGCCGCGGGTCGATCACGTTCGCGGGCGAGAACCTGATGTTCCTGTGGCGTGCGCAAGAGGACGCGTACGGGGCCGAGTGGATCGATTCTGAGCTGTTGCCTAACCGATCGGGCGATGTCACCGGCAACTTCGGCTACACGCAGGAGTCCTGGCCGCAGCTCATGCGGTTCCGCACCACTGTCCGGTTCACCTTCTAACCCTAACGGAAGCGGAGATTCTCATGACTCTCTCGATCTTACGCTCGGCCCGTTGGGTCGTGGCAGCGGCGTGCGCCTTTCTCGCGGGCTGCAACACAGACAAGATCCTCGACGTCGAATTCCCGGGCCAGATTCCCACCGAGCAGATCAACGATCCGGCGCTCGCTGCGGTCCTGGTCCGGAGCGTGATCGGCGACTTCGAGTGCGCGTACAGCAACTACATGTCCGGGTCTACAGTGCATTCCGACGAATACGAGACTGCCAACTCCAACGTGCCGCTGGCGAACTGGGGCGAGCGATCGATCACGGCAGACGAAACCGACTACTCGATTGGCTCGTGCGAAGGGAACTTCGGAATGAACCTCACGCTGCACACGGCGCGGTTTCAGTCCGAGGATGCTTTCAAGAAGCTGAGCGGCTGGACGGATCAGCAGGTGCCTAACCGCGCCCTACTGATGGCACAGACGAAGATCTACGGAGGTTACGCGTACCTGCTGATGGGCGAAGGGTTCTGCCAGGTAGCCTTCGATGGTGCAGCGCCGCAGCCGCCCACTGCTGCGTTGACACTCGCTGAAACGCGTTTCGGCGAAGGGATCGCGTTGGCGCAGCAGGCCAACAACGCCGACATGTTGAACCTTGGCAGAGTGGGGATGGCTCGTGCGAAGCTGGATCTCAAGAAGTGGAGTGAAGCTGCCCAGTTCGCGGGCCAGGTGACGCCGGGGTACAACAAGAATGCGGACCGCGGGCTGGAGAGTTCACGCCGCTGGAACAAACTCTGGCGGCTCGCCGAGCAGGTGGGTGCGTATACGGTAGCGACTGCGTATCGCACGATGAACGATCCGCGTGTACTGGTTGCCGACGCCGGACGCGGCGCGTTCAATTCGGAAGTGCGCTTGTGGGTGACGCGGAAATACACTGCCCTAGCGAGTCCGATGCGTCTGGCCAGTGCTATCGAGGCGAATCTGATATTGGCGGAAGCGTTGATACAGCAGAACCAGGTGGCGCAAGGGATGGCGCTGCTGAACGCGCGCCGCGCGGCTTCGGGTGTCGGTCTGGCGCCGCTGGTCGCTGCGACGCAGGCGGAGGCGATCGCTCATGTAATCGAGGAGCGGCGCAAGGAGCTGAGCTTCGAAGGGGGGCACCGGCTCAACGATCTGCTGCGCTACAGGATTGCCTGGAAGGTGGGGTCGAATCCGTTCACGAATCGGAACTACGGGACGACGACGTGCTGGCCGCATCCGACGCGGGAGATCAACGGAGTTTGAGATTTGGAGCGGGTTATCGGGTTCGGGAGCACGCTTAACTGTGGGTAGTGGTCTGCCCACTACCCACAGAGGGATGCCGCTGTCGCCTACTCGTTAGGCGGGCTTTCGTTTCGGGCTAAGCTAGCGTTTTCGCACAAACCGAAAGGGTTGCTCCACGAGCTGTCGCACACGCTTACCTTGGCGA
>JBQTJS010000008.1:0-2785 GCA_052386875.1 Gemmatimonadaceae bacterium
GCGCTCGCCAGCTTCCGTGCTCTGGCTCTGGCGAACGGCATCGAAATTCCTGAAGGTGAAAGGCGCTGATCCGGGACGGGTTGCGCTCGTTGCGGCGCGGCCGCACGACTTTCGTGATCGCGCATCGGCTGTCGACGATCGAGAGCGCGGATCAGATTCTTGTGATGGAGGACGGGGAGATCGTCGAGCGCGGGACGCATCAGTCGTTGCTCGCGTTAGGCGGGCGTTACCGGCAGCTGTATGATCGGCAGTATGGTGTGGAGCACGACAGGTTCATCAACCCGGGGGAGGATTTCACGCCGGAGCCGGAGAGTGTACGCGAGGAGATTCCGGCGGCGCCGACGTCGCGGAGCCTTTAGGGGCGCGTGGCGAGCGGGGCTACCTTTGGTCGGAACGTCGTGCTACTAGGGCCAGCGGCGAGCGGCGTGGGCGAGGAGATGTCGGTGGTAGGACGTTGGATACCAGGGCGAGCGGCGATGGCGTGGAGACGTGGTAGCGATGTAGAGAGACCAGGGGCGAGCGGCGCGCGTGAGCGGCGCGAGGAAGCGGGGAGAGTGAGTGCCGCGGCGACGGTGCGCGTTGGAGGTGCATAGGCCGCAAGGATTCGATGCAGCAGGTTGGGTGGCGTGGTGGCATCGTGCGGGGACATGCTCGCCGCTGTTCAATCTGCCGCCGTGCTGGGTATCGAGGCGTTCCGCGTGCTTGTGGAGGTGGACGCGGCGCAGGGGCTGCCGCAGTGGACGATCGTAGGGATGGCCGCGGGGGCTGTGAAGGAGAGCCGCGAGCGGGTGTCAGCCGCGCTGGTTCACGCTGGTTTCGCGCTGCCGCCCAAGCGGTTGACCGTCAATCTCGCCCCGGCGGATGTGCGCAAGGAGGGGACGGCTTTTGATCTCCCGATCGCGCTGGGGGTGCTCGCGGCCACCGGTCAGCTCGCGGCGGAGTCGTTAGGCAGCGTGCTGGCGCTTGGCGAGCTTGGTTTGGACGGGTCGTTGCGGCCCGTGCGCGGCGTGCTCTCGGTGGCGCGGCACGTGGGTCGCACGCCGGGAGTGGGGGTGCTGCTTTTGCCGCCGGGGAATCTCGCTGAGGCGTCGCTGGTGCGTTCGGTGCGTCTGGCAGCGGCGGCGACGCTGCGGGAGGTAGTGGCGGCGCTGCGGGCCGGCGAGCTTCCCGCGGCCAGAGCGCCTGCGCCTAACGGGGTGCATGGGGCGTTCGCTGTGGACATGTCGGAGGTGGTCGGGATGGAGGAGGCGAAGCGGGCGAGCGAGATCGCCGCTGCGGGCGGCCACGCCTTGCTGTTGATCGGACCGCCGGGGAGCGGCAAGACGTTGCTGGCGCGGCGTATGCCGACGATCCTTCCGGCGCTGACGGAGGAGGAGGCGCTGGAGGTCATTGCAATTCATTCGGTGGCCGGTCTAGTGGAGCCGGGCACGGTGCCTAACGCGACGCGTCCGTTTCGGGCGCCGCACCACACGCTTTCGGCGGCAGCGCTCATCGGCGGCGGCAGCTCGCCGCGGCCGGGGGAGGTCAGCCTGGCGCATCACGGCGTACTATTTCTGGACGAGCTGCAGGAGTTGCCGCGCCTAACGTTGGACAGTATGCGGCAGCCTCTGGAGGACGGGCGCGTTGTAATCTCGCGCGCGCAGGGAACCGTGGCGTACCCGGCGCGTTTCACGCTCGTGGGGGCCATGAACCCCTGTCCCTGTGGGTATGCGGGGTCTCCAACGAGGCCGTGCGGTTGCGCGAGAGCGGATATCGTTAGGCACCGTACGCGCATCTCCGGGCCGCTGGCCGACCGGCTGGACATGACCGTGCACGTCCCGGCTATCGCCCCGGCCGATCTGGCTGGAGCCGCCGGCGGCGAGGAATCCGGCGCCGTGCGCGCGCGCGTGGAAGACGCGCGACGCATACAACGCGAGCGTTATAGGCGCTTGCCAGGAGTCTTCTGCAATGCGCATGTCTCGGGCCGCTGGCTCGAGCGGCACACAGCTATCGAAGGGGCTGCGCGCGCGACGCTGGTGCAGGCCGCGGAACGGCTCGGGTTCTCGGCGCGCGGGTACCACCGTGTGCTGCGCGTGGCGCGCACAGTGGCGGACCTGGACGGCGCCGCGGCCGTGCTGCCGGAGCATATCGCCGCGGCGGTGCGATATCGCTCGTTAGGGCTGGGGCGTGGCTATCGGGAAGGTGCGGCGGAGTGAGCCCCATATGATTGGCTATCAGGAACGCCCAGTAGTCTTCGCCTCGTCCAAAGCGGTCCGCTGCGTCCTTTTCACTGAGGAACCGGCGAAAGCGCCCTATCCCGTTTCGTTGGGCGTTCTTCATCCATCGTCCCGCGCGGCGAGATCGGGCAGTCGCTTGACCTCCCAAGCGCAGCTCGATTGGTTCTTCCATCGATAGCGGGCGACGGCGGATAAGCGCGCCCGGCTCATCCAGGTCCAACTTCGTCGTTTGTGCATGCGGATGGTACGCAGTCCTTCTAGCATGAGGTCACGCAGCGCATGGCTTGCTGCGGCTGTGATCGGGCTTACGCTAGCCGGATGCGGTATCTCTGACGCGGACAACTGCGACACGGCAGCCTTGCCGGGCATCATGGTGACCGTTGTCGATGTGCTGACGGGAGTCAAAAGTGCATCGGGCGTAACCCTAACGGTTACTGAGGGAAGCTTCAGAGAGGTGTATACCGTTCCCTCGGATCCTCGTCACGACAGTGATCCAATTGGCGCCGTATACGGGCGCCCCGGGACGTATGACCTAACGAGCGATCGCGCTGGGTATCGAACCTGGACGC
>JBQTJS010000009.1:0-7729 GCA_052386875.1 Gemmatimonadaceae bacterium
TGGCGCATCGATTATCTCGAGGCGAGCGGGTTCCTCAAGGCCGCTGCCAATCTGGCGCGCTGGCTGGCGCAGCTGCCGGCTGAGCTGACTGACAGCGTGCGCTTCGTCGCGCCCGGTGCGCAGATCAACATGGGGAGCGACCACACCTCCTTTATATGTCGTCCCGCACCTGCGTTTCGGTTGCAGTCGAGCTATCCGGAGTATCGCCAGTATACGTGGCACACGAACCGCGACACGTACGACAAGATCGTGTTCGATGACTTGAAGCAGAACGCGACGACGGCGGCGATGCTTGTGTACGCGGCGTCGGAGGATCCGGAGCGAGTGCCGCGGGATCAGGCGATATTACCGCTGTTGCCTAACGGGGAGCCGAGGGCCTGGGTTGCTTGTGGAAAGGCGGCTCGCAGCTTCGCGCGCTAAGCTGCGCGCTACGAGCTGCGAGCTACGAGGTGCGAGCTGCGAGTGGCGTTGGCGGGCGGCGAGTGGCAAGAGTCGAGGAGCCGAGAGATTAAGGGACTGTAGCGGCCTGAGAGCGCCAGAGCCCCTCATACTCGACCACCATCCCGACTGCGTTCACCTCGAGCTGCGCGGCGAAGCTGCCGCCGCGGCTTTCGTAGCGATACGTCGTATCGCCCGTGCGCGTGTAGCGTTGCTGCAGCTTTTCCAGCGCACTGGCGGGAAAACGCAGCCAGGCCGCAGTGACATCGGCGGCGCTACCTAACGCCAATCCGAGGCGGCGGATGGGGAGGAGGTTGGTCGCCGGCGTGAAGCTCAGGTCTATGTCCAAGCAGCCGTCGACGTCGGGCTGCACTCTGCCGTTCAGCACCCAGCCCAGCTGCGCGTCGTTGGCGATCTCGATGCGGACAGCCTGGCCGCCTAACGAGCCGCCGATATGTGCGCTCACTGTGCGCCACTGCGGGTCGCACAAGACCTCGTACTGCAGCTCGCACGGCTGCTCGTCGTGCGCCATGACGACGACGCCGTCCAGCTGCCAGCCGCCGTCATCACGCTGCGCGAGGCGCGCGTGGTCGTGGCCGAGCTGATCCAGGCGCTGCCAGACTATCGAGTGGGGCATCGGGGTGCGAGGTGCGAGGTGCGAGGTGCGAGGGGTTAGATGCGAGCGGCGAGAGGTGAGTGTCCCTCGTCTCCCCCCCGCTCGCCCCTCGCAGCTCGCCGTGACTCGCGATTAGTTGAAGAAATAGCGTAGCCCGACCTGCGCCCGCCAGCGCGAGAACAGCCCGGGATCGTCGATGAACGTCTTGGCCGGGCCGGTGAAGTTGAAGACCGGCGCGCCCGCGGCATTGAACCTAACGAGCCTGAGCGGTGACGTCGCCGCCGCGCTCGCCACCTTGCGCACTCCCCAGTCGGAGTTGATCAGATTCCCCACGTTGAGCACGTCGATACTCAACTGGAACGCATGGCGCGTCCCACCCGACGGCATGGCGAAGTCCTGCAACACACGCAGGTCGAGATTCGTGTACCAGGGGTTCAGCGCGCCGAATCGTTCGGCGATCTCGCCGCGATGATCGCGCAGATACTTGTCCTGTTCGATGAACGCGTTGAGGCGGTTCCACTGATCCTGCGCTGTGAAGGTGCGGCCTCCCTCGGTGTACGTCTCGAGATTGATCTCGCCCTGGCTGCGGGGGATGTAGATCAGGTCGTTGCCGCCGGCTCCGTCGCCATTCACGTCGCCGGAGTAGATGAACGAGTAACGATTCCCTCCGGCTCCGCCGAAGCGGTTCCCTTGCGAGACCTCGGCAAAGAGACCCACCTGCGTGCGCAAGCTGGGCGACCATGACTTTGTGTACGACGCGCTGCCGACGATGCGATGCTGCTGCCCGAACTCGGAATGACTCAGCTCGGGATTGTTGGGATCGCCCTGCACGGGTTGGTTCTGCCAGAGGACGCTGGCGATCTCGGTGGACTTGAGGTTGTTCTTGGCTTGAGTGTAGCTGTAGCCGGCGCTCAGATCGGTGGCGCCTAACGTCTTGCGCAGCTGCCCTGTGACGTTGAAGTTGTAACCTTCGTCGGTGTTGTCGATGACATAGATGCCGGCGCCGAAGTCGGCGTTGAGCTCGTTGTTGCCGGCGCCGCCGTAGAAGGGCCGCCCGTCGGGGAGCGTGCGGCGCGGGGCCACGAGGTCGGCGTTGCGCATATAGATCGCGTTGAGATCCTTGCCGTAGATCATCTCGAGTGTGCCTAACAAGCCCCACGGGAGTTGCTGGTCGACAGCGAGGTCCGTCGTCCAAACCTGCGGGAACTCGAAGTCCGGATCCATGGCGTTGACGTCGAACGATTGGGCCAGCGTGGAACCCTTCTTGGTGGGCCGTTGCGGACCGGTCGGGAAGAGATTCGGGTTTGCGCCCGGATTCGAGATCACGTTGCCGACCCAGACGAATGGGACGCGCCCCGTGAAGATCCCCGTTCCGCCGCGCAGCTGCGTCTCACGGTTCCCTCTGGCGTTCCAGTTGAAGCCGACGCGCGGCGAGAAGAGCGCTTTGGCACCCGGTAGCTCACTCTGATCGACTACCTCGGTACGGCGGTTCTCGTCCAAGGCCCTCAGGCCGCGTGAGAAGGGGTTGTCCACGGGCTCTGTGAAGTACATCGGGAAGTCGACACGCAAGCCGTACGTTAGGCGCAGCCTGTCAGTCAGCAAGTACTCGTCCTGGCCGTACACGGAGAACTGGCCGACATCGATCTCCTCACCTTTGAACGGCCCGCTGCCGATCATGCGCCGGAAGTCGATGCGGTTAGGATTGCGCGGGTCGGTCTTGCTGAAGAACTCGCTGAGCGACGAGAACGTGGTGCCGATGCTGACGGGCGGCGCGGGGAGGAAGAAGACGCCGTGCCGGAAGATATTGAACGAATTGAAGAACGAGAACGTCTCGAAGTTCGCGCCTAACGTGAAGACGTGTTTGCCACGGAAGAGGCTCAGGTCGTTGGTGAACTGCCACACGTCCTGATCCAGGATATTGTGGATGGAGAAGGGCTCATGGCCCGCGGTTGTATACGAGACGCCCCCCTCGCCGATCTCGATCGTCGGGAAGTCCGCGCTGAACGGCGTGCGCTGGTCGCGGAAGCGGTTGAAGCTGGCGAAGAAGCGGTTGGCCAGGCCGCTGGCGCGCGAGTTGACCTCCATTGCATAAGATTGGAGGTTGTTATTGATGGCGTATCCCGAGTTGAAGAACGGCAGGCTGCTCTCGTTAGGTCCGCGCCCGGTATTTGCGAAGCTCAGGACGAACGGATGCGGCGGGAGATCGCGCTCGGCATCGAGGTAGTTGAACCTGAAAGAAGCCGCGTGGGCGTCGCTCACGTTCCAATCGAGCTTGAGCAACAGCTTGTCGTTGTTCGTTTCGTGGATATACCCCTCGTAGGGCCCGGTCTCGTAGTTGTACGTGGCTAAGCGTGCCCGGATGGAGTCCATGATGCGCGCCTCGACGCGCGAGATGCCGAAGCCGGGAGCCGCGCGGCGCGCGACGAAATTCGTTCCCGGGTCCTCGGTGCGCTCGATCTCCCCGTTCAAGTAGAAGAAGAGCTTGTTGCGGATGAGCGGCCCGCCGAGTGAGAAGCCGGATTGGTTGAACTTGAGGTCGGGGTTCGCGATGACTTCGGAGCCGCTCACCTCGTTCCCCTGGAGGGCGTCGTTGCGCAGGAAGGAGTACACGGCGCCGCGATAGGTGTTCGTGCCGCTCTTGGTGACGGTGTTGATGTTGGCGCCGGTGAAGCCGCCCTGCCTAACGTCAAACGGAGCCAGTGACACCTGCACTTGCTCCACGGCGTCGTATGGTACCGGCTCGGCGTTGGTCTGCCCGCCGGGCGCCGGGTCGTCCAGGCCGAAGGGGTTGTTGAAGTAGGACCCATCGAGTGAGATGTTGTTGTAGAGCCAGTTGCGTCCGGCGAATGAGAAATTGCCGTCGCTGCGCGGGTCGAGGCGCGTGAGGTCGCGCGTGCTGCGCTTGATGGACGGGACGGTGATGACCAGATCGGGGGCGATGGACGTCGCGGCCCCGGTGCGGCCGGCGTTGAGGACGGGATCGCGTTCCGTGGTGATGGCGACGCCGGCGATCTGGACGGCGCGCCTGACGAGACGGAAGTCGTGGCGCAGCGACTGACCCAGGTCGAGGAAGACACTGTCGCGGCTCTGAGGTTCGTAGCCTAGCAAGGTAACCGTTAGGCGGTACGGGCCGCCGACGCGCAGGTTGGGAAGGTTATACGCGCCCAGCGTCGTGGAAAGCGCCCGGTACTGCGTGCCGCTCGGGACGTGCAGTGCGACGACATTTGCGCGGGAGATGGCGACGCCGTCTTCGCCGGTGATGACGCCGTGCAGCGCTGCGGTAGTCACTCCCTGCGATCGAGCGGATGAGGGCGTTGCGAGGAACGCGGCAAGCAACAACGCATGCGGACTCCGAGCTAGCAGGCTGTGCACTGGCATAGTCTCGCCTCTACGGAGAATTGTTGGCGGAGACGCTACGCGCGCGGGCCTAAGTTTCAAGGCCTTGGTGGCCGCCGGGCCTCCGTTTCGGCGGCGCCGCCTTCGCGGGAAGCACGCCTCCCGCGACTGGAGCCATGTCCCGCGACAGAGCGCGCTTCTGACGCCCGCCTCCTGCGCGCAGCACTAGCCAAGGCCTTGATCCTAGCGTCACAACGTTAGGCATTACGTGCGGCCTCCACGAACGCTCGCAGCTTGGCCTCGTCCAGAAGCCCGTCGCTTCGGACGCCGGAGCAAACATCCACGCCGTAAGGCCGCACCTGCCGGATCGCCGCGCGTACGTTCTCCGCGCGCAGGCCGCCGGCGAGGAAGACCGGCACGGTCAGGGCAGCGCGAATGCGGGCACTGATCTCCCAATCGTGGGTGCGGCCCGTCCCGCCCAGCTCCTTGACGGCGAGTCGCGGGTTCCCCGAGTCGAGTAGAACTGCGTCGACCCACGGCTCGGCGCTCTTCGCCTCGGCGAGCGCCGCGTCATCCAGCACGTGAACTACCTGGACGAGGCGCGCGGCACGCAACTCACGGCAGAGAGTGCGATAGGTGGGCTGCTCGATCCGGTCGACGAGCTGGATCGTTGTCGTTAGGCAGCGACCGTGCTGTGCCGCTATGGCGTCGGCCGTGGTCTCGCAAGTGAGCAGGAAGGTGCCGACGGCGCGCGGGACGCGCTTAGCGATGTCGGCGATTAGCGACTCGCCGATGGGGCCGGGCCCGCTCGGCATAGCCGATACGAGCCCGATGGCATCCGCGCCCGCAGCGACGGCGAGCTCCGCTTCGTCGATCGACGCGATACAGCAGATTTTGATGCGCGTGCGCTGCCGGATCACGCTTCGCGGTACAGCCACGCTCCGACGATACCCGCTACAATCAACTGGACGAGTCCCACGACCGCCCAGAGCACGAGCAGGTTGTTGGGGTAGAGGCCGATCATGTTGTATCCGATGAGCGAAGGGACATAGCCGCCGACCCAGAGCGCGAAGGCCACTATCGCCGCCGTGCGCGGCCCGGGGCCGAAGCGCGGGCGCGCAGCAGCATACAAAAAGACGAGAGCGAGCCCCAGCATCAGGCTGACGACGACGCTCCATATCCAGACGCCGGCTGTCATCTGGAGCGAGATGTTGCGCGCCGCGAGCGCGGTCTGCATGTCTTCCATGTAGAGCTGGCTGGCCGCTCCTTCCAGCAGCCAAAGGAGCACGCCCGCCGCGATGCCGCCCAGCAACCAACGATTCGTGTTGATGCCGCTCATTGTGCGACCTCCAGTGGAGTTCCGGGTGAGCCTCTAGGCCGCGGCGTGGCCGGTCCAGTGCCGCGCCCATCATGTCGGGCCAGCGCCTCCTGGCGCCTGCCTAACCAGAAGCCGATGGCCAGCCAGGCTACTGCGAGCGGCGCCGCCGCGAACGCTATGCCGGCCAGCGTCATGCCTAACGCAGCGAGACCGGCGGTCGACCATGCTCCGATCTGATCGCCGGCGCGATACACGAAAGTATCGATCAGATTCTTCGCCTTGTACTTGTCCTCACGCGGGAGGACGATGTAGAGGACCTCGCGGGTGGGGCGCGCGACGGCGAACTCGCCCGCGCGGCGCAAGACTTGAAGGATCACCAGGACGGCGATGAACGGCATAGCGCCTAACGCAATGAAGCCGGCGGCCGACAGTGCCGGGAGGAGAGTCAGCGTCAGCGGCACGCCGAGCGCCTTCACGATGCGGCCTGTGAGGAACGCCTGCGTGAGCAGCGTGAGGGTATTGACGGCGAGATCGATACGGGCGAAGAATGCCGTACGCGCCCCTGGATCCGCATACGTGCGCTCGGCGATGGCGGCTTGCTGAATATAGAGCACCGTCGAGCCGAAGGTGAAAAGCAGCATGTAAAGACACATGCCTAACAGGTACGGAGAGCGGAGCACGTGCACGACCCCGGAGAACGTCGCACCTCCGATTATACGCTCGCCCTCCGCGTCGCTGCCCGCGCCGGCCCCTCCGGCGGAATCGGCTGCACGAGGAGCTGCATGTCGCGTGACGCGGCGCATCGCCACGGTGCTCAGCTCCAGCAGCAGCATCGAGACCGGCACGAGGTTGACCGGGCCGACGCCGGACGCGAACGCCGCGGCGACGGCCGAGCCGGTGATACCGCCTAACGTCCCTCCCACGCCGATGAATCCGAAGAGGCGTTTGCCTTGCGGCGTGCTGAACACGTCTGCCAGCACGGACCAGAAAACGGAGACGACGAAGAGGTTGAAGACGGAGGTCCACACGAAGAACGCACGCCCGACCCAGATGCTGCTCCCTTCCGGCAGCAAGCGCAGGAGGACGAAGAACGCCAGGAGGTTGGCCAGGAAGAAGCGGTTGGCGATGGCGACAAATCTGCGCCGCGGGAAGCGGACCACGAGCGCCGCGAAGGGGGGGTGCACCAGCAGCATCGCCGTGAGCGTGCCTGTGAAAAGCCACGGGATGTTACGCACGCCTCCCGCGACGCCCATCTCTTCGCGCAGCGGCCTGATGACATAGTAGCTCGAGAGTACGAAGAAGAAGTACGCGCACGACCAGAGCATGGCGCGTACTTCGTCGTGGCGCACGTCTACCACGTGTTGCAGCGCCCGCGCGATGGAGGTTTGCTGGGCAGTGCCGCTCGACATGCTGTCCGGCGAGCCTCTCACAAGTTTCGCGGCTGCACGTTAGGCGTCCGGCTAGAAGCGCGAGCGACGGCCCTAACGCGAAGGAGCCGAGCGCAGCAGCGGGTCAAGGAGGGAGCGAGGATGAAGGGGGCAGGAGCCGCAGCAAGCTACGATGCGGCTCGACAGGGCGCGAGATGCTAGGTGCGAGCAGCGCGAGCCGAGAGGGAAGCGGCCAGAATGCCGGCGGTGGGAGGGAGAGAGAGGCAAGCGGCGAGCGGCCAGAATGCGAGCGGGCGGGATGGCGCGAGCCGAGTGGCAAGCGGCGAGTGCGCCAGAATGCGAGCGGCGCGAGGGCGAGAGCCGAGTGGCGAGGGGCGGCTTCGCCCGGCAGCAACGGCTAAGAGCGGGGGGCGTTAGGCGCCGGCTGCTGATGGAATCCGCGTTCGCCGGCGAGCAGGTCGAGGGCCAGCGTGGCGAGATCGGCCTCGAGAAGTGCTTCGGGCCGGATGGGGTCGAGCACGGCCACGGCCTTTAAATAGAAGCCGCAAGTTTTGCAGCATTCGGCCCGCCGGTGCTCGGATTCGCCGTCCACGTGCAGGTACGACAATCGTCTGTGATCGCGCTCGCCGCAGG
>JBQTJS010000010.1:0-5187 GCA_052386875.1 Gemmatimonadaceae bacterium
CGCCATCTCGGGATGGATGTAGCTGAACGTGAGCCGTGTCGCATCTTCTTGAGCCGCTTCGCAGAGCCAGGGAGCCTTGCCGTTGATCTCGAGTTGCAGGGAGCTGAGCAAGCGTGCTTCGTTCAGGTAGAAGCCTGTGATCGGATGCAGCTGCGGCCCGACGGATCCGCTCGCTCGCGCGACGACGAGCAGTGCGGGTCCGCGCCAGGCGCAGCTTAGATCGGGTGCGACGTATGCGACGGCGAGGTCACCATTGCCGCGCGGGCCAGAGGCGTGATTGCCGTCGCGGTGCGGCCTAACGAGGGCGTCCATGTGTTCTTTGTGGTCCACGCCGGGCGCAGCGCTATTCTGCCCGGCGAGCCTGCCCAAACGCCCGAGGTCTGCCTGCCGCGGCGCTGACAACGCCGGCGTGGCCGAGGTGCGTGTTTCCGCGCTGGGTCGCTGTCTGCTCACGCACCGAGCCGGTGCAAGAAGCGAGCCCGGGATGACGCTGCGCGCCGTGGCGGGCACAACCAGTGGCGCACCGGCGCACGGCGGAGGCGCGCCTAACGCGGCGTGATCAGATTAGCGCCCGCACGGCGCAGGCGTGCCTAACGCGACGTGATCAGTTAGCGCCGCCGCCGCCGCGGCACGACGCCGCTCGCATCGTTAGGCAGCGGCCGGCGATAGTTCACGCCGTAGCTCTTCAGCCGGCTCAGATAAGCCGGCAAGCGCTGCTTGAAATCGGCGAGGTCGCGCCGCTCCGCCGGCGTCCACACAACTTCCGCCAACGCGCCCAGCCGCGGGAACGCCATGTACTCCACATGCCGCGGCGTCGGCATATACTCGGTCCAGAGCTGAGCCTGAGCGCCTAACACGTGGCGAGCCTCGTCAGGCGTCAGAGCGTCCGGAATCGGCTCGAAGACATACACGGAGTCGAGCGGCAGGAACCCGCCGATCGCCAGGGGCTCGCGGCGCTCGTCGCGCGTCTGGTAGTAGTCGAGATACGTGTACCTGGTGGGCGCCATCACCACATCGTGTCCCTCACGCGCGGCGGCGATCCCCCCGCTGTACCCGCGCCACGACATCACAGCCGCTCCCGGGGCCAGCCCCCCCTCCAGGATCTCGTCCCATCCTATGAGCCGCCGTCCCTTCGACGTTAGGTACGCGTCCATCTGCTTGATGAACCAGCTCTGCAAGCCGGCTTCGTTGAAGACGCCTAACTCGCGGATACGTCCCTGAATGCGCGGGCTCGTCGCCCAGAAGGACTTGTCAGCCTCATCGCCTCCGATGTGAATGAACTCGCTGGGGAACAGCTCGAGCACCTCGTCCAGCACGTTCTGCATGAAGCGCACGGTCGAATCGGACGCGTTGAGGATGTTCTTGGAGACGCCCCAGCGCGTCCATACAGGAATCGTATCCCCCGTCACGCCAAGCTCGGGATACGCGGCGATCGCTGCCTGGGCGTGCCCGGGCATCTCTATCTCGGGAACTACGGTGATGAAGCGCTGTGCGGCGTACGCCACGACGTCGCGCACCTGCGCTTGCGTGTAGAAGCCGCCGTGCCGCCTGCGGCTGTAGCGCCAGCGCGTGGAATCTCCGCGCGGGCGGCCGATGATTGTGCTGCTGCGCCACGCGCCTACTGACGTTAGGCGCGCATAACGCTCGATCGCTATCCGCCAGCCCTGGTCCTCGGTCAGGTGCCAATGGAAACGATTGAGCTTATGTGCCGCCAGCAGGTCGATGAACTTCTTGACGAACGAAACAGGCATGAAATGGCGGCCGACGTCGAGATGCGCCCCTCGCCAGGAGAATCGCGGGTAATCCAGAATCTCGACAGCCGGAACGCTCCACGTGACGCCGGCAACGCGCGTCCGAGAGAACGCCTGTGTGGGAAGCAGCTGCCTGAGCGTCTGCGTGCCGTAGAAGACGCCGGCAAGCGCCGCGGCCCGGATCTCGATCGTTCGTGGCGTCACCTCCAGCTCATATCCTTCGGCGCCTAACAGCTGGCGCAGCTGGTCGTCAATTGCTAGAAGGATCGGCCGCGCCCCGCGGGCGGGGGCGCTGTCGCGGTGCACGCTCAGGGGGAATCCCAGCGGCGTCGCCAGCATCCGCGAAAGGAAGCGGCCTACGGAGTCGGTTGCTGCGCTGACAATTATGGGCGTGCGCCGAGTTATCAGGAAGCGGCCTTCCGTCTGCTCGAGCTGCACAGGCCGCGGCACCACGCTGATCCGCCGCGGCTGCGCCTCGCAGGTGAAAGCCGCGCCGGCGGCGAGCACCGATGCGGCGCCTAACCTAACGAGTAGCGATGTATCCATGAAGCTCATTGAAAGAGTGTCACCTGGCCGCCCGTGTGCCAGAATAGGACCTTGCCGTCGCCGGCAATGCGTCCGCTGCGCAGATACGCTATGAGCGCGGCGAGCGCCTTGGCCGTGTAATAGTGGTCGACGAACACAGCCTCCGTCCGCGCAAGCACGCGCTGCGCGTCGAGCGACGCTTCAGTCGGCACGCCGTAACCTTCCCCCACAAAAGTGTCGTCCACCTCGCAGCGATCCGCACCCCGCAGGGCCCCCGGAGCGAGACCCAACAGCTCTTCCATACCGCTCGCGATCGTCCCGACAGTATCGCGGATCGCGGCTGCAGGGTCGTCGGCACTGACGCCGATTACACGTGCACGGAGCCCGAAGAGCGCACAGCCGGCCAGGAGCCCTGCCTGAGTCCCCCCGGACGAGGACGCGTGGATGATCACATCCGGCTCGACCCCCTCGCGCAACAACTCGCCCACGCCACGGGCGATGCCTAACGCGCCTAACGGCGTCGATGCCCCCAGTGGGATCTCGTACGGGCGGCCGCCCCCGGCGCGCACCTCCCCGGCGATCTCCTGCATCGCCGGCGCACGGTCGGCACGCGACCTAACGTAGCGTAGCTCGGCGCCTAACAAGTCGTCGAGTAGAGCGTTGCCAGTCAGTCGCGCCGGCCGCTCGCCGTTGGCGACGATGATGCAGCGCATACCCATCCGCGCGGCAGCCGCGGCAGTGGCGCGACAGTGGTTGGACTGTACGCCGCCGCATGTGATCAAGGTATCGGCGCCGGCGTCGCGCGCCGCGGCCGCGACGAGGCACAGCTTACGCACCTTGTTCCCGCCGAATCCGAACGCGATCGCGTCATCGCGCTTCGCGGCAATCGCAGGCCCATCCGCCGCACCGATCGTGTGCCGGAATCGCCACCAATCGTCCACCGGCGTGGGATAGTGGCCTAACGGCACGAAAGGCATGTCCAGCAGGCGCTGCTTCGCGGCGTCAAGCGATGGGTGCATCTATAATGGGTGCATCTATAATGGGTGCATGAGCTGCAAAAAACCTGGCGTGCGGCGCGACGAAGTGGTATTACCTTGCGCCCGCCGATGCAAGCGGCCCTCAGACCTTACACCGCGGAGCCATCTTGCAGCCAATCGAGGCACGCAGCGGCCTGCAGCCATGGAGCATCGCCGAGCTTCCGCCGCCGCCGGCACCGCGCGGATTGCAGTGGGCCGGCGTAGTCGGCCCGGGCGTCATCGTGCTCGGCGCCGCTATCGGGAGCGGCGAGTTCCTCATCGGTCCCGCGACGTTTGTGAAGTACGGTTTGACGCTCCTGTGGATCACGACTGTCGCGGTGTCATTGCAAACGCTCTTCAACACGGAGCTGATGCGCTACACCCTCGCCACCGGCGAGCCCGCGTTCACAGGCTTCATGCGCACACGTCCGAGCGCGCGCTTCTGGGCGCTTTTTTATGCGGCACTATACGTTCTGAGCGCTGGCTGGCCGGCATGGGCCGGTGCGGCAGCCGGAGCTGTCTTCTTTCTCTTCACCGGCGACGTCGCAGGCCCGGCCGACGCGGATACGGTCTACGCGTTAGGCGTGGGCGCCTTCTTCGTGTGCGCCGCGATCCTGCTCGTCGGCCGCCGGATCGAGCGCACGCTGGAGATCCTCAATTGGATCCTCGTGGGGGCCGTCCTCACGGTGATGGCAGTCCTCGCGGTGCTGTTCGTCGCGGGAGACACCTGGCTGCGCGCTGCCGCGGGCTTCATCGGATACGATCCTGTTGCCGGGAACTTCCGCTTCATTCCCGCGGGGGCAGACTACTTCTTGTTAGGTGCGCTCGCCGGCTTCAGCGGCGCCGGCGGCGTCATCAACATAACGCTCTCGAACTGGGCGCGCGACAAGGGATACGGCATGAGCTCCCACGTGGGGTACATTCCATCCGCGTTAGGCGGCCGCCGGGCGCTGGCCCACACAGGCGTGACGTTTCACCCGTCCGCCGAGGCGCTCACACGCTGGCGCGGCTGGTGGCGCATCGTCCGCGCCGATCAGTGGGGGATCTTCTACATCGGCGCGCTCCTTGGCATGGCGCTGCCGGCCATGCTGTACGTCACGTTCATCCCTGCGGACTCGGACATCCGCGGCTACGGAATCGCGGCCGCCCTTGCCAGTGCAATGGGAGCGCGCGGCGCCGCAGTCGCCGCGGGCCTCGTGGCACTCATGGGTGTCTGGATCCTCTTCAAGACGCAGCTCGACATCCTGGAAGGCACGGTTCGAGCCGTGACTGACCTGCTCTGGACCGGAAGCAGGCGTCTGCGCACGCTGCGCGGCGGTGATGTGCGCGTGGTGTACTACGCGGTGCTGGCGGTCGTCGTCATCTGGGGACTCATCGCTCTGCGACTCGCGCCGCCCATCTTCCTGCTGCAGCTCTCGGCGAACATCTCCGGTATCGTGTTCGTCGTCGCCGGGCTGCACCTGCTGTACGTCAACACACGGCTCCTGCCGAAAGAGCTGCGGCCGTCATGGGCCAAGCGTTTGGGGATTCTGCTCATGGTTCTGTTCTACGCAGCGGTGGCGATCATGTGGCTGCGCGCACAGCTTGCCTAACGAGAAGTCGGGCCGCGTGTGGCGCGCCGGCGGCGCCGATGACGCCGAATTCGCGCATGACGAAGAGTGGCAGCGGCCGCCGAGCATCTTCGTCGTCGTGGAGGTGCGCGGCCGCGCCGGCTCCGCGATCCGCGCGCTGCAAGAGAGCTGCGATCCCAGGCTGGCCGCCTGGATGCCCCCGCACCTCACGCTCGCCGGCTCCTCAGGCGTGGGACCGCTTCCCGCCGTGATCCCTCTGGAGCGGCTGCGCTCCGCGCTGGAGCCGATCGCGCAGACCACGGCGCCGTTCCAGACTGAGTTCGC
>JBQTJS010000011.1:0-10917 GCA_052386875.1 Gemmatimonadaceae bacterium
GTTGTGCGCGCCATGCGCAAGCTCCCTACCTGCCGCGATACGCGCTTTATCCTCTCGACCGGCGATTCGGCAAAGGCTGAAGACCTGTCTGCCGATGCAGGACTCGCGTTCGACGCCGTTGTGAGCACGCCCTACGACCTCGACAACTTGCGCCGGCTCGTCGAGAACCATGACTGACTCCGTCGCAGAGAGCGACCGGCGCTCGGCGGCTGCGCTGGACGTGAGCGCACTGCATCCGGATCCAGTACGCCAGTTCGAAATCTGGTTTGCCGACGCTGAGCGCGCCGGCTTGGTGGAGCCTAACGCGATGACACTGGCCACTGCGGACGCACTCGGACGGCCCTCGGCGCGCGTGGTGCTGCTAAAGGGAATCGAGCGAGGGGGCTTCCTGTTTTTCACCGACTATCGCAGCCGCAAAGCGCAGGATCTGTCGGCGAACCCGCGCGCTGCCCTGACCTTTCTCTGGAAAGAGCTGGACCGCCAGGTGCGCATCGGCGGGAGCGTGGAGGTCGCGGGCCGCGGCGCATCGGCGGCGTACTTTGGAACTCGGCCTCGCGGCAGCCGGCTCGGCGCCTGGGCGTCCGAGCAGAGCGCCGTCATCCCCGACCGTGCGACGCTCGAGCGCGCCGTGCAGCGCTACGACGAGGAGTTCGGCGACGGCGACGTGCCGTTACCGCCCCACTGGGGTGGTTACCGAGTGCTTCCTGACGAGTTCGAGTTCTGGCAAGGTCGCGAGAATCGGCTGCATGATCGCTTCCGCTATTCGATGAGCGGCGGCGCATGGCGCATCGATCGTCTGGCGCCGTGACGCCTAACGTGCGTGCGCCGACTCGGCCAGCTCCGCTCGCAGCCGCAGGTAGCTCTGGTAGCGCCCCGCGTCCACAGCGCCGGCCGCCAATCCCTCTCGCACGGCACAATCAGGCTCGGCCGTATGCGCGCAATCCGTAAAACGGCATCCGCCAAGTAGCGGCCTGAATTCGGGGAAGCAGGCGTCCAGCTCCGCGGCGGGGAGTCCCCAAAGCCCGATCTCGCGCAGGCCCGGCGTGTCGACGACAAAGCCGCCGTCGGGGAGCGGGTGCAGGAACGCCCCGACAGTTGTATGGCGGCCTTTGTTCACCGAAGCACTGATCTCGGCGACGCGCAGATCGAGTTCCGGGTACAGCGCGTTCATCAGGGATGATTTTCCCGCTCCTGAAGGCCCGGCCAGCACCGACGTGCGACTCTCGAGGAGCGGCGCGACTTGCGAGAGGCCGTCACCGCGCTTGCAGCTGGTGAAGCGTAGCGGATAACCAAGTTGCTCGTACAGTGCGAATCGTTCCCGCACAGCGGCCGAGCTCACCAGGTCGAGCTTGTTGACGATTATGAGAGCCGCGAGAGCGCTTCCTTCCGCGATCGCAAGGAAGCGATCCAACATGCGCTCGTTAGGCTCCGGCTGTGCGGCTGCAAGGACCACGATGACCTGGTCGACGTTGGCGGCGATGATGCGTTCGGTGTACTTGCCGCCGGGGGCCCGGCGTTTGAGGACCGAGCGCCGCGGCAGGATCGCTTCGATCGCGCGCACGTGGGCGGCACCGGCGCCCACGCGCACGCGGTCTCCGACGGTGAGCTTGTCGGCGCGGCCGGCCAGCTTCAGGCGGCCGCGCAGCACGGCCTCCACTGTCTCGCCATCGCCCAGTCGGACGCACCAGGTCCCTCCCGTCCCGAACAGCACTACCCCCTCCTGAGTCATCCCTCGTCTCGCATCGCGTCCCACCATTTGCGCGCCGGCCGATCGGGCTGGCTGCGTAGCGTCAGGAGCCGTTCCAGCTCGCTGCGAACCATGCCGAGCGACATCTCGCCTAACGCCTGACGAGCGTCCTGCGGCGTCCGCTCGTAGGCCAGATAGTCGGTCTCCAGATGTCCTTCGACACCTTGCGGCCCAACTCGCCGCCAGCGCATGAAGAGCAGGAAAGCTCCCCATGGGCGCTCCGGCTCGTGCGTGGCAGCGGCTTCGATCGAGACGCTGTAGGACATCCCGTCAGACCCTTCGAACGCGGGCGGGCGGCCGTGCACCAGCATATAGCCGCCAAGCGTATTGGCGTCGCCTTTGGAATGGTCTGGTGGGATGAAGCGAGCCACGACTGCTGGTGTAAAGGTTCCCGGGTTGCGCCGCGAAGTTTCTCGCCCATTGTTGCGGGCGCGGAGCTGCGGCCTGATCGCAAGCTAACGGACTATCATCACTCCCACCGTTCCCACAAAATCGTCGTCGATGCGCGCGAGGTTCAGCGGGGCAGCGAGCTCGTTGCCATTGAGCCGCAGATGTATCCGGCGCGCCCCGGGGGGGACGCGATAATACCCCTGCCAGTCGCCGGGGGCCTGCCTAACGAGCGGAACGGGTACCCAGTCTGTAAAGTCCGCCATCAGCTCCACATGCGGAATCCCCGGCGCCCATACCCGCACCTCGCGCAAGAACAGCGAGTCCAGGGCTTCCCCCACGACAATGGCCAGCGGAAACTGTGTGGGAAGCTCCGGACGCGCCGGCGGCGGCGGGACCACAGGTACGCGAGGCCGCGGCGACCGCCCGCCTGCGAGGCCAAACGGCCAACCCTCGTTAGGCACGCGCAACGAAAGCGCGGCGTAACGGCCGCCCGGAAGCGATTGCAACAAGTCCACCGGATAGCTGCCGATGCTCGCCGCCAAATACAACCCGCCCGGAATGGGCCAAGCAGCCGTGAGCGACCCCCACATGCTCCGCCCGATAATCGCTTCCCCCGCGCGCACACCTCCGGTCAGCTCGTATGCCGGACCGCTGCCGCGACCCTCAAACTGAATACTGCCCGTCACATCGCCGAGTATATCCCCCGCCTGGAGCTGAACCGGAGAAGCCGCCAGCGTATACCGCGTGCGCCCCCGGTCCCACCAAGCGCGCGCCACGCTAAGTACCGTCGTCCGCCAGCGCCCACCGTCGAAGGTCCGCGCAACGCCTGTGGCCGCTCGTAACGCGTGGCGCGGACTTGTAAACGTCAACCCAGTCTCCCCCAGTACGTGCAGCGTCGGCATGAAGCCGTCCTGCATCGTTGTCGAGGCCGAAAGAGTGAGATCGCCCAGGAAATGTTTGAATGCGCCTGCCAGCGGTGCAGGCGCCGGAAGGGGCTCCGAATAGCGCGCGCCGGAAAGTGTCCCTTGAACGCTCCAGCGCGCGTCGTCGAAGAACGACACCAACGCGTTCGCGTACGACAACGAGCGTTCCGTTTGAGCGAACAGAGCGTCGCTGAGCGTCAGCGCACCGAGGGTGCGGCCTTCATCATAGCGCACGAGCGCGAAGCCCACGTCACGCGTACGCGTCGGTTGCGCGCGCGCGTTCTTTGCTCGCGGACCAAAAAAACAAAACGCGGCGAGGGCAATTGCCCCGCCGCGCGCGCGCGTTGAAGGAATACGCCGTTAGGGGCTACGAGGTTTTGACTTCGGCGGAGTCTTGCCACGTGGCGCAGGAGCTCCAGCACCTTCAATCGGAATCCCGGACGTGGCCGCAGCCCCCGTCACCGGACCCGTTGCCGCTGGGTCTGTCCGCACCGCACCGCGGGCAGAAGGTAACCCCTTGCCCGTTGCACCGGTATTGCTCGCGCCGGCAAGCACCGCTCGCTCGATACCAACGCCTTGCGTCGACGTCGCCACCGCGGGCGAGACGCCAGCCCCTATAGCGCGCTCGACCTGATCGAGCAGCGCAACGTATTGGGGCTCTGCCGCCCCGGCGCGCACGAGCGAAACAATAACGCGCACGGCGGTGTCGCCCGGTACGCTGCGGTTCATCAGTCCTGTGAGTACATCGAGCGCCACAGCATAACGCGCAGTTTCGCGTGCTGTCCTGACGCGTGACAGATCGTCCGGCTTCACCCCTGCCCGCAGCGCGTTCGCCCCGGCGATGATCTCACGCTGACTCGAGGCCGGCCCGAGCATGCTGCGCGCGGTGCGCAGATGCGTGGCGAAGCCGCTCACGACCTTCACGATCAACTGGCCGTCCTTCTTCTTGGCGACGCCTTCGAGTGCACGTTCGATGATCGGCTCTGTGGGCAACCCTTCCCCGCGCAGAGAGTCCACCAGTGCCGCGACACGGTCACGCGTCTCCGGATCGAGGCGCGCACTCAAGCGCTCGTCAGGCGTAGTCACCTGGGCACCCACCCCGGCGGTGAGCACCAGGCCCAGAAACGCCGCGCTCAACCTAACGAGCGCCCTCACCGGATCCCCCGCGGAGCGACAGTCAGCACGGAGTTCGCCTCGCCGAATTCGCTGTCGGTCGCCGGACTCGCAGGATCGGTCATCCGCACAGCGCCGTCCATCAAGAACTGATACTCATACGAGCCGGGGGGCAAACGCAGCGTCACGATCCAGGTGCCGTCCGCCTGCCGCTTCATCGGTGAGCGGGCGCCATCCCAGTCGTTGAATCCTCCCATTACCGCCACGCTCTGCGCGGCAGGGAGGTAAATCGCCAGCACTACGTCCTGGAATGCCATACTCTCTTCGCCGCGGGCGTCCGCCACGGGGATGAGCTTCGCGGCCGCGTACCGCTCGGGAGCATTGGATTCACCCACCGTCCGCACAATCATGAACGTCAGCACCGCAGCAGCGGCAAGTCCGGCGATGGCGGGAACGAACACACGCTTGCGCCCCGGACGACCTTCGTGTGCCCGCTCACCGCGCACCACGCTCAAATGCGCTGTCCGAATCGCCGCCATGACACGCGCGTCGAAACCATCCGAGAAGCGAACGGGTCGCTTTAGCTCGGACGAAATCTCGTCGACAAACGTGTCATGCTCGTGATCAGACACCTTGCGCCTCTTTCAGAAGGGCGCGCAGCCGTTCGCATGCGCGCTTCACTCGCATCTTCAGTGCCGAGACGCCTGTGCCCGTAAGCTCGGACATCTCGTCGTATCCCAACTCATCGACGTGCTTGAGAAGAAACGCTTCCCGCTGATCGTCATCGAGCAACCGCAGCGCTCGATGGATCTCTTCTCGCCACGCCGCCCGCTCCGCCGGGTGTTCCTCTGAAGCGCCCGTGATCGCGATCTCGTCGCGCACGAACGTCTTCTCACGCCTCCCACGCCGTGCACCAACAGTTCGGCAGCGATTCGCCAAGATGCGGAAGAACCAAGACCCGAACCTCGACGGATCTTCACATGCCTCGAGCGACCGGTATGCACGAACGAACGCATCCTGCATCGCCTCTTCCGCATCTTCCCGGTTTCCGAGCATCCGCACCGCATAGCGGCCGAACTGCATCCTGTACCGGGCCACGAGAACCGCGTATGCGGCGCTGTTGCCAGCGCGCACTAACGCGACAATCGCTGCATCGCCGTCGTCTTGCATTGGTAGACCCTGCGACTCAGCCATCGGTCAACGACCAAGCCACATTTTTTTGACGGGTTTCACGTGCGCAGGCATTGCGTGAGGGCCTTAACCTATTAGTCCGGCAGGAGTTATGCGACTGTGACGGTGCTCACACTACAGTTCGCTTGCGCCTCAAGGAGCCGCGTAAAAACGGTCCCCCCGCCGCGCCATGGTAACCAGCAGCTCGGCGGGTGAGAAGCGCGGAGCGAAGCGGCCGTGCAGCTCTTCCAGCTCTCTGACGATCCGATCGGCGCCCAGGGCATCGACGTAGCGGAATGGCCCGCCGCGGAGGGGAGGAAAGCCGATTCCCAAGACGGCACCAACATCGCCGTCGCGCGGTGATTGCACGATCCCTTCCTCCAAGCAGCGGACGGCCTCATTGACCAGCGCAAGCACGCAGCGTAACTGGATCTCGGCGTGAGACACGTCGGGTCGCACGACCCCCGACGAGAAGAGACGATAGACGTCCGGGTCGACTCCTTGCTTGGCGCCGCTCGCGTCGTAGCGATAGAAGCCGCTCTTCCCTTTGCGTCCGAGCCGGCCGGCCTCGATGACGCGGCGCAGGGAGTACGCGGGGGCGAAGCGATCGCCGAAGGCATCGTAGAACACAGCACCCGACTTGGCGGCGATATCGAGGCCCACCTCGTCGAGCAGCGTGATCGGTCCGACGGGGAAGCCGAACCTAACGAGCGCTTCATCGACTGCGTCTATCGGTGCTCCCGAGTCGAGCAGCCTCCCCGCCTCGACGATGTACGGCGTCAGGATGCGATTCACGTAGAAGCCCGGGGCGTCATTCACCACGATCGCCGTCTTGCCTAACGCGCGCGCGTAATGCACAGCTGTCGTCACGGCCTCGCTCCCCGTGCGCGGAGCCACTATCACCTCCACGAGCGGCATCCTGGGAACCGGTGAAAAGAAATGCATGCCGAGCACGCGCTCCGGGCGAGTGGAGGCCTCCGCGATGCGCGCGATCGGTATAGTGCTCGTGTTGGACGCAAAGACAGCGTGCCCCGGCAGAAAGGCTTCACACTCCCGCAACACGTGCTGCTTGACCTGCAAGTCCTCGTAGACGGCTTCGATGACGAGGTCGGCGCCCGCGAAGCCGGAGTAGTCGACGGTCCCGCCGCACAGCGAAAGAAAATCGGCGAACTGCTGGCGAGTGATCTGCTTTTTGCTTACGCGATCCTTCAGGATGGCGCGCACAGCGGCTAGCCCTTTCCCCACGCCGGCATGATCCGCGTCTTTAAGACGCACCAGCGTTCCCTGCTGTACGGCCAGAGCCGCGATCCCCGAACCCATGAAGCCGGCGCCGAGCACACCCAGCTTGTGTACGGCGAGCGGCTCCGGGGCCGGCTCAGGGACCGCGGCCTCCTTCTTGAGCGACGTCGTGGCGAAGAAGAGGAAGATCAGCTCGCGTGCGACGCTCCCCAGAGCGAGCTGGCCGAAGCTGCGCGCTTCGCGCTCGAAGCCGCGCTCCCGCCCTAACGAGTAGCTCGCGGCGATTGCGTCGATCGCGGCCAGCGGTGCCGGATAGTTCCCTTTCGTCTTCGCCAGCGTCCGCCGGCGCACCTGCCGCAAGACGACAGCGCGCCCCAGCGGGTTCGCGTCCAGCAGCAGCGCGGCGGCGCCGGCGCGCCCCGCGGGCGGATTGCGCGGCAGCTTTCCATCCGCAAGAGCGCGGGCGCGTTTCAGCGCTATGTCCAGGAGGATCGCGGGGTGCACGACTTCATGCACGAGTCCGATCTCCAGAGCCTTGCGGGCCCGCACGTTGCGTCCGGTGAGCGTCATGTCCAGCGCATGCCGCAAACCGACAGTGCGCGGGAGGCGCTGCGTGCCGCCGGCGCCGGGAATCAATCCCAGCTGCACTTCCGGCAGTCCTAGTACTGTCTTGGCATGATCGGTTGCGATGCGATAGGCGCAAGCCAGCGCCGCCTCCAGTCCGCCGCCGAGGCACGCACCGTGTATCGCCGCGACAACAGGGGCGCGCATGCGCTCCAGGCGGTCCAGCAGCGCGTGCCCCTCGCGGCTGGCCCGCTCAGCCTCGTTAGGCGTGCGCCACGCAAGAAACTCCGCGATGTCAGCGCCGGCTATGAAGGTGTCGCTCTTGCCGGAAACCAGCACTGCCGCGCGGATTCCGGAGTCGCGCTCCAGGCGCTCGAACAGCGCGATGAACTCGTCCTTCACCGAGCGCGTGAACTTGTTGACCGGCTCGCCCGGCAAGTCCAGTGTGACGATGGCGATTCCGTCGCGTATTTCCAGCGCGAGCGCAGGTTGCAAGTCGGCGGCAGCGTGCAGCCCTACGTCGGCGCCACCCTGTTGCACGCCGCGAGTTCCCAGCTCCGAGCTCAACGTTCCAGCACCATTGCGAACCCCATCCCTCCGGCCGCACAAACTGTCATGAGCCCGAATTGGCCGCCGCGGCGCCGCAGCTCGTTCAACAAGGTCGTCGTTATGCGGGCCCCCGTGGCCCCGAACGGATGTCCGATCGCTATCGAGCCCCCCAGCACATTCAGTCTTGAGCGGTCCGGCGCGCCCAGCGGCTGAGTGAACCCGGCGCGCGCGGCCCATTCCCGCGATTCGAAGCCGCGCAAGTTCGCCAGGATCTGCGCAGCGAACGCCTCGTGCATCTCCACGAGGTCGACGTCCGGCAGTGAAAGTCCGGCGCGCTGCAGGGCGACCGGAGCCGCGAGCACGGGGGCTTGAAGCAGCTGCTCTCCCGGGTCCAGGGCGGCGTAGGCGTAAGATCGGATGAAGCCCAGGGGCTCGTAGCCTAACGTCTGCGCCCGCTCCGCGGACATGAGCAATACAGCGGCAGCGCCATCGGTGAGCGGTGAGCTGTTGCCGGCCGTTACGCTCCCGTACCTGCGGTCGAAGACCGGTTTCAGTGCCGCGAGCTGCTCCAGAGACGTGTCGTTTCGGATGCCGTTGTCGCTCTTGGCAACGACGTCGTACGCCGGCGGCGCCCAGACGGGTGCCATCTCGGATGTCAGGCGCCCGTCCGCGGTGCCGGCCGCCGCGAGCCGATGCGAGCGCAGCGCGAACTCGTCCTGTTCGTCGCGCGGGATCCCATTGAGCTTCGCCATTTTCTCGGCGGACTCTCCCATCGATTCGCCTGTCGAGGGCTCGGCGATCGCCGGCGTGATCGGCACGAGGTCGCGCGGGCGGATGCGCGCCAGCGCACGAGCACGGCCACCTAACGATTTGGCGCGCGACGCGGCGACCAGGGCGTCCGCGAAATTGCGCGAGTGCAGGATCGGGACGGTCGACAGCGACTCCGCACCACCGGCGATCATAACGTGCGCATGGCCTAACGCGATTTGATCTGCTGCGCTCGTGATCGCCTGATTCGCCGAGGCGCAGGCTCGCCCGACGGTGAACGATTGCACTCCCTTGGGAAAGTGCGGCAAGAGCGACACTTCGCGCGCGATGTTCGGCTCCGTCACCGAAGGAACGACAGTGCCGAACACCACGCCGTCGACCAGAGACGTGTCCAGCTCCGTGCGCTGCACAAGCTCAGCGACACATGCTCTCCCCAACTCCACGGCGCTGAGTCGCTTGAACGAGGTCCCCGCTTTAGCGAACGGCGTGCGCAAACCGGCCACGATGGCGACGCGCCTGCCGTTGGAGGAAGACCTCATGGCGTTAAAGCTAGCGCCTCGCTTCTCGCTACCACTGAAGCACATGCGCGGCGTCCTGCCGCGTCCTCCATGTCCCCCTCGCGATACGCGACTATAACAAGCGGCGCTACGAGCGAGCGCAACTCGCCGGGCCGCAGCAGGAACCTCGCGGAGCGCGGCGAGCGCACCAGGCCGGCCGCGACTAACGCCACATGTTCGGTCGTGTACGTTTCGTATACAAGGTGGCCGCCGGGCTTGAGCAGTCCGATGAGCGTCGGAAACAAGTCCCGGTCGAGAAAATTGACTACAACTACCAGGTCACACGACCGGCGGCGTAGCGGGAGCGCGGCGACGTCGGCGACAACGCCTGAGATGCGCCCGGAGCGGGACGTTGCATGCCTCACAGCTTCTTCCACGAAATCGACGAGGATCACGCGCGCAGCGCGCGCTGCGAGCGGCACGGCGTGACGGCCACGTCCGCCGGCGATATCGCATACGGTGGCTTGCGGCGCCAACGACTCGCACTGCTGCATGACCCAGCGCGACGGCGCACCCTCTGTATGGTGAATATGTCCCGCATAACGAGCAATCCAAGCCCCGCGTGAGCCCGAATCAGGCATCAGGTGCCTCGGGCCTCACCCCGTGGCGCATCGATGCATGGACCGCTGCCGCGACGCAGGAGTTCGACCTCGTCGTTGTCGGCGGCGGGATCACCGGTGCCGGTATCGCGCGCGATGCAACGCTGCGCGGCCTGCGCGTCGCGCTCTTCGAGAAAGCGGACTTCGCGAACGGGACGTCGGGCCGGTCGTCGCGGCTCGTTCATGGCGGGCTGCGCTATCTCGAGCATGGGCACTTGCGGTTGGTTCGGGAGGCTAGCCGCGAGCGCCGGACTTTGCTGCGCATCGCACCGCACCTCGTTAGGCCGCTGGCGTTCACCTGGCCGTTATACGAGGGAGCGCGCATCCCTCAGTGGAAGCTGCGCGCCGGCCTCGCCCTTTACGACGCTCTGGCGTTCTACCGCAATGTGTCTCCCCACCGGCGGCTCACGCCAGAAGAGGTCCGCGCTGTGGAACCGAAGCTGCTCGCGGCCGGACTGCGCGGCGGTGTGCGTTACTTCGACGCCGGCGCCGACGACGCGCGGCTGGTGCTGGCGAACGCGATCGCCGCGGCGGAGCAAGGCGCCGTTGTCTTGAACTACGCGAGTGTCGAGCTGGTCCGACGTGTCACCACTCCCGGCCGAAGTGCATGGATCGTCGAGGTGCGCGACGCACTGAACGGCGCGGCCGCGCAATGCCGGACTCGCGCCGTCGTCATGGCGCTCGGCCCCTGGAGCGGCGACGCTCCGGCGCTGGCCGGCGAGGCCGTGCCGAGCGGGCAGATCGTCCCGTCAGCCGGGGCGCACATTGCCTTGCCGCGACGTCTCGTAGGAAACGCCGGCGCGCTGACGCTGCTTTCTCCGGTCGACGACCGTGTGATGTTCGTGCTCGGCGACGGCGACCTAACGATCGTAACTACCACAGAGTCGCCGACCGGCGCACCGGCAGATGACGTGCGCGCCAGCGCCGCCGACGTGCGCTATCTGTTGGCGGCTGTCACGCATTACTTCCCCGGCACGGACCTCGGACCTGCGGATGTCGTCGCGGCGTGGGCGGGGGTGCGGCCGCTTACGCTGTCGTCGCCTAACGTGAAACACCCGCTCACCGCCGTTTCGCGCGAGCATGCGATCAGCGAAGTCGACTCGCGGCTCATAGTTGTAACGGGCGGCAAGCTCACAACGTATCGCTCCATGGCAGAGGAGGTCGTGGATCGAGTCGCCGCGGCCCTGGGGCGCCGGGTGCGTCGGGCCGTCACGGATCGCGTACCGCTGCCGGGCGGGGAGCTGTCGGATGTCCGCGCCGCGATTTCGGCGGCTGAGCGTACCACAGGCGAGCGTGAC
>JBQTJS010000012.1:0-4779 GCA_052386875.1 Gemmatimonadaceae bacterium
CCTGAACGAAGCACGCTTGCTCAGCTCCCTGCAACTCGAGATCAACGGCAAGGCTCCCTGGCTCTGCGAAGCGGCTCAAGAAGATGCGACACGGCTCACGTTCAGCTACATCCATCCCGAGATGGCGACGTTCGGCGGCGGCGGCACCGGTCAGGCGCGCGACGAGCGTTCCCGCGACGAGAACGGCCTGCCGCATCGATCGCTGGAGATCCAATTGCGCTATGACGTCGTGCTCAATGGACTCAACGTCGAGGCAACAATCACCAATCGCTGGCGCGAGCAGCTCGAGTTCGACGTTACGTGGCATGTCGACGCCGATTTCGCCGATATAATGGATGTCGCGACGCCACCGGCTGCGCCTGCACAACCAGTGAGCAGCGGCGTCACAGCCGACGGCGTGCGCTTCGCCTCGGATATGGCGGGAACGGGGACGGGAGCGAGGCCGGCAGATGCTTACGAGAGCGCGATCTCCCTGAGCGGAGGCCCCGGCTGGCGCCTAACGCAATCAAACCGCTGGCTCGCATCGCGGCTGCGCCTCACAGCCCAGGAATCCTGCCGCCTGCGCCTGCAAGTGCGCGGCACGGATTCATTGGGCGAAGGGGACGTCGCCGAACGGGAGCGGCACTGGCGCGAATGGCGCGGCGCATTGGCGCGCATAACCACACCGGGCAACACGCTCGCCGAGCGCATAATCGCGCGCAACGTCGCCGATCTTGCCTCGCTGCCGCTTATGCACGGCGAGCGCGACGAGTGGCTCGCGATGCAAGCCGGAATCCCACTCTACCCTGCCCTCTTCGGCCGCGACGCGCTGACAGCCGCTTGGCAGGCCGCGATGCTGGACCGTGGCACTGCCCTGCACTCCGCCCTAACGAGGCTCGATCGCTTACAGGGGACGACCGACGATCCCGAGCGGGAGGAAGAGCCGGGGCGCATGATCCAGCAGGTGCGGCTCGGGCCGCGCGCGCGGCACACGCCGTTCCGGAGATACTACGGTGACTTTGCAAGCCCGTTCATGTATCTGATCGCGCTGGCACACCTCTACGCGTGGCAGGGCGACAAGAGACAGTTGCAGGCGCACTGGGACACAGCGCGCCGCGTGCTCGACTGGGCTCGCCAACGTGGCGATCGCGACGGCGACGGGTACCTGGAGTACCTCACACAATCGCAGGTGGGGCCGACACACCAGGGCTGGAAGGACTCCGGCGACGCGATCCTCCATGCGGACGGCGCGCTCGCGCGCGCACCGGTCGCGACGTGTGAGCTACAGGGCTATTGGTACGCCGCACAGCAGGTGATGGCGGTAATGAGCTGGGCGTTAGGCGAGCGCGCGGATGCCACGGCACACTGGGATTCGGCCCGGGATCTCAAGGAGCGGTTCAATCGCGACTGGTGGGTCGCCGAGGAGGACTTGCCGGCCTTGGCGATGGATGCGGAGAAGCGACTCGTACGCTCGCCGGCGTCCAATGCCGGCCACTGCCTGGCATGCGGGATACTGAGCGATGAGCACCTGCCGCGTACCGTTGGGCGGCTCTTCGCGCCGGACTTATTCAGCGGCTGGGGGATCCGCACGCTCTCGAGCGTGCACCCTGCGTACGATCCGCTGAGCTATCATAACGGCAGCGTCTGGGCAGTGGAGAACGCGACGATCGCGTTCGGATTGCGCCGCTTCGGTTTCGACGCGCGCGCCCTCGATCTGGCCGAAGGCCTATTCGATCTCGCCGGACTGTATCCCCACTCACGCATTCCGGAGACTGTCGCTGGGTACGCCAGAACGGAGCGCGCAACGCCGGGTGCGTACCCACGCGCCAACTCTCCGCAGCTCTGGAACGCCAGTGCGTTTCCGCTGCTGGTTCACGTTCTCGCGGGATTGCAGCCTGTCGCGCCGCTCGAGTTGCTGGTGGTCGATCCTGTCTTGCCGAGCTGGCTGCCGGAGATCGTGATCCACGACCTGCGGCTCGCCGGCGCCACGGCCAGCCTGCGTTTCTGGCGTGACAAGAACGGCGATTCTCACGCCGAGGTTCTTCGGCGGCGCGGCACGTTTCATCTCGTTAGGCAGCCTTCCATCGAATCGCAGAGCGTCGGCTGGCGCGATCGCTTCAGCGCGCTGGCCGATCGCGTGCTCCATCATTGATAAGGATTCCCATGGACCACAAGCTGAAACCGATCAGTGAGCAGGTGATAGTCATTACAGGTGCCTCGAGCGGCATCGGGCTGGTCACGGCGCTCCAGGGAGCGGCGCGCGGCGCGCGAATCGTCCTCACCGCACGCAATGAGCACGATCTGGCGCGCACAGTCGGCACGATCCGCGCGCGAGGGGGACGTGCGACTTACAGGGTCGCGGATGTCAGCGAGCCGGATCAGGTATGGGCGGTGGCAGAATCGGCGCTGCACGAGTTCGGGTGCATCGACACTTGGGTAAACAACGCCGCGGTGGCGCTTTACGGCCGGCTGGTCGATATCCCGTTGCGGGACATGCGTCGCCAATTCGACGTCAACTACTGGGGACAGGTCCACGGTAGCCTAACGGCAATCCCGCACCTCAGCCGCAGTGGCGGTGCGCTCATCAATGTCGCCAGCGCCCTGGCGGATCGCGCGATTCCACTGCAGGGGAACTACTGCGCGGCCAAGCACGCGCTCAAGGCGTTTACCGATTCGTTGCGGATGGAGCTGGAGGAGGCGGGAGCGCCGATCTCTGTGACACTCATCAAACCGGGGTCGATCGACACGCCGCTCTTCGACAAGGCAAAGTCGTTCATCGGAGTCGAGCCGCAACCAGTGCCGCCGGTGTACGCGCCGGAAGTTGTGGCGAAAGTCATCCTGCGCTGCGCCGAGCGGCCGGAGCGCGATGTGATCGTCGGCGGGATGGGGAAAGTATTGAGCCTAACGGCTGCGGCCCCGCGCGCCGCCGACCGCTACATGGAGCGGACTACCTTCGATTCGCAGCGAACGGATGTAGCGCTGGCGGATTCGCGGCGTGACAATCTATACGAGCCCGTCCTGGACGATGGTGGTGAGCGCGGCAGCAACTGGAGCGGCCGCACGCTCGAGCGCAGCATTTACACAGCAGCCGCGCTTAACCCGGGGCGGGCCCTCAGCGTCGCCGCGGCGGCAGGGCTAGCGCTGATCGGTACAGCCCGTCGCCTAACGCGCCGATAGGCCGGGCGGGCAGCTATACGGCTCGAGCTGGCATGCACCCCCCTCTCCCTGGATGTCGAGCCCTGTTTGCAGCTACAATGGGTGCATCTCGACGGGGAGCGACAATGAACGAGGATGCCTTCAATCTCAGCCTGCGCAAATTTCTCAAGACGTTCGGCGTAACGGCGCAGCGTGAAATAGAGCACGCCGTGCAATCAGCTCTCGAGGAAGGCCGGCTCGGTGCCGAGCGCAGCCTCACAGCAACCGCCACTTTGCGCATCGACGCGCTAGGGCTGGCGCACACGATCGAGGGTGAGATCGTGCTGGCGTGAGGCGTCCTAACGACTCCGGCATTCAGAAAACCATGTGGGCGTCGCGGTGGGCGCGGAGTGGCCGCCGCCGGGCTCGCGTCTCCTGTAACTCTCACATTGGAGGAGCCGTGGCCAGCGGTGCTGTCCGCGCGACTGCGCGTCCTGATCTTTGTATCGCTCGGCGCTTGCTAACTCGAATCTTGCCAGATAAGGGCGCCCGTCGGCGTAAGGCCGGCGCGCACGAGATCTCACGCACGCAGCTCCTGGGCAGTGGACTTCCTCGTCAGCTCCGCATCGACGTGGGCGCTGTAGCTGATGCGGTGCCGGAGCGAACGCAATCGGGCCGCGAGCCCGGCGAGCAGCAAAGCTCCTGCTGCCTCCCGGTTGATTCCGCAAAATCTGATTATATGATTATATAATGAAAGAACGAACCCTATCCGTGACTGAAGCGGCGCGGTCGTTTGCCGACCTGGTGAACCGCGCCTACTACCGCAACGAGTCCACCTTGCTGGTGAAGAACGGGGTGCCTGTCGCACGACTGATCCCCGCGAGGGCCACGTTGGACACAGCTCGGGAAGCGGCTAAGCGGTGGCCGGCGATTCCACACCTGTCGATTGCCGACGCGACCTCGTTCGAGCGCGATGTCAAAGCCGGTCGGCGGCGATTGCGTGCTCCGAAAGCTCAGGCATGGGAGTAGTCATCGATACCTCGGCGTTGATCGCCGCCGAGCGTGGGCGTTTCGACATGCCAGGGTTTCTGCGATCCGTCGGAGATGCACCCGTCGGCATCGCAGCAATCACAGCGAGCGAACTGCTTCACGGCGTCGAGCGTGCCAAAGGAGCAACCGAGCGCTCGCGACGTGCGCGTTTTGTGGAGGCACTACTCGCGTTGCTGCCAGTTCTTCCGTTTGGCTTGATCGAAGCGCGCCAGCATGCCAGCATCTGGGCCGCGATAGTTGTGAAGGGACAGTCAATCGGCGCTCACGATCTGCTCATTGCGGCGACCGCGCTTGGCGTTGGCTTCGAAGTTTGCACACTCAACGCGAAGGATTTCGGGCGAGTGCCGGGGCTCGTGCTCGCGTCGGCCGCGCCGTACCTGATTCGCAGATAGGCCGCACCCCGTCTGTGGCAGGAGATCAGCGGAGGCGGCGGCACACGCGTTAGGTGTGCGCAACCACCTCGGCCCTAGCGCACGTACTTGTTGAAGAACGAGAGCGTCCGCTCCCAAGCCAGCTTGGCTGCTGCCGCATCGTAGCGCGGTGTCGTGTCGTTGTGGAAGCCGTGTTGAGTGCCAGGATAGAGATGCCGCTCGTACGTGACATTCGCCGCCTTGA
>JBQTJS010000013.1:0-7829 GCA_052386875.1 Gemmatimonadaceae bacterium
GGGGGCGCGATGGGACTTGGCATCGCACTCACGCTTTCGGCTTCAGCGGCGGCCAAGGCGCAAACCGACACAACACGCCGCGTTACATCGGAACAGCGCATTCCGGTGCAGAAAGGAGTGAGCCGCCGAGAGGCTACGGGTGAAGTGGCCCTGGCACCGCGCTCGCGCATAGACTCGCTGGAGGCGTTGGCGGCGACCTATCGTATGCGGATCGATTCGCTGGAGGCCGCGAACGCTCGATTCTCCACGCGCTTGGACGAGACGGATCGCCATATCGCGGCTTTGAGAGACTCGCTCAGCACGGTTCGCGGCGAGCTGGCCACGATCCGTAGCGAGCTCAACGCCACAAGCGCCCGTACAGCCGCTCTGGCTGACTCGTTAGGTCAGCTCCGCCAGAGGTTTGCGATGTTCCGTAACCGATCCCTCTTCGGCAACAGCGGCTTCTACATCGGCCTCGGCACCGGTCCGGCTTACACCAACGAGGCGCTAAGCGACATGGGCTACATCGAAGGGATGCAAGTGACAGTCCCCATCGGCTGGCACAAGACGGGGAACCTGATCGGGGTGCGCACCGAACTGGCGTGGCAGAACTACGATGGCCGCCGCGCGGGGAACTTCAGCAACGTGGACCCGAACATCTACTCGGCGGTCGGCATGGTCTCGCTGCATCTCCCCTTCAACTCGGCCAAAACACACACAGTGTACTTCATGGGGGGCGGCGGCGTCTACCATTTCCGTGATTTCCAGTCGACATCCGCGTTAGGCGCGGCGTTCGCGGGAAGCCTGGATGGTGCGGATAGCGAGACGAAGTGGGGCTTCCTCGCAGGTGCGGGCGTGCAGTTCCACATACTCGGTGCCACGTACCTGTTCGTGCAGTCGACGTACAACAATGTCTCGGCGGATCAAGCCGTCGCTCCAGGAACGAGCAGGAACCTCGGTTGGATCCCGCTGGTGGTAGGTGTGACTCTGCGTTAGGCACGGCCCGGCGGCACGGCGCCACACAGGATCCGTGCAGCTGGGGGAGTCGGTGGAGTCGGGGGGAGTCGGGGGAGTGGCTGAAGTTCTTCAGGTGAAGATCGTGCTGCAGACGTGTCTGGTAAACGGCGTCTAGACGAAGCAGTTGAGTCGTCTGGGCGCCGTTAGTCCATAAGCTCGCCTTTCCCGATAAAGGTTCCGGGGAGCTACCACGCGACGCGTGACGTCGGAGTCAGTCGCCTCGACGGACCGCGTGAGTCGTTAGGGTAGGCACGGCTCCTCCAAGCCCCGCTACCTGTTCAGCCAATACGCCGCCTTAATTAGGAACGTATTGTCAGGATGCAAGCCGAACAGATCGCGATAGTCGCGCATCCAAGATTGGTTTGTCCCGCCGTTGGTAGCGTCCTGCCTACCATGCTGCCAGACCACGAAGAGCGTGGACCCTGGCCGGTACTCCCAGCGCACAGGCACTGACCTCGCGTATCGCCGCTCTAGTGCCGCCTAACGTGACCG
This sequence comes from Gemmatimonadaceae bacterium, assembly GCA_052386875.1. Lineage (GTDB taxonomy): Bacteria > Gemmatimonadota > Gemmatimonadetes > Gemmatimonadales > Gemmatimonadaceae > DASYRX01. Next base: position 1,489 of record JBQTJS010000013.1, read on the forward strand.
CCTTGCCGTTGCGGCGGATCGATCCTCGTTCCGCGTGAGCGCTGCCGGCATGATGCCGCGCTCGCCGAACTTCTCCCGCACACGATCCACGGCTCGCGACACCCTGCGGTCTCTGGTCGTCTCCACCGCGGCACCGGCGGCTCCCCGCTTCGCGAACAACGTCAGCTGGTCCGCCAGATCGTCCTGCGCCAGCGATGAAAGCGAGAAACCTAACAACCGGGCCGGGACGCGCCGTGCGGCACGGAGTTTGGCCAGAAGCTTGCGGGCAACACGCATGATCACGCGGTCCGAGACGACGCGCATAAGCAGCGTGCGACGCGCCGAACGGGTGCGAAAATCCTTGTCGCGGATCCGCACGGCGATCGTGCGCGCCGCCAGACCTTGGCTGCGCAGATCGCGCGCTCCCCTGGTTACCAGGGAAAGCAACTCGCGCTCCAGCTCAGAGTCGCTGCTCAGGTCCTTGGGGAAGGTCTCGTCCCGGCTGATGCTTTTTGCGTCACCATGCGGTTCCACCTCGGTCGTATCGATGCCGCGGACGCGATCCCACAGCCATTCAGCGAGGCGCTCCCCCAGAAGACCGCGCAGCAGGGCAAGATCGTGCCGCAGCACGTCCGCCACCTGCGTCATGCCTAACGCGGCCAGCCGGCGCTGGAACTTGGGCCCCACCAGCGGCAGATCGGCCAGCGCGAGCGTCCGCATGAAACCGTCCTCGCTCCCCGGCTCGACGATGAACACACCCGCGCGCTCCGCCCCCGCCCCCGTCCCCTGCTTCGGCTTGGCGCGCTCAGCGGCGAGCTTCGCTAGGAGCTTGCTCCTCCCGCCCCCGATTGAGATGGACAGGCCGGTCTCCTTGAACACCGCGCCGCGGATACGCTGCGCCGTGGCAGCCAGCGGCTCACCGCGGTAGACTCGCTCCGTGCCGGTGAGGTCGAGATACCACTCATCGATAGAAGCGCTCGCTACGATCGGTGCAAAGCGCTCAAGGACGACGCGGATCTCGCGGCTCTTCAGCAAGCAAGCCTTCCGCGGAACCGGCACGCACATCGCATCGGGGCACAGGCGCAGGGCCCGAGCGATCGGCATCGCCGAGCGGACGCCGAACTTGCGCGTCTCGTAAGATGCAGAGCAAACAACCCCGCGACTTTCGCGCGATCCTCCGACAATCAGTAGCGCAGCCTTACCCGCGCCGTCAGGATCGATCATGCGCGCTACCGCGACAAAAAACGCGTCGGCATCTGCCAGCAGGATGCGGCGCTCAGACACGCGGACCGACGCTGGGTGAAACGGGGCGCATCAAGACGGGTCAGTGGACCGACGAATATGCGCGCAAGGCCGCTTGCTCGCTTGACTCCGTGTTGGGTAGCTCTAGATTGCCACATCTGACGCGGGGTGGAGCAGCCTGGTAGCTCGTCGGGCTCATAACCCGAAGGTCGCGGGTTCAAATCCCGCCCCCGCCACTCACTCGGCCGGTCCCTATCACTTGGGGCCGGCATTTTTGTGAGACAGCTCGCGGCCTTATGGAGCGGGCGCTCGCGATCGGCAAAGACGAACATCGACGCTTGACCAGGCGACAGGGCAGGGTAGCTCAGGTGGTTAGAGCATCGGATTCATAACCCGAAGGTCGAGGGTTCGAGTCCCTCCCCTGCTATCATGAAAGCCCTCGAAGTTCGGGGGCTTTTTGCTGGATGATGCTGGCGTTAGGCGACCTCGCAGAGTACGGCTGCTGGCTGGATGCCGTCCACTGCGCTAGGATAACGCTCCTACTCCGCCTGTCCGCATCGACAATCCTGCAGACGGGCGGCGGTGTCAAAATCGCATGGCCGCCGGCGACTCCGTCCTCCCCCAATCCACGCTCTCTCCCGCGCTGCAGGAGGCCTTGCACGGGACGTACGTCATCGAGCGCGAGCTTGGCGGCGGCGGGATGTCGCGCGTATTCGTGGCACATGACGTCGACCTCGAGCGCCGTGTGGTCATCAAGGTGCTGTCTACCGAGTTGGCGGCGGGAGTTTCCCGCGAGCGATTCCGGCGGGAAGTGCTGGTGTCGGCGCGGCTGCAGCATCCCAACATCGTGCCTGTGCTGGATGCGGGCGAAGCGGGGGGCGAGCCGTACTTCGTGATGGCGTATGTGGACGGCGAACCGCTGCGCGATCGGATAGCTCGTGAAGGGCGTCTGCCTAACGCGGAGGCCGTGCGCATCTTGCGCGATGTCGCGCGCGCGCTTGCCTACGCCCACAGCCAGGGGGTCGCGCATCGCGACATAAAACCGGACAACGTCCTGCTGACGTCGGGGGCCGCTGTGGTCGCCGATTTCGGCATAGCGAAGGCGCTCGCTGCCGGGCTGCATCGTTCGGGCGACCAGCTTGCTGAGGGGCGGAGCACACTCACGCGCGTGGGGATGAGCGTCGGCACGCCGGCGTACATGGCTCCTGAGCAGGCAGCCGGCGACCCCAATGCGGACCATCGCGTCGATCTCTATGCCTTCGGCGTGATGGCGTACGAGATGCTCACGGGGCGCAATCCGCTTGCGCGCAGCACTCCGGCCGAGACGCTGGCCGCGCACCTGACTCACGCACCGGCGTCAGTCAACGTGGAACGGCCGGGCGTAAGCCGTCCGCTGACAGCGCTCGTTATGCAGTGTCTCGAGAAGGATCCTGCGCGGCGGCCAAGCGCTGCGAGCGCCATCGCGGACGCTCTGGAGGATCCTTCGATGGTGAGCGGGGCCGAAGTCGTCACTTCGGACGTATTGGCGGTTGTGCGGGGAAGGGGCCGCCGCCGCACGGGGCGCTGGTTCGCGATCGCGGGAGCAGTGGCGGCAGCGGCCGTGATTGCGTTCTGGCGATGGCCGCCTAACCAGAGCAGTGAGCGCGCTGCTCCTGCCGCTGCCGCTCTCGCCGGGCCGGCACTCGCCGTCCTTCCTTTCGCTACGATCTCGGCCGATTCCGGCGACGCGTATATCGCGGCGGGAATGACCGACCAGCTGACGAGCGCATTGGCGCGGGTCCCCGGCTGGCGCGTGGCGTCGCGGCGCGCCGTGGAGCAATTTCAGAGCGCCGATACGAGCGGCCAACAGACTGCGTTCGCGCGCTCGTTAGGCATCTCCCACATCGTCGAGGGTGCCGTGCAGCACCAGCGCGACCGCCTCCGCGTCGCCGTGCGGCTCGTCGACGGCGCGACGGGTTTCAGCATATGGTCCGACGTCTTCGAATACGTCATGGCCGACATCTTCGCCGTGCAGGACGAGATTGCCTCGCGCATCGTCACTGCGATCGGCGAGAGCATCGCCGGCCCTGCTGTCGCTCCCGCCACTGCGGCGCCCAGCGCCGTTCAAGTAGAAGGAACGGCGCATCCGGAGGCGTATGAGCATTTCCTCAGGGCGCGCTTCCTTTTTGCCCGGAGAGACTCGACGTCGCTGCGCGAAGCTTTGCGCGAATTCGCGGAAGCTGCACGTATCGACTCGGGCTTCGCGCGCGCATACGCAGGGATAGCCTCGGCATACGCGGTGTTGCCGCTATACGCCAACGTCCCGCGCGCGGCGGTTCAGGATTCCGCCATGCGCGCGGCGGCCCGAGCCATCGCGGCAGACAGCATGTTGGCTGACGGCTTCGCCGCGCGCGGCGTCCTGCATAACGCGGCCTGGAACTGGGGTGTGGCCGAAGCTGATCTGCGGCGAGCCATCGCCCTCGACAGCACCCATGCCAACGCGCGCCAGTGGTTGGGTGACAATCTGCTCCTGAACGGACGCGTCGCCGACGCCGTCGCCGCGTACCGCGCAGCCGTTCGACTCGATCCCCTCGCGCCGATCGTGCGCGCGTCGCATGCCTACGCGCTGGCTGCCGCGGGGGAAGCCGATTCCGCCGCGGCGCAGGCGCGGGAAGCCGTTCGCCTCGATCCCGGGAACGCGATCGTGCAGGCACATGTGGGCCACACGTATCTCGCCCTCGGCCGGCTCCCCGACGCGCGCCGAGCGCTCGAGGCTGCCAACGCACAGGCGCCTAACGTACCGCTGATCATCGGAGGACTCGGTGCTACCCTCGTAGCCAGCGGCTTACGCGAGCGCGGAGAGGAACTGCTCGCCGCCCTCGCGCGATTCCCGGCTCGATCCGGGGCGGCGTCGGCTAGCGCCAAAATCCGTCTCGCGCTGGCCGACACGAGCGGCGCTCTCGTGGCGCTGCAGAGGGCGGTACTGGAGCGCGACGAGATGATCGGGAGCGAGCCGATGGTGGCGCCGCTGTATGACGCACTGCGCGGGCGGCCGCAGTTCGCCGAGATCCTGCGTGCCGCTCGTCTTGATGTAGCGAAGCTGACCGCGACGCGCTCGTAGTTGACGCCGAGAAGATGTTAGGCATATTGTAGCGCACGCGGTTGGGGAGTTGCGGTTCAGTCGTGGCCAAGCACTAGCTCTTATCCGGCCATCTTTCGCGGCCAAGTTTCGCGCCGCGACGCGCGCCACGGCGACGCACCCGAGGAAAGCCGCACTTGCAAATCGGAGCGTTCAGGCGGATCACCCGCGCACGTCGCGATGGGGCGTTGCACGTATGTGTCGTGCGCGTGTCGGTACACGACAACAACCGGAGAGGGGATCTCGCATGCACGGCATCATTTTCGTCGAGCTCAAGAAGTACGTTCACGCCGGCTTCGGCGCCGCGGCGTGGGAACGAGTCTGCAGAGAGGCTGGTGTGAAGCGAGCGGGCAGTCTTGCAACGCAGACGTATCCGGACGCGGAGCTGGTGGCGCTCCTGGGAGCCGCATCGCGGGTCAGTGGAATCGCCGTTCCGGATCTGCTCATCGGATTCGGCGAGTTTATTGTGCCGGATCTCGTCAAGGTGTACGGCGCGTTTGTCGACAAGAGCTGGACCGCGCTCGACCTGCTGGAAAACACCGAGTCGGTGATCCATCGGGCGGTGCGGCTGCAGGATCCCAACGCGGCGCCGCCGCGGCTGCGGATCGAGCGACCGGGTCCGACACAGGTGGTCATCCGTTATTCTTCGCCGCGGCGTTTATGCGCGGTAGCGAAGGGGATTATCCGGGGCGTGGGCCAGCATTACGGCGAGACGTTGACCGTGGAGGAGACGAGTTGCATGCACGAGGGTGCGCAGGAGTGCACGTTAGTGGTGACGCGGCAGCCAGCGCCGGCCGCGGCGCCGGCCGGCTGAGCCTAACGAGGTAACGCGTGTCTCAGCTGCTTGCTGCCTCCGCGTTAGGTTTTCTGTTGGGCATGCGTCACGCCACAGATCCCGACCATGTCGCCGCCGTGACGACACTCGTGGCGCGCCACCGCAGCGTCAGGGCGGCGGCCGCGATCGGGGCCGTTTGGGCTCTGGGCCACTCGCTGACGATCCTGGCTGTCGGCGGTGCGCTGGTCCTGTTCGGTTGGGTGATCCCGCCGCGACTGGGACTGTCCATGGAGCTGTCTGTGGGTGTCATGCTGGTCGTCCTTGGCATCACCGGCCTGAGGAGCCTGGTGCAGGATATCCGCGCAACTGCCCTCCCTGTCACAGCGCCGGCAGCGGCCCCCGTCTCGTTAGGTAAGTCCCACATTGCCCGACCCTTCGTCGTGGGCGTAGTGCACGGCCTGGCCGGCTCGGCGGCGCTGGCGTTGCTCGTGCTCGCGCTGATCGGCCCGTCCGCGTGGTCGCTCCTGTACCTCGTTGTATTCGGTGTCGGAACCGTCGTGGGGATGGTCCTGGTGACGGCAGCCATCGGGGTTCCGTTCGCGGCAAGCGGTCACAGGTCGGCGCCGCTGCATCGCGTATTGCGGGCCGCGGCCGGGGTGACGAGTGTGATCTTCGGTCTCGCTATCGCCTACAGGATCGCCGTCGTAGATGGCCTGTTCGCCGCCGGCCCGCGCTGAGCCACGCAGGGGCAGTGTCTGCGGCACCCGCTACATGCATGGTGCGTTCAATGCGCTGCGCCCCGAGATCGCCGCTTTCTCGAAGCAGACGCAAGGTCTGAGGCAACCGCTACATGATCGTGCGTCCCCCGACGATCACGTGTGGTGTGTTCTTCAGCAGATCGTTCAGCTTCGCGATGCGCCCGTTGACGATCGCCTGCAGCTCGCCGTTCACCGCGCTCGCCTCTTCCAGCAACTCGCGCCGCCTTAGCTGCTGGGCATCCGTCGGCTTGTTATACGCCCGGCTCACGCTGCCGTATAGCGACTGCACCTCGTTCTGCAGCCGCGGATACTGCCGATAGCTCAGGCCCTGAACGGGCCGTTGGAGCTTCGCCTCACGCAGCATCTGCACTTCCTTCAGCGCACTCTCTGCTTCTGTCAACGCGGCGCGCAGCGTCTGGTCGCCGTTGCCGTTAGGGCCGCCGGCGCGCTTGAGTGTCTCTGTGAGGTT
>JBQTJS010000014.1:0-9771 GCA_052386875.1 Gemmatimonadaceae bacterium
GCCGGCGCGTCCGCAGCAGGCGGCGGACACGGCGCGCTACGACGTGCTCATAGTTGGCGGCAGCGTCATCGACGGCAGCGGCGCCGCGCGCTTCGCGGCCGACGTCGCGATCCGCGGCGACCGCATCGTCGCTGTGTCGCGGACCCCGCTCGCGCGGGACCGTGCCCTGCGTCTGATCGATGCCGCGGGCCTGATAGTGGCTCCCGGATTCATCGACCTGCACGCTCATATCGAGCCGCTCTTGGATCAACCATCCGCCGAGAGCGCCGTTAGGCAAGGAGTCACGCTCGCGCTCGGTGGTCCCGACGGCGGAGGGCCGTCCCCCTTCGCCGCCTATCTCTCGCGTGCGCAAGCGCTGGCGCTGGGCATCAACGTCGCATATCTCGTCGGACACAATACTGTCAGGCGGCGCGTGCTGGGTCTCGCCGACCGGGCACCGACGCCTGACGAGTTGCGTGCCATGCAGGCTCTGGTGGCGCAGGCGATGGGCGAAGGCGCGTTCGGGCTCAGCAGCGGCCTGCGCTACGTCCCCGGCTACTATTCCAAGACCGACGAGGTCATCGCCCTGGCGCGCACGGCCGCGGACTCCGGCGGCATCTACACGTCACATCTGCGCGAAGAAGGGCTCGGGCTCATCGAAGGAGTCGCCGAAGCGATCGCGATCGGAGCGCGCGCCAAGATCCCCGTGGTTCTCACGCATCATAAGGCCGTCGGGCCCAAGATGTGGGGAGCCAGCCTGCGCACGCTCGCCATGGTCGATTCTGCGCGCGCGCGCGGGATCGACGTAATGATCGATCAGTATCCGTACACGGCAAGTTCCACCGGCATCGGAGTGCTTATTCCGCCGTGGGCACTGGCCGGCGGAGACAGCGCGTTCGCGCGACGCGTGCAAGATGCGACTCTCCGCGACAGCATCGAGCGCGGCGTTGTCGAGCTGCTGCTGACCGATCGCGGCGGCGGCGATCTCAAGCGCGTGCAGTTCGGCGGCGTTCGCTGGATGCGCGAGCTGGAAGGGAAGACGCTGCACGACTGGGCAGTAATGCGCGGCATCGAAGCGACGCCCGAGAAGGCCGCGGCGCTGGTAATCGAAGCGGAGCTTAACGGCGGCGCGTCGATGGTCTATCACATAATCGACGAAGGTGACGTGCAGCGGATCATGCGGCACCCCATGACGATGATAGCTTCGGACGGGCGCCTAACGAGACCCGGCGAAGGCGTGCCGCACCCGCGCGCGTACGGCACCTTCCCGCGCGTCCTCGGCGTGTACGTGCGCGAGAAAGGGCTGCTGGCGCTGGAGGAGGCAGTCAAGAAGATGACGTCGATGCCCGCCGACCGGTTAGGCCTGGCCGACCGCGGGCGCCTGAGGGCCGGCGCGGCGGCCGATGTCGTTGTCTTCGATGCCGCGACTGTGCGCGACCGGGGAACGTTCGAGCAGCCGCACCAATACCCGGTCGGCATCGAGCACGTCCTGGTCAACGGGGTGGCTGTCGTCGAGCGTGGGGAGATGAGCAGCGCGAGGCCCGGGCGCGTGCTGAGGCGCGGCGTTTCTTCACACGACGCTCGCCGGCAGTAGACGGCTCGCCGAGGCGCAGGTGAGGAGAGCTGCCACGTACGATTTCATCATCGTCGGCGCCGGCTCGGCCGGGTGCGTCCTTGCCAATCGCCTGTCGGCCGATCCGGCGCACAGCGTCCTGCTGCTCGAAGCCGGCGCTGACGAGCGCCGCAAGGAGATCAGCATCCCGGCTGCGTGGACCAAGCTTTTCAAATCCAGCTGCGACTGGGCGTACGAGACCGAGCCGAATCCGGGGTTGCAGGGGCGCCGGCTATACGTGCCGCGCGGCAAGGCGTTAGGCGGCACGTCCAGCATCAACGCAATGATGTACGTGCGCGGGAATCGCGCCGACTTCGATGCCTGGGCGGATGATACGGATGCGTCCTGGGGCTACGAACAGGTGCTGCCGTACTTCCGGAAGTCGGAGGCGAACAGCCGGGGCGAGTCACATTATCACGGAGCAAGCGGCCCGCTCGCGGTGAGCGACCAGCGCGATCCTAACGAGCTGTCACACGCGTTCGTGGAGGCCGCCGCTGAGGCGGGGATTCCCCGCAACGCCGACTGCAACGGCGCGACGCAGGATGGCGCCGGCCTGGTGCAAGTCACAATGCGCAACGCCCGGCGCTGCAGCGCCGCGCATGCCTTCCTCTACCCGGCGATGGGCCGGCCGAACTTGCGCGTCCTGCCGGGGGCGCACGTAACGCAGGTGCTCTTCGAGCTGCGCCGCGCTGTCGGCGTGAAGTACGTGCAGAACGGGGGCGAGCAGATTGTCCGGGCGGGCCGCGAGGTGCTGCTGGCCGGCGGGGCTTTCAACTCACCGCAGCTCCTCATGCTCTCGGGGATCGGGCCCGCCGATCACGTTAGGCAGTTCGCCAGCGACGTCGTCGCCGACTTGCCGGGCGTCGGTGCAAACTTGCAGGAGCACGCGGCGGGGGCGCTGCGCGTACGCTGCCCCAAGCCGCTGTCGCTCGCCGGCGCCGAGTCGCTCGCAAATCTGGGCCGCTATCTGGTGTTGCGCCGCGGCATGCTCAGCTCCAACGGCGCCGAGGCTGTTGCGTTCGCCCACTCGCGCGCGGGACCCGGCGCGCCGGACATCGAGATCATCTTTCTCCCTGCCGTGTGGCAGAATCAGGGCCTAACGCCGCCGCCCGAGCACGGCTTTACACTCGCCGTCATGCTCCTGCAGCCCCTGAGTCGCGGATCCGTGCGCCTTGCGTCACGCGATCCCAGGGCGGCTCCCGTCATTCACATGAATCTTTTGAGCGATCCGGCCGGCCAGGACCTGCGAACAATAGTCGCAGGGCTGCGGATCGCGCGGCGTATTGCATCGGCGAGCGCGATGCGGCCTTTCCATGGCGGAGAGATCTTGTTAGGCGCTGACGCCACGAGCGACGCCGATCTCGCCGCGGCAGTCCGCGCCGAAGGCCAGGCTGTATATCACCCTGTAGGTACGTGTCGCATGGGGACTGACGACCTGGCCGTCGTAGATCCCGGTCTGCGCGTGCGCGGGGTGGACGGATTGCGCGTGATCGATGCCTCTGTGATGCCGCGGGTCGTGCGCGGCCATACGCATGCATCCGCCATGATGATCGCCGAGAAGGGGGCCGACCTCGTCCTGGGCGTCAGATCGCGCGAAGCGCGCGTCGCAGAAAGTCGAGCCGGCTGAAGAAGGGTTCCCGGCCGCTTGCCTGGCGGCCTGCACCCGCGCGCGCCGGCGACTCGGCTACCTAACGAATAGGCGACGCAGTCGGTCGCGGATCGCTCTCCAGAGGAGCGGCAACAGCCGCAGCTCGCGCTGCCGATTGGAGGCCGCCGAGGGGACGCGCTCCGCGCCGTGCGTCACCCGCGTCTGCGCCGGCGCCACGAGCCCCGAGCCTCGTGCTTCGCTCTCGGTCTCGAGCTGCGCCTTCGCCTGCTCCACAAACTGCTTGAACAACTGTTGCGACACCGATTCCACGAGTCCGCGCCCGAACTGCATGACTTTGCCGGCGATATCGATCGTGGCCTGGACGCGCACGTCGCTTCCGCCTGAGGCGTTAGGCGCGACGCTCCCGTGCATGCGCATCCGCGCGGAGCCCGACCCGCCGGTTTCGCGCCCCTCGCCGAGCAGCGTCATCCGGTGCGTGGCGTCGTCTACCTCCGCCAGCGTCGCCTTCCCCGTATACGCAGCCGTCACCGGGCCGACCTTCACCTTCACCCTGCCGGCGTACTGCCGCTCTCCGAGCACTTCGGTCAGTTCGGCTCCAGGGAGGCAGCGCACTACTTCCTGCGGCGTCGTTAGGAAGCGCCAAACGCGCTCGATAGGAGCGTCCACGGCGAAGGCTTCGTCGATCGTGAGGGACATATCCGGTCCACCAAGCTATCACCTGCGAGACTGTCATGCTGTGGCCGCGGTGGAGGCTCGACGCTTGCCCGGAGCTGGATCGGTCCGTTCAGCGAGTCCTCACAGACGCTTCATGCCGCCGCAATGGATCGTTCATCCGCGGCTCATCGCTGCGGCGTATGGTACGACGTACCGGAGGGTACATGCTTACAACACTCCTCGAATCACGCAGACGCCTGACGCAACGCCGCAGCGCAGTCGTGGCGAGTGCGGCCGGCCACGGTGCATTAATCCTCGTGCTCGTTGTCGGAAGGGCCAGCGGAGGACACGCCGCTGCCGATGAGCCGCTGCGTGTCAATATCACGTACATCGACCCGGAGCGCGCCGCTCTGGAGCCGCCCCGGGTCCCGCAGCCGGGTGTGCCTGCGCCAGTCTTGATAGACGTGCAGCCCACCCTGCCCGACATCTCTCTGCCGTCGCAACGTTTCGTAGCGATACTGCCTAGCGAGTTTCAGGGCGGCCCGCACGCGACATTCGATCGGCTGTCCATCGCCGACGCTGCCGGCTCGCAGCGTCAGCGCGCGCTGATCGGCGATGTTCTCACCGAGCGCAGCGTTGACATGCCCGTGGCGATGATAGCGGGCCAGTCGCCGCCGCAGTATCCGGTGTTGTTGCAGCGTGCGGGCGTCGCCGGGCATGTGGCGGTGCAATTCATCGTCGACACGCTGGGGCGAGTAGAAACCGGGAGCGTCACGGTGCTCGGGGCAACGCACCCTGATTTTGTCCGTGCGGTCGCAGTGCGCCTCGCGACGTTGCGCTTCACACCGGCGCGCGCCGGCGGAGCGCTCGTGCGACAACTCGTAGAGCAGCGTTTCGAGTTCGTGATTCGTTAGGGGACTTGCCCAGGCCGCTACGGCGGCGGCGCTCGAACGCCGCCGTTAGCATCTTCTCTTCAGCTCTGGTAACGGAGGAGATCATGACCGCGCCCGCTAGTAGTTCACCTGCAACTGCAGGCGCAGCAGCTCCCCCTTCTGCCGGTTGCCGATCGTCCCGGCATCCTCGTAGCGGCGATCAGAGATCGTGTACTGTGCCGTCAGCTCCAACGCTCGCACGGGCGACCATTCCGTTCCGATCTCCAGCTCGCGCACATCGTAGCTCCGCGCATCCTGCTCGTGCTTCTTCCCGCCGTCGTAGCTCTGCCAGCGCACGAACGGGAAGAAGACCTGTGCCCCCGGGCCACGCACTCGCGCAATCAGCAGTGCGTATCCGCCCGATAGGTCCCGTAGCTCGATCCTGCGCGCCGCGGGATTGAACTCGGGACCTTCCCCGGCCGTCCATTCCGCGGCGAAGCCTAACGGCTGTGGATACCAGATGAGCGAAGCCGCGACGCGCCGGTCGGCGAACTCGCCGGGTCCCGTGACGCCGGCGGAGCGCGCGGTCACTACGAACTTGCCGGTATAGCCTGACGCGCCAAGCTCGACTATCTGCCCGTTAGGCAGCGCCATGGGGTAGGCCACCCGCGCCACCCCATGCAGCGAGTTGTTGGCCTCCGGGCGATTGGCGCTCTGGCCGTTGTAAACACCGAACGCGACGACGCCGTAATCGCCGGATCCCTTGTAGCCGCTGTCGGTGAGCATCCTGAAGCGTGCCTTGGCGGCGGCGGGCGTCCAGAGGTAAAACACGCCCAGATCTCGCTCGTTAGGTGCACCGCTGTTGAGCGCATCGTCGCGATCCAGCGGCGCCCGATTGCTGCTGGATTGCAGATTCGCGAATCCGTAGAGCACCTTTGTCTGGCCTATCCGCAGCCGCGCAGCCCTTGCCGCGTCGAGGTAAATGTCGAAGTACGCATCGCGGATCTGCCAAAAGAGGCTCGCGCCGGCCGCATCGGCGGCCATGTCAGGCTGAATCACGAAAGACACCCTATCGCCAAGTTCTCCGCTCAACGTTAGGCGCCCCCTCCGTATCGACAGTCCGCCGTTGTTGCCGATCGAGCGATCGCACTGCGCGCAGGTCAGGTTCCTGTTCGTCTCCAACAGCCTGTTGTAACGCAGTTGCGTGTAGCCCCTGAGAGAGATGCGCTCGTACCATGGCCGCGTCCCGGCCGCCGGCTGCGCTGCGAGCGCGGCGGGGAAGAGGCCCAGCCCGACAAGGAAGACCGACGTACGGCTTGAGGCGGCCAAGCGGCGGAGGCAAAGCTGCATGTGGGAGCATGGTGGAGGTTACAGCCCGCGTGCGAATTGTAACGCCGCCGCCGAGCATTACATTCGAACTGCCATTCCGTTACAGGCCGTTTACACAATCACTCCGACTAATCTCCAGCTGTGCACGCCGAGATCATGGAGGCCGCGGTGTACGACGCCCTGATGCGGCATGTCTGACAGATTCGAGCTGCCGGAGCAGGGCAGGGCCGCCGTCGCCACGCTGATCGCCACCCAGGGCGCTACGCCCAGGGAAGCCGGGGCGAAGATGTGGATCGACGAAACGGGACGTATCCTGGGCTCCGTAACGATCGGCGGCTGTGTCGACGCGCGGGTGATCCAGGAAGCCGCGGAGGTGATCGCGCGCAATCGGCCGACTGTGCTGAGTATGTCGTTAGGCGACGAGGATGCCTGGGCGCTCGGCATGACGTGCGGCGGATCTGTCGACGTCCTTATCGAGCCGTACGTGGCAGGCGCACCTAACGACCCGATCGCGCAGGCGCTGCGCACGGTGCGCGCGGCGCTCGACGGCGGCGACCGCGCCGTAATCGTAGTCCCCCTCCCACCGGACGCCGCGGATAGCCGCGCGCGGCTGGTCGTCACCGAGAGGACAAAGCTCACCAGCGGCACCCTCGGCGCCCCCGATCTCGATGACGCGGCCGCTAGCGCTGCGCGCGGCGTCCTCCAAGGCGGCCAATCCGGGACACAGTCGCTGGTTGCCGCCGGCCGCGCCCGGCGCCTCTACTTCGAAGTCCATGCCCCGCCGCTGACGCTGGTTATCTTCGGCGCGACGCACGTCGCCATGCCGCTCGTCCAACTCGCGCACACCCTGGGCCTGCGCACCTGCGTGATCGACGGCCGCGAACGCTTCGCAACGCGAGAACGCTTCCCCGATGCCGACGAGATCCGTGTCGGCATGCCGTCGCTACTCGCCGAGAATTTGTCCCTGGGCCCGACGTCGTTGGTGGTGCTGTTGTCGCACGACTACAAGTACGACCTTCCAGTGCTGCGCGCGGTGCTCGGCAGCGACGCCGCCTACATCGGCCTGCTCGGCAGCGTTAGGCGCGGCCGGGCGCTGCTCGATTTCCTGAAGGAAGAAGGCGTGCCGCCGCAACAGTTGGCGCGTGTGCGCGTCCCCGTCGGACTGGACATCGGCGCCAGAAGCGCGCCCGAGATCGCGCTGAGCGTGCTCGCCGAAGCGCTCGCCGTGCTGCGCGGCCGAACCGGCGGCGCCATGCGCGACCGGCGCGCCGATACCGTTCCGGCCGAGTGAAGCCACACCGCCTAACGAAAGACATGCTGGGACCCTCCGCGGCGGGGTTCGTCCTCACGCGCGACGTGCGCGACGCTCACGGGGTCGTGCTGCTCGCAAAAGGCTCGCGCCTCACGAGCGCAACCATGCCGCGCCTCCAGGCGCTCGACTGGGACGCGCTGCATGCTGTCGAGCTGGAACCCGACGAGCTGGACGAGTGCGAGGGAGGGAGCCGCCTCGCGCGCGCAGCCGCCGGCCGCGACGTCACAGTCAAGGGAATGTCCGCGGGTCACTGGCCGCTCGAAGCAGCGTGCCGCGGCCTCCTGCGCGTGGAGACGCCGGCGCTGCGCACGCTCAACTTACAAGAGGCCACTGCCGTATACACGCTCTTCCACGGACAAGTCGTCGACGCGGGTGAAACAGTGGCGCGCGTTAAGATCGTTCCCTTCGCCGTGCCGCGCGAGACGATCGAGCGGGCCGAACGCGAGGCTGCGAGCAACGGCGGTATCGTGCACATCCGCCGATTCGAACGCCAGAAGGTTGCAATCATCATCGAGGAGTCGTTAGGCGACAGCGCCGTCCGCCGCGTGCACGCCGCGCTCAGAGAGAAAGTCGCCTGGCTCGGCTCCGAGCTGCTCGAGCCGCTGGTCGCGGAGCAGGACGCTGCTGCTGTGGCGCGCGCTGTCGCGGCGGTGCAAGCCCGGGAGGCGCGTGTGATTGTCGTGGCCGGGTCGCGCCTGATGGATCCCTTGGAGCCTGCGCTCGCTGCCGTGGCGCGGCTCGGCGGCACAATCGAGCGCCGCGGCACACCGGCGCATCCAGGGAGTCTCCTCTGGTTCGCCCGGCTCACGAGCGCCGCCGGTGAATGCACTGTCCTCGGATTGCCGTCCTGCGGCCTCTTCTCGCAAGCCACGGTCTTCGATCTCCTGATGCCGCGGATACTGGCCGGCGAGCGCCTAACGAGTGAATTGGTCGCCGAGCTGGGGCACGGCGGACTATTGACCCGCGATATGGCCTTCCGCTTTCCACCTTACCGGGAGCGTGCCGCGGCGCGGCGCGGTGAGGTGCTGGAAGAGTGAGCCAGCCGTACGGCCCGACGATCCTCGAGCATTTCCGCCGGCCGCGCAATCGCGGAAGCCTCGCGGCACCCACGATGGCTCAGGAGGGGACGAACCCGTTGTGCGGCGATCGTGTCCGTATCGAGCTGAAGATCGCCCAAGAAACCGTGCAGGACGCGCGCTTCACGGCTAACGCTTGCGCAATCTGCGTAGCGGCGTCGTCGATGCTCACAGTATTGCTGCACGGTGCGCATCTGGACGACGTCGCCACGCTCACTGTACAGGACGTCCTCTCCGCGCTCGACGCCAAAGTTCCCCCAGCTCGGCTCGGCTGCGTGCGCCTGCCATTGACTGTGCTCCACACCGGACTGGCGCGCTATCTCGATGAACCGGCCGAAGGAGCGCGTTACGCGGAATGATTACCGGCGTCGTCCTCGCCGCGGGGCTGGCGCGCCGTTTCGGGGGGAGGAAGGTCCTTGCGCCGTACGCCGGGGAGCCGCTCGTTAGGCACGCCGTCCGGGCTCTCGCCCACCCCGCCGTCGCCGAAGTCGTCGCGGTACTGCCGCCGGCCACCGGCGAGATCGCGGCGGCGCTGGCCGGGACGCTCGCCCGCTGCGTCGTCAACGAGCGTCCTGAGGATGGGATGAGCGGCAGCTTGCGCGTCGCCCTCGATGCCGCGCCCTCCACGAGCGACGCCCTGCTCATTGCACTGGCCGATCAACCGACGCTCCATCGCGACGCCGTGAGCGCGGTCATCGAGGCGTGGCTACACACGCGGCTTCCTATCGTGGCAGCGCAGTACCGCGGCGAACGCGGCCACCCCGTGCTCTTCGCCCGCGCCGTGTGGCCCGAGCTGCGTTCGCTGCGCGGCGATCGCGGCGCGCGAGACGTGATCGATCGCGATCCGTCACGCGTCAAAATCGTAGCGCTGGATATGCCGCCCCCGCCCGACATCGACACAGTAACGGATCTTGCGGGGTTGCAGTAAAGAAACGAGCGAAAGGGCGCTCGCGCGCCAAGCGGCGCGCGCGTATCGTTCGGCCGATCCGCGTCTCACAAACAACGGAGCCGATTGCATGGCTGACTCGCTGCGCCGCACGTTAGGCACGACGGACCTGGTGTTGCTCACCGTTGGTCTCGTGATCGGCTCCGGCATCTTCATCGTCCCGGGAGTCGTGTTGCGGACTACAGGGGGCTCCGTCGGCCTTGCGCTCGCCATCTGGGTGATAGGAGGAATACTGTCGCTCCTCGGCGCGCTCGCCTACGCAGAGCTGGCGGCAATGGACCGCGGCTCGGGCGGGTTGTACTCCTACTTGCGGGACGCCTTCGGCCCTTTTCCAGCCTTCCTGTACGGCTGGACGTTGTTGCTCGTCGCGGCAAGCGGCAGC
>JBQTJS010000015.1:0-4003 GCA_052386875.1 Gemmatimonadaceae bacterium
CGACATCTTCCGCACAGCGCTTCTCCAGATCCGCGCGAACCTGCTGCGATCGTTCTTCACGCTGCTCGGCATCATCGTATCGGTCGCATTCCTGGTAGCCGTGGTGGCGATCATCCAGGGGATGAACGCATACGTGAGGGAGAACGTCGCGAGCGCGATGATCGGATCGAACACGTTTCAGGTCCGCCGCACGCCGCTCAACCTCGCGCCCATCGCCGACGACAGCTGGGACCTCATTCAGCGACGGCCGCGCGTGACGCCGGAGGACGCGGCCGTTGTTGCAGCGGCGGTGCCTAACGCGGAGGCCGTCAGCCTTCAGTCGGGCTGGCCCACTCCCCAGGCCGACGTCCACTGGCGCAATCGCACGCTCGGTGACGTGCTGATATTCGGCGTCACCGCACCGTACCAGACGGTGCAGGACTATCGCATCGGCGCCGGCCGGCCGCTTTCCGACCTCGATGTGCTCGAACGGCGTAGCGTCATCGTGATCGGAGCGCAGATCGCGGAGAAACTGTTCGAGAACGTGGATCCCGTGGGACGCGAGGTCCGCATCCTGGGCGAGCACTTCACGATCATCGGCGTCAATCAGCGCAAAGGTCGCGTGCTCGGTCAGTCGTTCGACGGCTTCATCCTGATGCCGCTCCCGCGTTTCGAAATGCTGTACGGCCGTCGCCTGACGACAACAATCTCGGTGAAGGTGCCGACGGCGAACCATGTCGCGCCGGCAATGGCCGGCGTCGAGGAGGCCGTGCGCGTCGCGCGCCGCGGGCGGCCGGGCGACCCGAATAACTTTTCGCTCGAGACATCCGACGCGCTGGTGAACTTCTGGAAGACCCTAACGCGGGTCTTGTTCGCGGTGGTGCCGGCCATCGTCTCGATCGGCATCGTTGTCGGCGGGATCGTGATCATGAACATCATGCTCATGTCCGTCACGGAGCGGACACACGAGATCGGCATCCGCAAGGCGGTAGGGGCACGCGCCCGCGATATTCAGCGCCAGTTCCTCGCGGAGGCAGTCACCTTGGCGACGTTAGGTGGTCTCATCGGCGTAACCGCCGGCTGGGCGTTCGCGGGCCTGATCGCGACCGCTTCCCCGCTGCCGGCGCGAGTCACCGCCTGGTCGGTCGCGCTCGCTATCGCGTTAGGCGCGGGCGTCGGCATCGTGTTCGGCGTTTATCCGGCGCGCCGCGCGGCCCGGCTCGACCCTGTGCTCGCCATGCGCGCGGAGTAACTGTGCGCGCCTTCCTGGAACGCCTGGACGAGAATATCGTCATGGCGCTGACAACGCTCCGCGTGAGCAAGATGCGCTCGGCGCTCACAATACTCGGCGTCGTGATCGGCATCAGCACCGTGATGGCAATGGCGACGCTCGTCAACGGGATCCAGCGGCAAATCGTCGGGACGATCGAGGTGGCCGGTCCCACCACCTTCTATGTGATGAAAGCCTTCTCCCAGACGCCGGTGAATCCGGACGCGCTCCCGGCATGGATCCGCATCCGCCCGGACCTCTCGCGGCGTGAGGCGCAGCGCATCGCCCTCCTACCCGAGATCGCGTTCGCGGCATTATGGGCACAGCACCTGGGACGACTCGAGTACAAGGGTACCCGCTCGCAACCGACGACGCTAAACGGCGCCGACGATCGCTTCCAGGAGATCTTCGGCGGCGAGTTGGTGGTCGGGCGTTGGTTCACACGCACGGAGCTGCGCAGCGGGGCCAGCGTGGTCGTGTTGAACGAAGCGAACGCGCGGCGCTTGTTTGTTCGCGAGAATCCGATCGGGAAGTGGATCCGCGTGGGCGGTCGGCCTGCCGAAGTGATCGGATTGTGGGCCGAGCCGCAGAACGTCTTCGCGCCACCGGGGGCGGACAACGGCGCCGTGATTCCCTTCGAGATGATGTGGTCGCAGTTCCCGATCGACAAGACGAACGCGCTGTATATCTCGGTGAAGCCGCGGCCTAACGTGGCCGTCGACTCCGCGCAGGCGGCCGTGACTGTGGCGTTACGCGAGATGCGCAGGCTGCGCCCGGCGGAGAAGAACAGCTTCGATCTCATCACGCAGGATCAGATCCTCGATATCTTCAACAGCCTTACCGGGGCCTTTTTCCTGGTCATGATGGCGCTGTCCTCAATCGGGCTGCTTGTCGGAGGGATCGGGGTTATGGCGATCATGATGGTCTCGGTGACGAGTCGCACGCGCGAGATAGGCGTGCGCAAAGCGTTAGGCGCGACCCGGCGCGACATCATGTCGCAGTTTCTGGTGGAGGCGTCCACGCTGACCGGCATCGGCGGCCTGATCGGCATCTTTGCCGGAATCGGCGTGGGCCAGCTGATCGCGCTTTTGTTGCGCGTCGACGCCCCGTTACCGTTCACGCAGACGGTTGCAGCGGTACTCGTCTCCGTCGCCGTGGGAATCGTCTTCGGGTTGATCCCCGCCCGGCGTGCGGCGAAGCTCGATCCGGTTGAAGCGTTGAGATACGAATGATGCCGGCTACTTCAACGTCGGATACCTAACGCCCAACTGTTCGAGGTAGCTCTTGAATCTGGTCGGATCGAAGTAGTGCTTACTCAGCTCCGCGCGATAGCGTGACATTATGTCCGCGTGAAGCCAAGTGGCCGGCTGATCCGCTGCGCCGACGAACGGAACGTACTTGGTGGCCTCGCTCTGGGCGGAGAAATATTCCCTGGCGTTGGTCACGAGCGCAGGCGTTAGCAATAGATCGAGCACAGTCATTGCTTGGACTTTAGCCCCCGCCGTCGCGCCCTTGTGCGCAATCGGCGTCGCCATGGCGATGGCATCGGACCAATGGTGCCCCGGCAGATCGGGAATGTTCGAGGGGAAGTTCAGCTGCACTGTCGGCACAGCCCATGAAACGTCGCCGATGTCATCCGATCCCCCTCCCCGTCTTGCTTCTTCGGCGATCGGCGCGCCTAACGGCGACACGGCTGTGTCCAGGCCCCTCTCCGGCCTGCCGAGGAGCTTCTGCACCGCCTTGCCGAGCTGTTGGTCCTCGGCGCTGCACCGCGGGAGGCCGACACGCTTGATGTTCTCGTACGTGGGCTTCCGCGACCGGCCGGTTGAGGTGCGGGACCCACGCGGAACCGAGCACGCGCACGCTCTCGAGCGTGGTGCCGGCCATCTCGATCGTTAGCCCCGTGACGTTGACCCGTGACCCCGCGACCTCTGGTCGCAGACCTTAGACGTGAGACCGCGCACTTGTAGGTTTAGGGGGTGACTCACGTTGACGTATTGGCCATCGCAGCGCACCGAGACGACATCGAGCTGACGTGCGGCGGCACGCTGCTGGCTGCTGCTCGCCGCGGCCAACGCACGGGCGTTGTTGACCTAACGGCTGGCGAGATGGGGACGCGCGGGTCCGTCGAGCAACGCGCCGACGAGGCGGCCCGCGCCGCGGCGATTCTGGGGCTGGCGCTGCGCGAGAACCTCGGCTGGCCGGACGCAGCGATAGTGAATACGCCCGACACGCGTGTCTCGCTTGCGCACGTCATCCGCCGCCTGAGGCCTCGTGTCGTCATCGCTCCCGCGCGCGACGGCCGGCATCCCGATCATCGAGTGACGTCGGAGCTGGTGCGCGACGCCTGCTTCGTAGCCGGGTTGGCGAAAGTAGCGCCTGCGCTGCCGGCGCACCGCCCGCGCAAGGTGATCCACTGCATCACCTATCGCGAAGACCCTGTCAAGCCCACGTTCATCGTCGATATTAGCGCGGTGTTCGAGGAGAAGTTGGCGGCGATCCGCTGTTACGCCACGCAGTTCGACGGCGTCACGCAGGCAGGTGAAGCATATCCGAACGGCGACTCGCTGTATGAGATCGTTAGGCACCAGGCGGCGCATTACGGCTCGCTTATCCGTTGCCGTTATGGTGAGCCGTTCTTCACATCCGAGACTATGCGCGTCGACGATCTCTTAACCCTCGATGTGGCGACCTTCTGATGAGCCAACCGCTGTCCCGCGACGATATCAGCTACGCGTCATACCTCGCTCTCGA
>JBQTJS010000016.1:0-3103 GCA_052386875.1 Gemmatimonadaceae bacterium
GGCTGCGCGGTCTCTCCACAATCAGCCGCAGCGCCGAGCCGCTGTACATCGTGGACGGCGTAGTAGTCGATAACAGCTCCACGCAGTTAGTGGACCTCGGCGGCTACACGTCCAATCGCATCGCCGACCTCGATCCTAACGACATCGAGCACGTCGAAGTCGTGAAAGGGGCCGCGGCCGCCGCACTGTACGGATCGCGCGCCAACAACGGCGTCATACAGATCTTCACCAGGCGGGGGCGCGCGGGAGCACTGCGCACGACGTTCCGCGCATCGGTCGGACAGGAAGAAGTGGAACGCAGGATCGCTGTGAATCGCGCCCCTGTGAACGCCGCAGGACAGCCGGTGACGCGCTTTGACTGGCAGGACGAGATCTTCCGGACCGCGCCCTCCGCGAGCGCGCAGGTGTCAGTGTCCGGAGGTGACGAGAAGACGCAGATCTTTCTGTCCGGCGGCTATCAGTCCCAGGACGGCGTGATCCGCTCCACAGATTACCGCCGCGGCAATGTGCGCGTGAACGTGGATCGGGAGCTGAGCGACTGGCTGCGGCTGCAGACTTCCGCCGCGTACAGCGATTCGCGTGCGTCGCTGCAGCCTAACGGCGGTCTCGTTTCCAACGTCGGCGTGCTCACAGGATTCTTTTTCAACGCCAATGATCGTGATCTCAGGCGCAATCCGAGCACTGGGGTGTGGCCCGCCGGGCAGCTTGCGTCGAATCCCCTCGAGGTGATCGCCAACTGGAAAGCGCCGCAGCGCGTGAGCCGTTTCACGGGCGGACTCACCTTCAGCGCCGCACCGATCGACGAGTTATCCGTCAACTACAGGTTCGGCTACGATACGTACGGTGACCAGCAGTCACAGTTCGTGCCGCGCGGTGCGTCGGCGAGCGCCCTCGTCCAGGGAATGGCGATCTCCGCCAACCTGCGCGCCCGCCTAACGAACTCCGACCTCGACGCGGCGTACAAGTGGCCCGTCCTGGGCCGCTGGGCATTCACAACGAGCGGCGGTGTGAACTATCAGCAGCAGAAGTACGACGGCACTACCGCGCGCGCCGAAGACCTCGCTGTGCTCGTCAGCACTGTGCAGGGGAGCCGCCAGTTCGCCTCGCAGTTCGTGGACGAGCGGCGCATCCTCGGGATCTACGGCCAGCAGCAGGCCAGCTGGGGCGACCTGCTCACCGCGACAGCCGCGCTCCGCTCGGACGAGTCGAGCGCGTTCGGCGCTGACGTAAGGCGCCAGTCATTCCCGAAGTTCGGTGCGACAGTCGACCTGTCCTCGTTAGGCGGCTTTCAGGATGCTGTCGGCAGGTGGCTCAACCGCGTGCGCCTGCGCGGCGGGCTGGGCTACTCCGGCGAACAACCTCCCGGCAGCTTCGACAGATTCTCCAACTACGTCTTCGAGCCGACCGGAGATCGCGCCGGGATCGTCAACAGCACGCAGCAAGGGAACCAGAGCCTCAAGCCCGAGCGCGCCAGGGAGCTGGAATTCGGCGCCGACATCGAGCTGCTGAACGGCCGTTTCGGCATCGAGCTGACCCGCTTCGACAAGACTGTCAGCGATCTCATCCTGCCGCGGGCAGTGACCCCGTCTTCAGGTTTCCTGCAACAGCTTGCTAACGTCGGCGAGTTGCAGAATGAAGGGATCGAGCTGCTGTTGCGATCTTTCAACGTTAGGCGCACCGACCTGACGTGGAACACGACGTTCACTTACGCGACAAACGATCCCGTCGTGACCAAGGTTTCCACCGGGGGCGCCTTCTTCGTCCCTGAGAGCTTCAACATCATCCGCGTCGACGCCGGCCAGGCGCCGGGCCACTTCTTCGGGACGACATATGTGCGTGACGCTGCCGGCAACATCCTCAACGCGCAGGGCCAGCCCATTCAGGACGCGAGCGGCAAGATCGTCGGCATCCCCGCGATCGGGACGCGCAAGATTATCGGCAATCCGAACCCAAAGGGATACTGGTCGCTCAGCAACGAATTCATCGTCCGCACCAACCTCAATGTGCGCGTGCAATTCGACGGCGTGCAGGGCGTCGATCTCTTCAACTTCGATCGCCGCCTGCTGGAGACGCCTGCATTCGGCGTGGGCGCCGAGTACGCGAAAGAGCTGACCGGCGCAGTGCCGCGCGGATTCTTCGCCGCGCGGCGTTCCATCTTCGAGGAATACATCGAGGACGGCGCGTTCACCAAGCTGCGCGAGGTGGCGCTTACGTGGACCGTGCCGCGGACGTTTGCGCAGCGGCTGGCGGCGCAGGGAGCTTCGCTCACGGTGTCGGGGCGCAACCTCAAGACGTGGACTGACTACAGCGGCTGGGATCCGGAAGCGAACGCGGGAGGGCAGCGGACTTTGGTGCGCGGTTTTGGTTTCGCCACGGTGCCGATTCCGCGCAGTGTGCAGCTGTCGCTCAACCTCAACTACTAACCGGAGACCACGCTCATGACGCAGCGCAGCATCGCGGCCGCGTGCGCGGCCTCCGCTATCCTAACGAGCTGCTCGCTCGACCTGACGAACCCTAACGCGGCCACCGAAGGCCAGGTCATCAGTTCCGCGGCGGGCATCCGTGCCGTCGCCATCGGTCTGCAGGGCCGCTTCGGCAATGCGCTCTCTGAAGCTGTCTGGGTTCCCGGGCTCGTCGCCGGCGAATTCGGCACCACCAACGGCTCCATCTCCAATCAGCGCGAGTTCCAGCGCTTTCCGGACGCGTCGGCCAACACGCCACGCATCGAGCCGACCAATCCCGATCTGCTGAACTTTTGGAGCCGGCATTACCAGGTCGTGAAGTCCGCCGACGACATCCTGCGCAACCTAGGCAACGTCACGCTCGCCCCGACGACTGCGTCGGGGATAAGCGCGCTCGCAAAAACGCTGAAGGGGTGGGCGTTCGGCAGCCTCGCCGAGGCGTGGGCGCAAATCATCGTCGAGCCGGGCACGGCGCAGCCGCGCTTCGTCACGCGCGACTCGGCGCTCAAGGCGGCGATCGCGCTGCTGCAGAGCGCGCAGAGCGACCTCGCCACGGCGCCATCGGCGGAGTTTACGGGTCAGGTCCTGCTGGGCGGGATCGATCTGGTTAACTCCGGGCGGTTGTGGTTGGCTCGTTATGC
>JBQTJS010000017.1:0-5775 GCA_052386875.1 Gemmatimonadaceae bacterium
TGCGGCTGTGTTCCAACGTTGTACCAGCAGACAGTCGTCCCCTGCTTGACGCGCGCCACGCCGTTCTCGAGTCCATCGGGCTGCAACTGAAAGAAGTCGTCGCCGGCGTAGATTTCTATCTCCATCGTGTTAGGCACGCCGAGTGTGACGCGGACCTGGATATCGGCGGCCTTACCGGATTGGACCGTTACGGGGATAGGGTGTTGGATACCGTCGGGGACGTGCGCCCGGCCGGCGGCGTGAAAGCGCACCTTGTAGTCGCGCGGCTCGAGGTTATCGAATGTGAAACGCCCGTCGCTGCCGACATCGGCCACGTGACCCGTCTGATGTCCCGAGTCCCACATCAGATAGAGCCTACCTAACGAGGGCTGCGGCGTTCCCTGCAGGTCGCTGACAATCCCACGGATCGCTCCGCGCGCCGCAGGCGGCGGCTCGCCCGGTCCGGCTGCCTCGCCGCCGCCGCAAGCAGCGGCAACGGTGCCTAACGTGGCACCGCCTGCCATGGTGCCAAGTACCGCCAGGAAGCCGCGCCGGTCCATGCGAACCGTGTCCAGGGTCCCAGGTCCAAGTCCGTAGCGCGGCGCCGGCATCGATCGTCACCTGGGCATTGGAACGGTCCTTGTCCCTGGACCTGCGTCTCAGCTAACCGCCGGGCACTTCTGTCCCTGATCGGGGATATTCGCGTTGTTGATTATCTCGTTGCGCGACATCGGAAGCTTCTTCGCCCGCCCCGTCCCCAGGAGCGACGCCACCAGATCGAACCGATTGAGGTCCGCCAGGCGGTGCCCCTCCACGAAGAGCTGCGCGAAGCGCTCGTTAAGCAGCAGCGCGCGCGCCGCGTCGGCGTTGGCCGGGAGCGTCAGCGCTGGGAGACCCGCGGCCGCACGATTCAGATTGAGCTGCGCGGTCATCGACGCGAAATCTCCGCGGCGCATGTACACCTCGGCGCGGATCAGCCGCATCTCGCGGCCGGACGTCATCACGATATCGTTGCCGCGGCTGTTGTATTTCTCGATGGAGTAATGCGGCGTCTGGTTGTTGACGCCTAACGCATTGCCGCGGCGCGAGACGGCCATACGCGGGTCGGTCTTTGTGGCATCGAAGTGGTCAGTGAGTGCACCGACTCCGTCCGCGCCCAGCCTGACGCGGGAGAAGTACATCTGCCGCAGACCACCGGAACGGTTGCGGTTGGCATGCAGTTGATTGCCGGTGAGACTCTGCTGATTGCCTGCCGCGTCAGCGAAGATCGCCAGCTTCTCGAAGTTGTCCGGAACCGCTTGCGCGTCGGCCAGTGCCTGATCGTACTGTCCATCGAGCAAGTATGCCCGCGCCCGCAGCGCGCGCGTGGCATTGATCCACGCCGCGTTGTTCGCTGCCGTCGCCGCAGTCAGCGCCGCGCCGAACTTCGTGATGGACTGCTTGATGAGCGCAGCGTCTGTGATCTCCTTGCCGTTCGGCGCCTCCGGCCCTTCGCAATACGTCATGCCGATGAGCAGATCGGCTGCCGCATCCACCCATTTCACCTGTGCGACAAGCGGATTGGTCGCCGCCGAGCTGCCTAACACCTTTTCGATGCGCGCAGCGGCGTCCTGCGCGGCGAACCTGGCGCGCAGCAGGCCGTCCTGCGGCCCGGAGAACGAGCCGGGCGTGGGCCAGTCGGCCCGGATCCTGCCTAACGAGATGTCGCGCCAGTCGATCCACGTCGACGTCTCCTCGATCTCATCGCCCAACAGGCTGGAGATCACGATCAAATCGTCGAACGCCTGGTGCAGCGAGCCCTCGACGCCCGACGCAACGGCGCCGAGGATCGCCGGATCGTTGAGATCGTCGTCACCGAATGCTTGTGGATCCTCGACGTCGAAGATCCCGGAGCAGCCGGCGCCGGCAACCGCCGCCATAGCGACGCCGCCTCCGACGCGGCGCAGCGCACGTACCATCATATGCTTCAACATGGAAGTACCCCGAAGCCAGAAGTGAGTGGTGCTTTCGTCCGCATCGTTGTATGCGCGCCCACCACGCATCCTAGAAACGCGTCCTCACGAGGAAGCGGAAGACGCGCGGACTCGGTTGCGCGAGGAACCCGCTGCCGATCGTGAACGAGCTTGCACCCGCCCAGTTCATGTTCGGATCGACGCAATGACAATCGTCCCACCACATGAGGTTCTGCCCCGACAACGTAACAGTCGTACGACCGACGCGAACCAGGTTGCTCCAGCTCTCGGGAAGGCTGTACGTGAGCGAGACCTCGCGCAGCCTAACGTTGTCTCTGCTGTCGATCGCATCCAGCTTGCTGTAGTAGTCGAACAGCGAATCGGCCGCGAAGGTGGGCCGGCCGTTCGCATCGAGCAGCGCGAGGTACTCGTCGGCGCCGCCCTGGCGGATACGATACGGCCGATCGCCATTGGAGAACACCGCTCCCTCTTCCATCGTGAGCAGCGCATACACCTGCAGCGGGCCGTAACGGACCGTGTTCCCCCACGATCCGTTGAACGTCGGCAGCGGCGGTCCCATAAAGCTGCGATCGGCGCTGCGAACCGTGTTGGGACGGCCGGCATCCACTCTGAACTCGACAGGCCTTAGCGCCCAGATTCCGCCGACCGGATAGCCGAGCCGGATGTCGAAGCGCCCAGTGTTGATGCCGCCAAGATCGGCGACTTTGTTCTTATTCCCGTCCGCCCGGAGGTTGGTCGTCCACTCGAACTTGCGCGTCGCAACAGCGAGGATATTCAGCGACGCCTCCCAGCCGCGATTCTCGATCGCGCCCAGGTTCACACTCCGCGACCTAACGAATCCAGCACTCGGCGGATTGAACAGATTGAAAATCGCGTCCTTGGTTTCAGATCTGTAGTACGAAGCCTCGACGCCTAACCGGTCGTTGAGGAACCCGGCCTCGAAGCCGGCTTCGACCTCAGTGGACACCTCCGGCCGCAAATCCGCGTTCCCCGGATTCGACGGAATGATGCCGGCGGTCCCCTCGTATACCGGTGTCGCTTCATACGAGGTGAACGAATCGAACGCCCCCGGCATCTTCCCTGCCCTGCCGACTGCGGCGCGCAGCTTGAGCGTGTTCACGACGTCGGGAAGGAAGCCATGACTGCTGACGAGATATGCGACGTCGAACTTGGGATACTTCTGGAAGCCGTAGTCCTTACCGAATGCGCTGGCGCCGTCGACGCGGAGCCCGATTGTGCTGAACAGGCGGTCCTTGTAAGAGAAGCGGCTCTGAAGCAGGCCGCCCACGTTGATCCGCTCGTCGAAGTTTTCCTCGCCCAAGCGCTGGGCAGCGGAGCTGACAGTGCTGACGCCGGGGCCGGGGAAATCGTTCCCGATGGACAGATAGCGCCTGTCCGTTTCCCAGAAGCCCTGAGCGCCCCAGGACAGATCCGCCGTTAGGTCGCTGAGGAGCCGCACGTTCCACTGGCCGAGGTAATCGACAGTGTACGACTTGAAATTGCGCTGACCGACATTGCGCTGCCCACGCGTAACGCCCGCCGGGCCGTAGGGGTTGGTTACTCCGGACGGACCAACGAACGGGAAGAATCGCTCTTTCTGATCGCCGACGACATCGACGCCGACCGTGAAGCGATTCGTCAAGTCAGAGCGCAGCTGCTGGCTCACCGTTATGCCGCCGGTCCAGCGGTCGGCATCGCTGACCGTGGTCATGTCCTTTATATCGCTGACGGGGACCCACGCCTCGCCGTACGGGCGCTGCTTGGTCGCCTTACGCGGGTCGCCGTTCATCGCGTTACCTAACAACGCCGTCCAGTTATTGCCGGCCTGCAGCTCGTTCACCTTGTTGCGCGTGTACGCCGAGCGCGCCTCGATCGTCGTCCTATCGGTGGGGAGGATGGTGACGTTGAGCCGCAGGTTCGCCTTCGTTTGATCGTTAGGCTGAATGGAGCCTTCTTCCTGGCTCGCACCCAGCGACGCGAAATACGTCGAGCGCTGCGTCCCGCCTGTGGCCGAGAGATCGACCCCGAAGTAGGGGCCGTTCTCGATCAGGCCGTTGGCGTCAAGCGCGCGCGTGCCGTCAGGCCCGGTAAACCTGGGAAAGAGCTTGGTCGGCAGGTTCTCGCGCAGACGATTGAGACCCGTCGTCAGCCCGAGGTTCCACGCGGTCCGCGCTTCGCCGCGGCCCCGCTTGGTGAAGACCTGGATGACGCCGTTCGTCGCCTCGGATCCGTACAAGGTCGCAGCCGAGGCACCCTTGAGGATCTCGACGCGCTCTATGTCGTTAGGATTGAGGTCGCTGAGCCGGTCCGTCGAGTTGCCGCCGGTGAACGCGCAGCACGCTATCGTGCCGAAGGCCCATTCCGTGCCGCGCGTATCGACGCGCACGCCGTCGATATACACGACTGGGCGCTGGTTCAGATTGAACGAGGCGATGCCGCGGATGCGCAGGTCCTGGCCCCCTCCCACACCGCCGCCGACGCCGACCGAGCGCACCCCCGTCACTTTGGATGACAGCACATTGGAGAAGTTCGTCGTCGGGATCGTTGTCTGCATGGCCTCGAGATCAACCTGGCCTAACGAGGTACCGATCTTGGTCTTCTCGACAGCTCCGCCGGTCCCGGTCACAACCACCGACGACAGTTCGATCGCGCTCTGCATCATCTGGAACGTGACGCGCGCCGTATCATTCGCCTGCACCGCGAGCGTCTGGTTCTCGGGCCGGAACCCGATGCGCGTCGCGCGCACAGTCTGTTGCCCGGGAGGAATATTACGCAGCGTGAAACGGCCACGATCGTCCGTGGCGGCACCTAACGTCTGTACGCCGACAAGGTGAATGCGCGCCGCGGCGACCGGCGCACCGGTCGCCCGATCGGTCACAGTTCCGGCTACGGTCCCCGTCTGCGCCGCCCCTGGGGCTACTACAAGCGCTGTAAGCGTTGCGGCGAGTGCGACGTGCGAAAAACGCCGTGCCACCTGACGAAGCAAGAACATGGAGACCTCCCGAGTGGACACTCTACGCGCGACATACTTTGCATGTTGACTTGTATTCAAAATCCGGCCGGTTGGCTGACCTGTCAAGCAATAACTGGACGTCCCGGCTCGACATAACTAGGCTAGCGTCAGCAATGGATAGCAGCGACCAAATCATCCCCATCCTTCAAGCGAATCCACCCGCAGCCTGGGCCACGGCCGCCGGAATCTTCCTGGCCGTCGCCGGTGTGTTGCTCGGCGCCAAATGGCTGCTCCAACGCCGGCTCGCAGCGCTCGCTGCGCGCACTGTCACACAGATCGACGACGCCTTCGTCGCGGTATTCAGTGCAACGCGCATCTTCTTCGTGCTCGCACTCGCACTGCAGGCCGCCGCCGCATCGCTCGAGCTGCCGCAACGATTCGCCGGCATAATCCGCGCGATCACCATCATCGCCGCCGCGGTGCAAGTGGGCCTGTGGGGAGCCGCTGCCATCCGAGCGCTAGCGCGCGGTTACGCGGCACGCAACCCTGACGGCGCTGCGCGCACAGCGATCGGAGCCGTCGGGTTCCTGGCGCAGACCCTTCTTTGGGCCTTCGTAATCGTTGCCGCCCTCACAGCTTTCGGTTACGACGTCACTGCGCTCATCGCCGGCCTCGGAATCACCGGTATCGCGATCGCGCTCGCAGTTCAGAACATCCTCGGCGACATCTTCGCGGCGCTGTCAATCGTAGTCGACAAGCCGTTCGTTGTAGGCGAGACGATCGACGTCAACGGGCAGGTCGGCACCGTCGAGCGGATCGGGCTCAAGACAACGCGTGTGCGCGCGCTGCAGGGGGAGGAGGTCGTCTACT
>JBQTJS010000018.1:0-2766 GCA_052386875.1 Gemmatimonadaceae bacterium
TCAACCGGTTGGAGTTGGTCGATGCGTTGACCGAGAAGTCTACGGCCAGGTTGTTGCGGTCCAGTACCTGCGCCGTGGCGAGCATCTCCCATCCCTGATTCTGCACCGCACCGAGGTTCCGGCGCACTCCGACCGCGGAGCCGGCAGACGGCGCAACGATGGCCGTAATTAACGCATCCTTCGTGCGCTTCCTGTAATAGGAAACGTCGAGGTTGTAGCGGCTGCCGAGCCACTTGGACTCGATGCTGCTTTCCCATTCGCTGCTGCGCTCCGGCTTGAGGGCCGGGTTTCCGATGGAGGTGAAGACCACTGTGGGCTGGTCGGCTCCGCGGATATTGCTGTTCTGGCCCGCGAAGAACCGGAGAGCATCGTTAGGTCCCGGCTGGACGCCCGAAGTACCGTATGCGAACAGCAAGCGGAACTGATCGAGCGCGCCGACCTTGGGGAAAAAGTCCTCTTGCGACAGGATCCAGGAAAGCGACGCCTTGGGATAGAGGACGCTCTGAAAGTCGGTTCCGAAGGCGCTATTCTGATCGGAACGCAGCGCGGCGATCAGGAAAAGCCGATCGTTGATCGCCGCCGCCTCTTCGACAAAGAGACCGAGCGTCTTCTGAAGCGTGGTGAATTCGCTCGCCAGGCGCGTGATAGCAACGTTAGGCGTCTGTGCTCCGGGCGGGATCTCGGTCCCCGTCGCCACGTTCTGCTCGAACGTGTACGACACGTATTGCACGCCGGCCGTTGTTTTCAGGTTCAACCACGCGTTCGGGTTCCAGCTGGCCGTGCTCCCGAGGCTGGCCGTCAGGTTACGGATGTCCGTCCGCGTATTCTGCTTGAAGCCGTTGCGGTAGGTCCCCGTGATGGGCGGCCCTTCGCCGTTGAAGAGCAGGTTGTCGTCGACGCGGTCGCTGAAGTCGTTGCCAAACGTTAGGCGGTTCTGCAGCCAGCTCGTCGGCCGCCAATCCCCGTTCAACGTGGCGATGAACCGGTTGAGACGCTGGCCCGCCTTCTCCTGCCACGTAAAGCCGGGGGTCCAGGCGCGGTAGCCGAACAGCGGCGTCCCCAAACCTCCGCCTACGAGCCGGTCAGGGATACAGATCTTACAACCCGGGCCGCCGAACGCCTGCGATCCAAGCCCCGCCGTTGCGTTGGACTCGAGAGAGAACCGCTGGCCGATATTGATGTAGTTCGACGTGAGGCCGAGGTCCATTCTCGGATTGATGGTGGCGTTCAGATTGGCCCGGAAGCTGTTCTTCTCCAGCACGTTGGGGCGCTCGGTCCAGTCGCGTATCACAGTCTTGGCCGCCTCGAGCCGCTTGCGCTCGAACGGGGGAAGCTCCAGCACACCGGTCTCGTCCTCGCGTTCACCGGAGATGAAGTAGCGCAGCACATCGCTGCCGCCGGAAAGCTGCAAGCCGTACTGCGCGCGATTCCCCGTGCCTAACGGGGAAAGCTCCTTGTCGTCCCACAGGTTCAGCTTGGCGACCGAGTCGACAGTGCACAGTCCCGCTGAAATGCGCGACAAGTTGCAGAAATTGAGCGGCGCCGTGTTGGCTTCCGGCACACCGTTAATGACGCGCTTGCCGAAGATCGTGTACGCGGTCGGATACGTGTTCTGGTCCTCGCTGTAGCCGCCCTCTGCGTATACAGTCCAGCGGGCCTGCCCGGCGCGACCGCGCTTCGTGGTGATTACCACTACGCCGTTAGCGGCCGCCGTACCGTACAGCGCTGCCGCCGACGGCCCTTTGACGATCTCGATGTTCTCGATCTCGTCAGGGTTCAGATCGCCGACGCGACTGGGCTGTGCTCCGCCGGTGAAGAGGTTGGACGAGCTGATGTTGTCCGTCATGCGCACACCGTCGATGACGAAGAGCGGCTCGTTGCTCAGCGAAAGCGAGTTGGACCCGCGGATGCGGATACGACTCCCGGAGCCGGTCTGCGTGCCGGTCGTTACTGCGATCCCGGACACACGCGAAGTGAGCAGATCGTCGACAGTCTTCACCGGCGCGACGTCCACGACCTTGGCCACGTCGATCTGGGCGATAGTGTTCCCCAGCTCCACGCGGCGCGACTCTCCGGTCGCCGTGGTTACAACAGGCGCCAGACTCACAGCCACGGCCCCTAACGAGAAGTCAGCCGTGGCTTGCTGGCCTGCTGCCACCGTCACGGCCTTCTTCTGCTCGCCGTAACCCACGCGCAGCACGCGCAATTGATGCGTCCCGGCGCCGACGCCTCGGATGAGCACGCGGCCGTCCGCGTTCGTTAGGCCGCCCAGCGTGGTGCCGATAATAGATACCTGCGCTTGATCGATAGGGTTGGACGACGCGGCATCGACTACACGCACCGCGATCGACCCGGCTTGCGCTTGTACCGCCGCTGCGCCGAACAGCAACGAAGCCGCGGTCGCCCATCGTGTAATGACGAACGTTCCAGCGCGCATCATGCGCCTCCTTGGTGGAGAATGTGTTTTGAATTGGGCCGCATTGCGGGGGCGCGGCCCGGGGGACGACTAGAGCGGGGGACGACTATTGTTGTGTAAAGTGCTGCTACCTATACGTGGTGGCAACAGTAAACGTCAAGCACAACACCGGCCTATCCCAAACGCCGCCGGCCCGGCCTATATAACAAACGGGGGCGGCCTGGGCCGCCCCCGTCCGCTTCGCGCAAGCTCCAACGCTATGCGCTGCGGTCGATGCACTGCTGGAACTTGGGGTTGTTCTGTTCGTCAGATGGCACAGGTAATTGCAGGTCGGCGCCGTACGTCCCCCC
>JBQTJS010000019.1:0-5975 GCA_052386875.1 Gemmatimonadaceae bacterium
TTGCTGTCGCGACGGTCTCTTCGAGCGGCCTGATAACGGCGGTTGCAGAGGGAGCGGCGCAGATTGTAGTCACGAGCGAAGGGAAGACGGCGAGCGCGCTGGTGACTGTGACGCCGGTTCCGGTCGCATCGATCAGCATAACGCCTAACCAGGCTTCGCTGCGCGTCTCGCAGCGTGTCGCTCTCACCGCGCAGGCATTCGATGCGCAGGGACGGCCGCTCGCCAACCGCCGCTTCACGTGGCTGACAGGCGCGCCGAGCGTGGCCACCGTGAATCAGCAGGGCGAGGTGACGGCTGTGGGTTTGGGGACCGCCTCGGTCTTCGCGGCGACGGAAGGTATCAGCGCCGGTGCGACGATCACGGTGACGAACATTCCGGTGTCCAGCGTACAGGTCACCCCTTCGGCGCTGTCACTGCAGCAGGGCGGCTCGGCGCCGCTGCTGGCTGTCACTCGTGACTCGGCCGGGAGCGCGCTTTCCGGGCGCGTTGTCACATGGTCGTCGAGCAACGAGGCCGTGGCTGTGGTATCGAGTCTCGGCCGCGTGACGGCAGTGGCCGCGGGGAGCGCGGTCATCACCGCGACGAGCGAAGGAGTATCGGGGACATGCAACGTGACAGTGTCGAATGTCCCGGTGGCCAGCGTAACGGTTACGCCGGCGAATCCTACGTTAGGCGTCGGCCAGGCATTGGGCATGACAGCCACGATGCGCGACGGCGGGGGCACCATCCTGTCGGGCCGCCCCGTCACGTGGGCGTCGTCCAATACGGCGGTCGCGACGATCACGGCAGCGGGTCTGGTGACAGCGGTGGCTTCGGGGACTACGACGATCTCGGCAGTGAGCGAGGGTGTGACAGGGATGACTCTGCTGACTGTGAGCGCTGTGCCCGTAGCGCGCGTCGAGGTGCTGCCTACGACAGTGTCGCTCAATCCGAATCAAACCTCACAGCTTACGGCGACAGCCTACGACGCCAACAACAACGTTCTCGTTAGGCCCATCACGTGGACCTCCAACGCAACCGGTGTGGCCACTGTCTCCGGCAGCGGCCTTGTCACGGCCGTCGCCACCGGCTCCGCGACGATCTCGGCGACAAGCGGCGGCGTCACCGGCACCGCGATTGTCACCGTGACTTTGGTTCCCGTAGCCAGCGTGACAGTGACGCCGTCCGCGCCGAACATGTTCCCCGGGAACACGCTTCAGCTGGCCGCCACCGCGCGCGACGCCGGCGGGAACATCATCACGGGACGCCCGACCTCGTGGTTGTCCAGCAATACGGCCGTCGCGACAGTGAGCAGCGCGGGGCTGGTGACTGCAGTGACGCAAGGCGCCGCGACAATCACCGCCACGATCGACGGTGTGAGCGGGAACGCCACTGTGACAATCAACCAGACTCGCGTGGCGTCGGTCACCCTAACGCCGACATCGTCTGCTATCTACCAGGGACAACAGGTCAGCTTCACGGCGGTCGCGCGCGACTCGGCGGGGAACGTCCTAGCGCGGCCGATCACGTGGACTTCAACGAACGTCACTATCGTCGGCGTGAACGACAACGGTTTGGCGACCGGGGTCAATCCGGGGACGGCGACTGTCATCGCGACTGTGGTCGGCGGCGGGGCTGGAGGGACGAATGTCGCTGACTCGTCCGGCGTCAGCGTGGCGCTGGTGCCCGTGGCATCGATGACGATTTCGCCGAAGCCTGTCTCGATTTTTGTGAGCCAGCAGCAGCAACTCACGGTGCAGTTGCTCGATTCCGCCGGCGGCACGCTGAGTGCGTCCGGACGTACCATAACGTGGGGCTCACTGAACCCCGCCGTCGCGAGTGTCAACGCGAGCGGTCTGGTGAGCGGACTGGCGCAGGGCTCGACGAGGGTCGGCGTCTCGACGCCTGGGTCGAGCGGCACTGTGACCGATTCGGTAAACGTCACCGTCAACACTTCGCCGATTGCGAGCGTCACGGTGCAGCCCAAGCCGAACTCTGTGTACCAGGGACAGACCAAGTCGCTCAGGGCTGTGATCGTCGACGGTTTCGGCACTGTTGTGCGCGGACGCAACGTGTCCTGGCAATCGCGCAACACGGGCGTGGTGACTGTGTCACAAGTTGCGGCGACGCCGGACAGCGCGACTTTCACCGGCGTGGCGGCAGGAACCACTTATATCGTCGCTATCGACCCCAGCGGGCTGCGCGACTCGACGCAAGTGACGGCGTCTCTGGTGCCCGTCGCGTCAGTGCAGGTGACGCCGAGTGCGCAGTCGTTGCAGCTCCCCGACAGCGTTACGCTCGCCGCGCAGCCCAAGGACTCGGCGGGTGGCAACCTAACGAGAACTATCACCTGGGTTTCGCTCAACCCAAGTATTGCCAGTGTTGCTTCCACGGGCCAGATGACCGGCAAGGTGAATACGCTATCGAGCGGCAGCGCGACGATCCAGGCGCGCGCCAACGGCGCGGGCGCGGGGGGTACGGACGTTGTCACAACGGCGGCGATCACCGTGACGGCCGTCGTGCACACAGTGCAGCTTACGGCTCCGCGCAATTTCATCGTAAAGAACGACACGATGCACTCGAGCGTTGTGCTGCGTGATACGTTGAACAACGTCCTCACCGGCAAGCCAATCACCTATTCGTCGCTCCCCAGCAACGTCGCGTCGGTCGCAGCGAACGGAGTGGTCACGGGTGGACCAGTGCTCGGCTCGGTGACGATCACAGCGACGAGCGAGGGGAAGAGCGGCAGCGTCGCCGTCAGCGGCATCGGAGGGATCGCGAGCATCACGTCGGCGTGTACGAGTGCTAGTTGCGCGAGCACGAGCGATACGACGCTCACGCTGTCCCCCGCGAACAGTCAGACATATACGATCACAGTACGCGATAGCGCCGGCGGCGCTCTGAGCGGCCGGACTCTGACCGTAACGACGGGAAGCTCGGCGGTTGCATCGCTTTCCGTAACGAGCGTCGTAACGAACGGATCGGGACAGGCGACAGTGGACGTTACGCCGATGAGCGCCGGTTCGACGACAATCACGTTCTTCGCGCAGCCGCGCGAGGGAGCCATTCCGCCGGGGACGCCGGGGAGTAATAATCCGACGAAGGCTATTACAATAGTGGTTCAATAGCTCGCTCAACAGTGCACTGCCTAACGAGTATTCTGCAGCGACGCTTCCTGCTGGGTGCGGCGCTCAACGCGTTGCGGGCGGCCGCGGCCGCCGCCCAGAGCGGCGTCCCGGTGCGGCTTGCTCCGAAGCGCGCACTCGCGGCTTCGGGCCCGGCTTCGTGCGCCCCGCTTTCCCCTGCCGAGCTTGGCAACGGGAGTCCGCGGCGCGAGGCCAGCGATTCGGCGCGGGAGCTTATCGCCGCGGGACGGGACGCGGCCCTGCAGGGGGATCATGGCGCGGCGCGCGACGCGTTTCTCATCGCCAGCTCGCTCGTGCCGCGCAATGCAATCGTGGCGTACTACCTCGGCCGCGAATACGAAGACCTGGGCGAGGCCGCCAACGCGTCGAAGCAATACTGCCGATATCTGGCGCTCCTGCCGTCGGCGACGGATGCGGATGAAGTGCGCGGGCGAATCGTGCGCCTAACGCCGCCTGCCGAGATCGCCCGGATCGACGAGGCGAGAGCAGCCTTTCGTTCAGGCGTAGCTCTGCTCCAGCAGCGTCAGTTGATCGCGGCGGATTCCGCGTTCAGCGCCGTAATGCGGGGACTCCCGGCCGCCCCGGAGCCGTACTACAACCGTGCCCTCGCGCGTGCCGCCCGCGGCCATCGAGCGGCGGCGCAGCAGGACTTCGAGCGCTACTTCCAGCTGGCTGCCGGGGCGCCCGACCAGGCTGCCATCCGCGCCGCGATCTCGCGGTTGCAGGACCGCGTCTGGAACCCGGGGGCGGTTTTCTGGCAAGGATTGATCGCCCCCGGCATCGGTCAGATGTCGACCGGGCGACCCATCCGCGGCGTCTTCATCCTGGCGCTGGCGGGAGGTGTCGCTGCCGGAGGCCTAACGAACAGGTCACAGCAAGAGATACAGCAGTACCGCGATCCGTTCGGCAATCCCTACGTGGATACGGTGCGCGTCAGCGAGCGGCCTTATCTGATACCGGCCGCGGGTGTGTTGGGGGCGATCTGGTTGCTCAGCGCCTTCGAGGGATCGGCCTTCGCGCGCGGCTCCGTGGCGCGGGCGCGTGGGATCCTCGCGTTCTCGCCTAGCGCTCCGGCGCAGCGCGACATCGCGCTGCTGTTGACGCCGCAGCCGGCGGGAACAGTCGGAGTCGGCGTGCGCGTGCAGCTGAGCAGCCGCGCGGTTCGTTAGGCTCGCCGCCGCCTACTCGTCACGCCCGCGCCGCTCGTGCGGGTGACGCTCCACCTCGTCGGCGTCGTCGTACTCGTCATCCAGATCGACCAGCTCGTCGTCGAAGTCATCGAGATCGTCGTCCTCGTCGAGGTCGTCGTCATCCCCTTCTTCGTCGTCCTCGTCGTCGTCTTCGTCGTCGAAGTCGAGGTCTTCCGGGTCATCGAACTCGTCGTCGAACTCGCTCTCTTCTTCGTCGTCCCCTTCCTCCTCGACGTCCTCGTCCTCGCCCTCACGGCGCAGCGAGAACTCCGGCGAAACGGCGCGCTGCCAGGGTGCGGCGCGCGATGCCGACGGTTCGAGCTTGTCCCACATTGGAATGGTCTCCCCTCGTTAGGCTAGAGCGATGCGGCCTGCTGGTCCCGCTTGATGTCGCGTGAAAGCCTCTTGCGATCGATGGCGCCGAGGTGCCGCTTGCGCAACCGGATCGCTCTGGGCGTCACCTCGATCAGCTCGTCGTCCTCGATATACTCCAACGCTCCTTCCAGCGTCAACACCCGGGGCGGCTCGAGCTGGATGTTCTCGTCGCTCGCCTTAGTTCGGATGTTCGACAACTTCTTCTCCTTTGTCGGATTCACATCCATGTCACCCGGACGGGCGTTCTCTCCCACGATCATCCCCTCGTACACGCTCGCCCCCGGCTCCACAAAAAACGTCGCGCGGTCCTGAAGGTTGAACAGTGCATACGCAACCACGGTGCCGCCTTCCATAGAGACAAGCACGCCCCGCGTACGCCCCGCCAAAGGACCCGCCCACTCGCCGTAATCGAGGAAGCGGTGGTGCATGATCCCCGTACCGCGCGTCTCGGTCAAGAACTCGCCACGATAACCGAACAGTCCCCGCGCAGGGATGCGATAGCGCAGGCGCACCATCCCCTCCCCTGGGTGCTTCATCTCCAGCATCGCGCCGCGGCGCAGGCCGAGCGTCTCGATGACCTTGCCCAGGAATGACTCCGGGACGTCTATCAGCAGTTCCTCATACGGCTCAAGACGCTCCCCGTTAGGCCCGCTCCGCGTTATGACACGAGGCCGCGAGACTTGAAACTCGTAGCCCTCGCGCCGCATCGTCTCCATCAGGATGGATAGGTGCAGCTCCCCGCGACCAGAGACCGTCCACGTATCCATTGCGCCGGTGTCTTCTACTCGCAGCGCGACGTTGCGCTCCAGCTCGCGATACAAACGTTCGCGCAATTGCCGTGAGGTCACGAACTTTCCGTCCTTGCCGGCGAACGGCGAATTGTTCACGAGGAAATCGACGGAGATGGTGGGCTCTTCAACAGCTATCCCCGCCAGACGCTCGCGGTAGTCCAGATGCGCCACTGTAGAGCCGATCTCCACCCCTTCGAGACCGGCGAGCGCGACGATGTCCCCAACGGTCGCGCGCGACACGTCCACACGGTCGAGCCCTTGATGAGTATAGAGCTTCGTCACGCGGGCAACCTCTTCGGGGAGGGCCGGATCCAGCGGAAGGAGCGCTACGCTCACACCGACGTCAACCGAGCCGCGTTCGATCCGACCGATCGCTAGACGGCCGAGGTAGGGGGAGTGATCGATGGTCGAGATGAGCATCTGGAACGGACCGTCGAGATCGTGGGGAGGAGGGGGTACGTGCTCCACGATCGCCTCAAATAGGGGTGTCAGAT
>JBQTJS010000020.1:0-4449 GCA_052386875.1 Gemmatimonadaceae bacterium
GCGCGCAGCGCTTCTATGAAAATGCGCCCGTTCTCGTCCACGGCCTCGCAATTCGGCTCGCAAGAGTGGTTGATGAAGCGCGCGTCATTTCCCGCGACAGCAGCATCGATCACCGTGCGCCGCGTCACGGCAAACAGGAACGTGTGGTGCCGCCGCATGTGCGCGTCAGCGTAGCGGCGGTCCGCTTCCTTCCACGAGATACGCTCACCGAGATACTCGATCAAGCGCTCCCCCTTCTTGATGCGTCGTGTGGCGAACGCGCCGCGCCCCTGAATTCGCGAGCGGCGGATCGCGAACGGCGGCTCGGCGCCGTTACCTCCCACTGGCGGAGCCATGCGTCAGCCTAACGAGCGGCCAGCGCCGAAGCGCCTCGCTTGGCGTCGGCCAGCGCCGAAGCTACTCGCTTGGCGTAGTGCTCCGCCTGTGCCTTCCCTCGTGCACTGTGCAGTGCGACCCATTCCGCGTTCTGGAAGGCGTTAGAGTTCACCTCGTTACGGAAACGCTCGAGATAAGGACGTACCTTCGCGAAAAGGTACAAGCCCTCCGCACAACTCTCGAGCATGAAGTCCGCATGGATCACGCCGTGCTTAGCCATGCCGTAGACCATCTCCCAGTACGATGAAGTCTGGCGATAAGCTGCATTGAGCGGATGATCGGTCTTCGTTACTGCAAGAAACTCCTCGTAGTTCGCCGGAAAGAACTTGCCATTGATATCGCTGCGAGACTGCCGCATAACCGGCTCGCGGCGCAGCTCGTAGAACCTCAGCACAAGCTCGGCGTCGTGATGATCCGGTGCATCTTTCTGAAGGTACATGAAGAAAGTGTCGCTGCTCAGTGAATAGTCTGGTGTCGCCCAACGAGCCCGGCAGAAGAATGTGTGGCGCACAAGTTGAATTCCAGTAACCTTCGACTGGCTGTAAAAACTTTACGACCTCGACTGGCCAACCCTTTCAGGAGGGGGCATGAGAAAAACCCGGCACTTATTGCTGGCGCTGTTAGTAGCAACTGCTGGCTCAGCTTTGACAGCGTGTGGGGCATCGCGGCAGGGTGGGCCGCGCGGGACGGACGAAGCTACGATGCTGCAGGTCGATAATCAGGGGTTTCTGGATATGAACATCTTCCTGATAACGACTGGTGGAGCGCGCATCCGCCTCGGCACGGCAACAGGGAACTCGAGCACTACTCTGCGGATCCCTTCGACGTACGTCTTCGGCGGCACCGAGCTTCGTTTCCTGGCAGATCCGATCGGTTCGGGGCGCACACCGGTTTCACAGGGCATTACAGTTTGGCCCGGCGATACTGTCAAGCTGATCATTCCGCCGTCGTAGCGTGCCCGCCGGCGCTGGGAGGCGTAGCTTGACGAGGCCCGGCGGGCCTAACGAAAGCCCGGCGACACTGTCAAGCTGATCATTCCGCCGTCGTAACGTGCCCGCCGGCGCTCTCGGAGGCGTTGCTTGACGAGGCCCAGCGGGGCCTAACGAAAGCCCGGCGATACTGTCAAGCTGATCATTCCGCCGCAGTAACCTGCCCGCCGGCGCTCTCGGAGGCGTAGCTTGACGAGGCCCAGCGGGGCCTAACGAAAGCCCGGCGCGACTGCCAAGCAGATCATTCCGCCGTCGTAACGTGCCCGCCGGCGCTCTCGTGGGTAGCGTGACGAGAGCGCCGACTCAGTGTGGCCTAGCGAAATCCCCCGAGCCCCGGTCCCGGCCTAACGATTGGCGGCAGGCCGTCGTGTGGGATCGGAAAGCCGCGGCCGCGACCGCGCCTGGGGGGGCAGTGGCCCTGGCCGACTGTGCCCCCTCGGATCACCACGCCGATGACTTCACCGATGATAGTCCCCAGTATCTCATCGCGTCCCGGACCCGCGTCAGTCCGTCCGGTATCTTCGTTTCCTGAAGGAGCCGGCGTTGCCGGCGTGGGAGCCGGTCGCGGAACAACCACAGGGACGGACGACACCTCTTTAGGCTGCTCCGGTTCGGGGACCGGAATCGGCGTCTGTACGATTTCCGCCGTGGGCTCGGGGGCCGGGGCGGTCTCTTGGAGCGGCACGTCAGCGACAGCGGGCGGAGAGTAGACGCGGCGCGGCACGCGCTTGCGCGTCGGCGCTGCTCCTGGCAACTGCTCGACAGCCGTCACGAAACGCGTCGGCTGGTAGTCTTGGACCTTCGTGGCCAGCTCGATACTGGAGGTCTGTGCGGCGTTGAGATCGCGCACTAGCGCGTCGCTCAAGGTGTCGTCGCCCGCTCCACAAGAGGCCAAGATGACCGCGGCCAGGATGGCACTCCCCGGACGAGAAATGGTTCGCACCGTCGCCACCTCCATGCTTAGACGGTTTACGATGCCTGGAACCCTGCACGGCTCGCAATGTGCCGAGCATTGCGCGTTGCATAGCGTGCGCCACGTTTCCCCCCACGGGGAATGCCCGGATGCAACGTTTTCGTCCCACGGATATGACAGCTCACTGTCACAACTGGATGACATCGATCGCGGGAGCGATTGCGATCGCGACCAACTTGGCATGCGCGCGCGCAGCAGCAAGCGACCTCTCAGAGCGCGATCGGGAAGCGATTGCGGACACTATCCGCGGGCGACTCGTCGCAGCATACACGCTGTCAGGCGACAGCGTTAGCGAGCGCCTGATGAGCATTTATCCGGCGGGCGGAGTGGTCATTTCGGCGTCCGGAGGCCGCGTTACAGCGTCGCGCGATACGCTGGAAGCAGGCGTGCGCTCCTTTTGGGAGGGTGTCGGTCAATACATGCAGGACCCTCGTTGGGAGTGGGGTCCGATGCACGTGGACGTGCTAACGCGGGATGCAGCTATTCTGACCACGACGTACGTCGTTCCGCACACCACGCCTGAGGGGGAGCGCCACGTGATCGGCGGCGCGTGGACATCGTTATGGAAGCGCGTCAACAGCCGCTGGGTCGTGGTGCGTGAGCATCTGTCGGATATGCCGCGTCCGGCAGCCGAGCGGATCGAGCGGGCGATGAACCGGTAGTCCAACCCGAGCGCGCGGCAGCGATGCTCGGCCGCAAGCGGGTGTGCCAGTGCGCGCATCTCTTCCAGCTGAGGGCCGCCCCCACGCTCACAAGCCACGCTTCGGGATACCACTCGGCAATGCCTAACGCTTCGGAGCCGGGCATCGGCGCTTACCAGCCATGCAGCGTCCGCGCAGTCGTTATGTGTGCCGTGTGATGCCGGCAGTGCCAGCTATACAGCGCCAGTATGAGATCCACGGTCATGCGCCCGTTCTCCGGATGATGCAAGGCGCGCGCGAAATCGGCCGCGCCTAACGACCTGAGCAGCGTCACCCAGCGCTTATGTAACCCCTCCAGCACGCCGAGCGAGACGTCGACAGGCAGATCGTGCGCGTCCGTGAAAGTGGCCCAGCGCGCTTCATCATATGCCTTGATCGCCGGTTCGTGCTCGGCAAGCGCAAACTTGGTCCGCATATAGGCGTGCATGTGACTGTCGGCCACGTGATGCACGACCTGCCGGATCGTCCAGCCCCCGTCGCGATACGGAGTGTCGAGTTGGGCGTCATTGAGACCCGCTACCGCCGCTCGCATGGCCGTTGGCAGGTGCGCCAGGTGTGCCATGCTCTGCTCTCTGAAAGCGTCGTCGTAAGTAGCCGGGGGTTCGAAGCGGCCAACGGGATAGCGCGGGTCGGTCATAACAGGAGGTGGGAGTAAGGAGCGGGAGGAGGCTAAGTTTACTGCCGGTTTCCGCCCGCTGGGATGGCGGGCTCTCTACATCCTGGGGAGCAAGTGCGATGGAGTGGCTGACGAACCCCGACATATGGATCGGACTATTGACGTTGACGGCGCTCGAGATCGTTCTCGGCATCGACAACATCATCTTCATTTCGATCCTCGCGAGTCGCCTCCCGGCGGCGCAACAGCCCCAGGCGCGCCGGCTGGGCCTCGGCGGGGCGTTCGTCATGCGCGTGCTGCTGCTGCTCAGCATCGCCTGGATCGTGCGGCTGACACGGCCCTTGTTCGAGATACTCGGCCACGGTTTTGCGGGGCGCGACCTCATCCTTCTCGCCGGCGGCCTGTTTCTCATCGCGAAAGCCACCTTCGAGATCCACGGAAAGCTGGAGGGTGACGAGCAGACGGGCGCGGGGCGGCGAGCTGGCGGATCGTTCCGGAGAGTGGTGATCCAGATCATGATCATCGATATGGTCTTCTCGCTGGACTCCGTCATCACGGCCGTGGGAATGGTGGACAACGTCGCGGTCATGATCGTGGCCAATATGATCGCGCTCGCAATAATGCTCGCGTCGGCGGGCCCTATCGCGCGCTTCGTGGATCAGCACCCGACGATCAAGATGCTGGCCCTCGCCTTCCTTGTGCTGATCGGGACGAACCTCGTGGCGGAATCGTTAGGCACGCACATTCCGAAAGGTTACACGTACTTCGCCATGGCCTTCTCGGTCGTGGTCGAGA
>JBQTJS010000021.1:0-13296 GCA_052386875.1 Gemmatimonadaceae bacterium
TCCGGCAACGCGTGCGCAAGCATCGCCTGCAGACCGCCATCGACTCGCTGCAGCGCCAGATCGATTCGCTGAACAGTTATCAGCGGCAACTTCTCACCGATGCGGTGTTGCAAGAGCGCATAGCGCGGGAGCAGTTCGGCATGGTGAAGGGCGACAAAGAGCTGGTGTACCGCTTCACCGATACGCGCGGCGAGCAAAGGGGGACGCGTCGTTAGGCGAGGTTCTCCATGTGGGCGAGCTTCTCCATGTGGGTGAGGTTCTCCACGCGGGCGAAGTTCTCCCCGTGGGCGAGGTTCTCCACGTGGGTGAGGTTCTCCATGTGGGCGAGCTTCTCCATGTGGGCGAGGTTCTCCACGGGGGCGAGGTTCTCCACCTGGGCGCGGCGCTCAGTTGTTAGGCACGCCCCCCAAATACACGACTTGCCCGGTAATCGCACCGTTGTCCGGCCGCAGGAAAAGCTCTATGGCGCCGGCGATATCCTCGAAAGTCGTCAGAGCCTTGCTCGGAAAGAGCGCAACCATCCGCTGCAGTTTCGCTTTCGGCACGCCGCGGATCATGTCGGTCTGCGTCGGGCCGGGGGCAAGCACGTTGACAGTAATGCCAAACTCGGCCACCTCGCGGGCCATCACCTGCGACAGCGCTTCGACAGCCGCCTTGGACGCGACGTAAGCGGCCTGCCCGGGATAGCGCAGCGGCACCGCTACTGACGAGAAATTGACTATGCGCCCGTACTTCCGCTGGCGCATGAGAAGCACGGCCTCACGACTCACCACGAACGTGCCGCATACATGGGTTTCCAGCATCTTGCGGAGCGAGCTTA
Organism: Gemmatimonadaceae bacterium; assembly: GCA_052386875.1. Taxonomy (GTDB): domain Bacteria; phylum Gemmatimonadota; class Gemmatimonadetes; order Gemmatimonadales; family Gemmatimonadaceae; genus DASYRX01. The sequence continues at coordinate 821 of JBQTJS010000021.1, forward strand.
CCGGCGTGAGCAGAACATGATTCATGGACGCGACTCCGGCGTTATTGATGGCGACGTCGAGCCTGCCGAAGTCCTGCGCTATCGCTCGGAAGAGTCCCTTGACCTGTTCCTCGTCCGTCACGTCGGCCTGGAAATGCCTGTATCCATCTGCCGCCCAATCCTGCGGCGAGCGGCTGCAACCGACAACTGCATATCCGCGCGCCAGGAGGTGCTGCGCGAGATGGCGGCCGACGCCGGTGCGCGCCCCTGTTACAAGCGCGACCCGTTCTGCGCTCACGTTAGGCATCGGCAGTGCCGGATGTCACTGCGCTGCTTCAAGTCGCGGCGCCACGGGGTAAACGAAGCGATGCCGCGTTAGGCCTGCATGCGTTATCTTGTCGAAGCGACAACCCAGTGAGCTGTAAAGTAAATTCGCTGCCAGGTTCGACGGATCCACATAAAACGCGATCTCGCTCACCTGCCGCTCGCGCAGATCGGCTGCCATAAGTTCGATCAGTCTCGTGGGGAGGCGCGCAGTCCCGCCGGCCGGGACCGCACCGCGGTACTCCGGCAGGACAGCCATCGACAGCGCCTCGCCCGCTCCACGGCGCAAAACCTCGTCGTCGCCGTCTTCTCTGCGCTCGCGCATCAGCCGCATAACGAACAGCACATCCTTCAGCCTCCCGGGACTCCGCAACACAGTCGTCCCGATCGTCCACGCGACGCGGAAGAAATGCCGCCGGAGACCGCGCGACATGAAGTCCGTCGGCCGGTCGGTATACGACATGAAGGCGACGATGCGACCTTCGGCCACATCGCGGCAGGCCACGCAGTCAAACAACCCGTCCGCAAGGAGCCGGCTGTAGTAGCAATCGCGCAGGAAGCGAGGTCCCATCCGCGCGACCGGACTGTCGCCGAGGAACTGCTCGTGCAGCGCACTTACCGCAGCGACGTCGGCGCGGTTGTGTGGGTCGAGCCGCTCGATCTCGACCGCTTGGCTCAAGCGCTGGCCACCTTCGCGCTCGTGGCTGGAGCATCCTGACGGCGGATCTTCTTGAAACGCTCGTTCACAAGTGAACCGGTCACCACGCGTACCTTTGTGGGGACCATGTACGGCTGCAAGCGCCCTTTGCAGTGCTCGGCTATTCTGCGTTTGAACTCGAGGTCGGGGACCTGCTCGCTGAGCTGGACGACCGCGACAACGACCTGTCCGAGCAGGAGGTGCGCCTCGCCGCTCACTGCCACGTCGACCACGTTAGGCATCTCGGCGATGACCTTCTCCACTTCTGCCGGGTAGACCTTCTGGCCTCCTACGTTCACGATCTCGCTGTGGCGTCCCAGGATACGCAGGTACTCGCCCTCCTGGATCACGGCGTCGCCGGTATCGAACCACCCCTCGGCGTCGAACGGACTCGGGGCGTTGAGGTAGCCGAGCATGGAGCAGCGTGCGCGTATGCGCAGCGTGCCGTTGACGATCTTGGTCTCGTAGTCTTCGCCGCCGACCTTCACCATGAGCGACTGATTCGAGGCCGACTTGGAGCGCAGGATCCCCAACTCCGACAGCCCGTAGGTCTGCTGCAGAGTCACGTTAGGCAACGCTTCAGTCACGGCCCTCAAGGTCCGCTCCGGCATCACTTCCGTGCCGTAGGTTATGAGCTTGAGCGACGCCAGGTCGAATTCCTCGTGCGCCCGCGCCATGAGCATGAGGTTGAGGAACGACGGCGACGTCGGCAGCAGCTCGGCGCCGTGACGTTCTACAGCGCGACACACCTTCGCAACGCTGCGATCGGCCGGCGCAACGATGCACCCAAGATTGCCTAACGTATAGAACAGAGTGTTGAAACCGCCGATGTGATCGAACAACAGGAAGCTGATAGTGCGATAGCAGTGCCGCGGCTTGCGGAACTTCTCCAGAATGGGCGGCAGTGCGTGCAGGATAGCCTTGGGCTTCCCCGTCGAGCCGGAGCTGAACAGCACCAAACCCGCCTGCTGCCGCGAGCGCAGCCGCTCCAGCAGATCGTGCTTGCGCCTGAACGCGAGACGCCGGATCTCGGTCGAGTCGTCGCCGGCTATGTCCACAGCGAAGTCGGTCTCGGCGATCTGCAGGAACTCGCCGTGCTGATCGCGCGACTCGCGCGACAAGGGGACGAGCACGCAGTTCAGCCGCACCAACGCCAGAAGGCAAGTGATCGATGCTGGCGAGTAATCCCCGGCCACAGTCACCACGCACCCAGGGGCAACGCCGGCTTCAGTCAGACGATCCAGCCACGATTCGTAGAGGGTCTCCAAGTCGCCGTAGTGGAACTCGCGATCGTTCCACACGATGGCCGTCCGATCGGGGGCCTCGCGGAAGCGCAAGAGCTGCCAGTCGATATGCGAATTCGCCACGCTGCGTCTCCCCCCCCGTTAGGCGGCCGAGGCGGCCTGATCGGACGCCCCGGTCAACTCGAGGATGTACTCGGCCAGCGCGTCCACGGAGCGGAAGGGGCTCTTCGAGCGCGACAGCGCCTGTTCGCTCACCAGCGTCAGCGAGAGCCCATGATCGTTTGCCAGTGTAGTCTCCAGATCGGCGATAAAGGACACAAGGCGCATGGAAGTTATGGCGGCATTCTCACCCACTAGCGGCAACGCAGCGGTTGCGACAACCGAAGCGTGCTCGTTCTGCTCGTCCAGCGTAGCCTGCAGGAGTCCCAACATCATGTTCACCAGCGGCTGCCTATCCATAAACCCTCGTGTGAGTGCCTGACTCGTGACGCCTAACGTGCGACGTCGCCGTCAAGATATGTCGTCGTCCGCTCCAACTCCCCCGAAGCGCAACACGTTCTGCAGGTGCACCTCCTCGCCCGTCTTCGTGCGCCCGACAAGGAAACCTTCCTCGAAGAGCCGCCGGATGATCTCGAACGGTGTTCCCTGGCCGCCGCGGATCTCCTTCAATCGATCCGACAGCTGCTCGAATCCTAGCGGCTGCTCTGCGAGACCGGCAAAGAGCTTCTGATGCTCCTCGGTGAGAACGTTCGACGTCATAGTTCGCCCGTGCTCGTCACCGAGAAACCTCTGATGCTCCAACTTGAACGACGTGGGATGCACCTTGAAGGATCGCTGCAGCACCACCTCGTGTGACTTCCAGCGGATCTCGGCGATCGACTGCAGCTGCTTCAGGAGGTCGGTCCCCCACTTGAGCCGGCGGCTCTGCAGCTCGGTCTCGTCGAAGTCGTCGGTGATCTCCTTGGAGCGATGCTGCCACAATGTTGCCAACATCGCCGCGCCGTCCTCCAGCTCGCGCGTCCCCTCGGCGCCGGCGTCGATGTGCTGCCCCGTCATCGTCATGAACCAATCCTTCCCCTCGAAGCGCTGATCACTCGCTCCGGCGATCCGCCGTCCGCGCCAGAAAGGAGAATCATGGCCGTTACAGGAATAGAAGCCGGCCAGAAACTTGTGATAGCGCTGATACGCCATGCGGTACGACCTCTCGTACCACGCGTGCACCGCGGGCGCCTCGTTAGGATTCACTTTGAGATAATCGATCGCGGCCGCCGCCATCATCCCCGAGTACGTCGCGAGGTGAACTCCCTGGGAAAAAAGTGGATCGATAAAGCAGCCGGAGTCGCCGCACAGGAAGGCCCTCCCCATGGACAGCTCCTTCGAGTCATATGACCACTCGCGCAGCACACGGATCTCATCCGTCGGAGTGGCCGTGGCCAGGATTTCCGTCGCAAGAGGACAGAGAGCGAGCTGTGACCGGTAATACCCTTCGGGCCCTAACGCCCGGATCTGCTCGTTCGCGCTCACATCGGTCACCACGCCCACACTGTACACGTCGTCTTTCAGCGGGATGATCCACATCCAGCCGTTCTCGTAACTCACCGAGAAGATGTTCCCTTCGAGGTCTCCCTTGTAGCGCTTTCCCCCCTTCCAGTATCCCCACACCGCCGTATTGCGGTAGTACTGGTCCCACTGCCGCAGATTGAAGCGGCGGCCGATCAGCGCGCTCCCCCCCGTTGCATCGATGAAGTAGTCGGCGTCGATCTGGCCGGCAGTCTCGCCGTTCTTCCAGCTCAAGCGGACGGGCTCGTGACCGTTGCCTAACTCGAAGTCAGTGATCTCGTGCTGTTCCCGCACGTCGGCGCCGCGATCGGCGGCGGCCGCAAGAAGTATCTGATCGAATTCTGCGCGCGTTACCTGATAAGAGTGATCGAACGTCCATGGCGCTGTCTTGGGAGTGGCGAATGTGAAGGACCACGGCGGCCGCCCTCCACCCCAGATGAAAGTGGCCGCTCGCTTCTTGGTGAACTTCGCGGCGATCACTTTGTCCGCTACGCCGAGACGCGTAAGGATCGCCATCGTTCCCGGCAGCAGCGACTCGCCGATGCGATAGCGCGGAAACTTCTGCCGTTCGAACAGGACAACGTCATGCCCGAGCTTGCGCAAGCATAACGCGGCTACGCTCCCGGCAGGCCCGCCGCCTGCGATAACAACTCGATCGCTCTTACCCTGCGTCATCTCAACGATCTCCTGGACTGAAAAAGGGCACGCTCTCTACGACCCCGCGTGCGCCAATGAGTTAGCGGCCGCTGGCGCGGGGCGCATCTCGCCTTCGGCGAGTGCAACCTCGCCGCCGAGGATGCGGCGGATCACCGACGCACCGAGCATGGACGTTGTCACAGCCATCGTGATCAGTGCGACGAATACGCGCTCGTCGATGAGCCTGTGCTCCAAAGCTATCGACGACAGGATCACCCCCATGGCACCCCGAGCGTTCATCGCGAACGCGATGGCGAATGCCTCCCGCCGTGGTTTCCCACCTAACGTCGCGCCGAGCGCTACACCCCCTACTTTGCCGATGGTCGCCACAGCGAGAACGAACAGCACGAGAATGACATCGAAGTGCGCCGCGAAGTTCGCACGCAGACCGATCGACACGAAGTAGAGCGGCACGAACACGTCAATAGTAACGCGCCGGATGGCCTCGAGGACCTGTGTCCGTGCGCTCGCTGCACGCGACACCGCGATACCCGCGAGGAACGCGCCGAACACGGCATGCGTGCCGATCATCTCCGAAGCGGCCGCGCACAACACCAGAACCATAAGCGTAAGGCGCACGTAGGAATTCGAGCCTCCGACGCGCGTCCGTATCCAGTGCATGGCGCTGCGGCCGGCAGCGGTGCCGATGCTCAGAATCAACGCGAACAGGCCAAGCACGAGGGACACTGTGACGACAAGGTTCCCCGCGGCCGGCGCGGCAGTCCCCGCTGCCCGCAAGAGGATCGCGAACAGGGCCCAGCCGATCAAATCGTCGATCGTGGCGGCCCCGATCACGATCGCGCCCATCCGTGTCTTGAGCAGATCCAAGTCCGTCAGGATCCGCGCAATCACCGGCAGCGCGGAGATCGACAGTTGGGTTGCCACCATCAACGCCAGGAAGAGCAGGGCGCTGTCGGATGGCGCACGCCAGAGAGCCGGCAGCAGCATTACCGACGCAAAGCCGACGCTGAAGGGCACTACGATCCCGAACGTGCTGCTCCACATAACGGCCTTGCGTTCGCGCCGCAGGATACCGATGTCGACCTCGAGTCCGGCCAGGAAGAGGAAGAGGACGAGCCCCAGCTGGGTGATCCCTTCGCGCGCCAGACTCGCGGCGGCATCCGGCGGAAAGAGCCACTGGTGCAGCGCGGGCGCGAACGTGCCTAACAACGTGGGGCCGAGCACCAGGCCGCCTAACAATTCAGCCACGAGCGCCGGCAGCTTGAGGGCGCGGCCGATGCGTCCGAGAACAACGGTTGCGCCAAGGATTACCCCGACCTGAAGGAGCAAGAGCGTCAGGTCGTTATTACTCATCGTCCTCCCACGTGCGGTGGTACACGACCTGAACGTCCTCCCAGTCCCCCTCACCCTCCACGGCGATCGCGGCCATGAATCCCGCGGGCGCCTCGAGGTCGGCCAACTGCCACTCAGCGTCCTCGTTAGGGCCGCCCGCTACCCGTAACCCATGTGCCGTGTGATAGTCGCCTACCGGGACGTCGAAATCGTCCAGCGGACGCGAAATGCCGTCGCCGCGCGCCTTCATGTAGGCTTCCTTGCGTGTCCAGCAGCGGAGAAACGCGGCGCGCTGCTGATCCGCGCGCAGGAGGTCGATCGCGATGCGCTCGCGCGGCGACAGGAACCGGGCGGCGATGCGACGCACGTCACCCGGTTCGTCGATGTGCTCGATGTCCACGCCCACACGCCGCCCGCGTGCCACCGCTACGAGCACCATGTTCCGTGAATGCGAGAGGTTGAACTGGATCTCTGTGTTTCCGGCAAGCTCCGGTTTCCCCATCCGCCCGTAACGAAACTCCAGCTCGTTAGGTGCGAGCCCTGTCGCGCGCCCCAGGATCCACCGCAGCCGAGCGTGTGCTTCCCCGCGCGCTGCGCCCGGCACGGCGGCGTGCTTCCCCGGTTCCGGCTCCGCCGGCGAGACCGGCAGACACCAGACATCCACGCGATTGCTATAAGGGATATCCAACGCTCTTGTCACTCCGCGGGTTCATAGCCGCCGCCCCCCCGCCACTGGGGAGCAAAAGGACCAGGCATTTCGACGGCATCCGGAAAGCAGTTTCGGCTAGGGCAAGTTTCGTCCCGCGGGTCTCTCTCCGCCGCGAGACTGAAGGCCTTATCGTAAGTGACTCCGGCGCGGGGCGTGTGAGCGGTAAAAACAGGGGCATGGCCGGCTAAGTCCATGGCATCCGGCCAATTGCACCACGATAACGCGCAACCGGAGCTGCCGGTTACCACAGCCAACGTGTCGCGGTCTGGCAACAGCGCCAGGACGCGCGCGCTGCAGTGCTCCTACAGCTTCATGGCGCCCTCTTCGGGTGCCAGGGCGGCCGAAAAGCCGAGCCGGCACCCGAGGGGAGGGGGTTCAGTGCTTGTGTGGTACCATCTTGGGCGCCGTCTCCGCGAACGAGTAGCCCGTCTTGGGGCATTTCACGGCCGCATTGGTCGCCGAGAATACACCCGCCGGATTGGACTTCCACAACCAGACATGCAGGTCGTAATGGTGGAATCCTGCCGGCATTACCGGCTTGTGTCCCTCCATCGGACCTTCTAGTTCCTTGCCGAAGATCTTGGGCCGCGCGGCTCCCGCAACTTCAGCCGGCATGAACCATTCGGCGGCGACCAGTTCCAACTTGTCGCCAACAGGTTCGTAGATCAGCACCTGCGGCTTGGACTGGTCCAGGGTCGGTCCGATGTACGAAAGGTTTAGGAAATGGACGCCCATACCGCCCGGGGCGTACTGCATGGTCCCCTCGCTGCTTCCCTGGGGGTACTCGATGCAGGCGAGCGTTGAGAGGTAGCCGTCGTGGATGGCAACCACGGGGTCGCGGTACTTCTCGAGCCCAGCGCGTACGCTAGCGAGTTCGGGAGGCAGGGGTGCGGCCGCCCCCGCTTGTGCGTTTGCCGCGTTAGGCAGGGAAGCTAGCACCAACGTAGCAGCGCTGAGCGCGCAACTCAGGCGCCGTGCCGAAACGAGCGAGCATCCTGAATGCATCTGGCCTCCACAAAGAGAAGAAGCGCAACGATGTGGACCGTCCAGCGGCCCGTCAACAACGGCGACATAATCGGCCGTGCTCTGAACCGCCGCCGTGCTAATCCACGAACGCCCAAAGCAGCTGCCGGCTGTGCCGGTCCAAACTGGCAGGGTCAGCCAGTCTGTACAAATCCCCCGCGACATCGCGGATCAGCAGACCTCCTAGCGGCAATTGCCGGGGCCAGTCATCCAGATGTGTCTGGAATGTGCGGCGTCCCTGCCGTGTCTCCACGGTCCAGTGCCGTATCTCCACTTCCTCAGCGATATCCAGCACGCGAGTGATGTCCAGCACGAAGCCCGCCTCGTTCAACGCTTGCTCCAGCACCTTTCGCGAGGGAGGGTCGAGCACGGCGGGGTCGGCGACGAGCACGACTTCGCGATCGTCGTCATCACGCAGAGACAAGTGCCGCCGCGGCTCGGACCAGGGATAGCAGAGCCTCAGCCTAACGGGGACCATGTCCTCGCCGGTGACCACCAGTAGCCGCCCATCCTCGCCGCGGCGGAGCGTGAAAGCGACTGTCTCGGCGTCCTGTCGCGCGTCCATCGATTGCATCGTCTGCTGCGTGTCCATAAATCGCCCTAACGAGAAGAAGTGAAGTGATGTTGGCGTCACTGCAGCTGCAGCTGCAGCTCGTGCAGCCGCCGGTAGATGCCGCCCGGCCGCGCCACCAGCTCGCGGTGAGTCCCCGATTCCGCGAGCCGGCCCTCGTCCAGCACCAAGAGCCGCGATGCCTTGCGCAGCGTCGACAGGCGGTGCGCGATCGCGAAGACCGTGCGGCCGGCAATCAGCCGCTCCAGCGCGATCTGGATCTCCCGTTCCGTCTCGGTATCGACGCTGCTCGTCGCCTCATCCAGGATCAGGATACGCGGATTGTGCAGCACGGCGCGCGCGATGGAGACTCGCTGCCGCTCACCCCCCGAGAGCGTGTGGCCGCGCTCGCCGACGATAGTGTCGTAACCCTGCGCCAGCTTGCAGATGAAGTCGTGCGCGTTCGCCGCCCTGGCGGCGGCGATAACGTCGCCTAACGAGGCGTCCGGCAGGCCGTAACGGATGTTCTCCAGCACCGTACCGTGAAAGAGATACGGATCCTGCAGCACCATCCCCAACTGCTCGCGGTAATGCCCGCCGTCCAGCTCGCGCACGTCCACGCCGTCGATGCGCACGCTCCCGCCGGACACGTCATAGAACCGCGCGATAAGGCCGATCACAGTCGATTTACCGCTCCCGGAAGGACCCACCAGGCCGATCAACTCGCCGGGAGCGACGTCGAAGCTGATCCCGCGCAGTACCTGACGCACACCGTCGTAGGCGAACGTCACGTTATCGAAGGTCACTCTGCCGCGCACCGGATCGAGTCGCACGGGCAGCGCCGCCTCGCGTACTTCCGGGACGCTGTCGAGAACCTCGAAGACGCGATGCGCCGAGCTGGTTGCGCGGTTCATCGTTCGCGCCATTTGGCCCATCGTCTCGATCGGATCGATGAACATCGTCGTGTAGAGCAGGAACGATACGAATACACCCGCGCTCAACGCGTGACCGTCGCCTAACAGACGCGGTACGGCGAGCACCCACACCAGCAGCGTCGTCGCCTGCACCCCAAGCATCAGCATCGGCCAGAAACGCGTCCATGCGTAATGGATGCTGTTGAACTCGTCGGTGACGTCGCTATTGCGCACTCCGAAGCGCACGATCTCGCGCGCCTCTTGGTTGAACGCCTTCACGACGCGTATGCCGGGGATCGTGTCCGACAGGATGTCGCTCACGCGCGACCACTTGCGCCACGCGCGCAACATGATCCGGTTGAGGCCCTCGCCGTGCCGGTAGATCAGCCAACAGAACAGCGGCACCGGAATCGCCATGACGAGACCCAGACGCCAGTCGAGCAGCAACAGTACGACGCCAAGCCCGAGCAGCATGACGAGCGAGAGCGACACATCCACGATGCCGAAGGCGAGAAAGTCCCAGAGACGGTCCGTGTCCGCTGTGACGCGCGTGATGAGGCTTCCGGTCTTCTTGCGCGAGAAGAAGGCGATGCTCAGGCGCTGCATGTGCGCGTACAACTCGGCTCGCAGATCGCGGGCCACCCACTCGCCCAACACCGACATCAGCCGCAGCCTAACGAGCGCCGCGGCCTCGCGGATCACATACAGGGCGGCCATCGCGGCGACCGCGATCCATGCCATCGCCGCGGCCGCCCCAGTCGCCAGCGTCCCCTCCTGTGCCGGCCGCACCGCGCGGTCGATTACGTAGCCGGCGAGGTAGGGCGGAACCAGACTCGCCAGCGTGATGACAGCCGCGGCCGACAACCCGAGAATCAGCTCCCTGCGATAGGGGGCGAGGTAGCGCAGCAGACGCAGCAGCACAGCTGACCGCCGGCGCGCCACCAACGCCTGCGCATCCCTGATGGGGCGCGCGACAGCCTCGGCGTAGACGCGGTCAGGATCGTGCGTCGTAACGCGGCGACCCTGCAGCGCCTCGTCCAGCACAAAGCGGATGTTCTCGAAGGCACCGCGCTGGCGTTGAGTATAGCGCACGACGGCGAGAGGAGGCTCGTTAGGTTCTCCCCACAGCACGAGAGCATTCGCGCTGAGGCCGGGGATTTCCTGAACCGCGCGCAGATGCGTCCTGTCGATCGTGCTCAACAGCCTGCCGCGCACTATTACGACCTGCTGCGTGCCGAGCACCAGCCACGCTTCGCTCAAACGCAGCGCGTCATCCAGGTCGGCCAGCGCATAAAGTTGCACGGAGTCGCCGTCCCCCAACGATCGTTGCACACGAGCGCGGATCCCATCCGGGAGCCTCGGCGGCTGTCCTGCATAACGAGTGACAAGTGCCTGATCCATAGCCGTGATCCATTGAGTGTGGGCAGCAAAAAGGCCTTTCGGGTCTCGAGCAGCACCCGAAAGGCCGGATCACGACATCGAATCCTGCGCTTCTAGGGCGCTCCGCCTCCGGCGGCGCGGCCGCCCGAGATGGTTCCAGGGCGCACTTCACCCATGCGCACGAAATCGCGCGGTGCGTGGCGCCGAACCATCGAGATGATCAAGTACGAGTTTGTCATCAGGAACCGAGTCGCTCCGTTCGCGGGTATGGTGGTCCGCGGGGCATTCAAGCTAAGGTCTCGCGTTAGGGCCGGCAAGTGCACGTATACTCGGTGGCCATTCATCGCAACTACGGCTGTCCTGCACTGTCAGGACCCATGGACCTTTGGATCTTCCCGCTTGGCCTGTGCCATAGCCTCCGGCTCCACATCCTCGGCGGAGCGGTTCAAGCGGATAAAAACGCCCCAGGCAGCGAGTAAGGCTGCCGCGCCAAGACCGATCGTCGACACGTCGCCCAAAGCGCTGACGTCGCTGTGGAGAAAGCGGATGACGCCGACCAGGTATTCGATCGTCAGCGCGACGACAACGACGACCAGGAAGCGCGAAAGGAAGCGCCGCACCCGCGTCGGTGCGCTCACATCGGCCCGGCGCAGTATCTCTTCCTCGATAACCGTTTGCGACATTTCCAAGGCGACCAGTGCCACGGCGATCAGGCCAAATCCTTCTACAATGCGGTCCAGCCGTGTCGGCGGGCCGCCGGTAGCTGCAGTGAGGGCGCCCCAAAGCTGCTGAGTGGCGAGGAGTATCAGGGCGATCGCGACAACAGCGAAGAGCGTCGCCAGGATCGCGTACAGCACAGTGTAAACGGCGAGCAGCCTTTTCATGGCATTCGGCGGCGAGGGGCCACGCGTGCGGCTTGGCGCGTCAAGTGAGACCTAACGAGCCACACGTCGGATGGCGCGGCCACTGTTACTGACGATGCGGATGCGCGGCACGTGGCACTAGACCGGCAGCAGTTCGAGTGTCTTGCCGCGGCGTCGAGCTGTGGCGAAGCCGCGCACCCATTTGCGTGAGCCGGGCGTCGGGTACTTCGCAGCGTATGCCTCGTCGACTGAATCCATGAGCCGTTCGCCGCTGGCGTGACGCGCACGCACCGCGATCTCTCGCTCGCCAAGCTGGATCGCTCCGCGGCGTTCCTCGACAAACGCCCGGTACCAGCCGTTCGGTTTGTCATTCCAGGGTCGCACGAAGACGCGTCCCTTGACGACGACGACCCATACGCCCAAGAAGCGATGCTCGCGGCCGGCGCGCACGCCGAGGATCTTGGCAGCGTGAACCTGCGCGACCAGCGCCGCTGAGAAACCGCGCCGCGGTCCGGTGGCGATTGCCGGCATCTCAGCCCCGTTAGGCACGATCCCGCACGGCATCGTGTCCGATCACCACACGATGCCGGCGGTAGGTCGTCGTTCGGACGCCGGCCAAGCTACCGGGGCTGCTCGACAGTACGCAGATATGGTTTGTGCGTCTTGAAGCCCTGTGGGTATTTCTTCTTGGCATCCTCATCTGACACTGAGGTGGGGATGATCACCTCTTGTCCCGGCTTCCAGTTCACCGGTGTGGCGACTGTATGTTTCGCCGTGAGCTGCACGGAGTCGAGAAGCCGGAGCACTTCATCGAAGTTGCGTCCCGTGCTCATGGGGTAGGAGATCGTTGCCTTCACCTTTTTGTCGGGCCCGATGACGAGGACGTTGCGCACAGTGGCGTTGTCAACAGCGGTGCGCGGACCGGCCGCGGCGCTTGCAGGGAGCATATCGTACAGCTTGGCGACGGTGAGGTCGGCGTCGCCGATCATCGGGTACGTCACGGCGTGTCCCTGCGTCTCTTCGATGTCCTTCTTCCAACGCTCGTGATCGCTCACCGGGTCGACACTGAGCCCGATGATCTTCGTGTTGCGCTTGTCGAACTCCGGTTTGAGGCCGGCCATATAGCCCAACTCGGTGGTGCAGACTGGCGTGAAGTCTTTGGGGTGTGAGAACAGGATAGCCCACGTGCCACTGAGCCACTCGTGAAAGCGGATCGTCCCTTCGGTCGTGGAGGCTGTGAAGTC
>JBQTJS010000022.1:0-11134 GCA_052386875.1 Gemmatimonadaceae bacterium
AAGCATGGCTCGAGGGGCGCCGCGCCGGTGCCAGCAAGGTTCACCAACCGCGCACGTGAGCGCTAGCTTATGCCGGGCCGATCGACCGGACTTCCCCCCGGCCGCGCAGCGCTACCATGTCCGATTCCCTTGGCCCCAGGCCAGCCGACGCAACGGCTCGATGATTGCGCGCGGGGACTCCGAGCGCGTACATCGGATCCGGCTCACACCTCTCAGCGAGGAACGGCGAGCGCCGCGCAGCGATTCCCTAGAACCGGATACGGCGCCGCAGCAGGTCGCGCTCGGCGTCCGTGATGCCCGTGACGTTGGCGGGCGGCATGCTGCGCTGCACGGCGGCGCGCTCGCGGATGCGCTCGGCGTGCCGGCGTATCTCGTCCGGCGTATCGAACGTAATGCCGTTAGGCGCCACGCTGAATGTACGATCCGTCGGGAAGGCGGAGTGGCACGTTATGCAGCGGCGCTGCACGATATCGCGGACGGCGGCGAACGGAACGCTCTCTGAGGATGCCGCGGGGCCGGAGGGAGCGCGCGGCGCGGTCAGCGCGATGACGGCGGCGAGCGACGCCGCGAGCGGCACGAGCGCCAGCGCGCGGCCCGAGCCGTTGCCGATCATGGCGTGGCGCGCCGCAACCCCCGCCAGCGTGAGCAGGAGCAGGATGAGCCAGCCAAGGCTGTGAGAGTACGTCTGCGGGAAATGCGTGCTCAGCATCATGAAGAGGACGGGGAACGTCAAGTAGCTATTGTGCAGCGAGCGGCGTTTGGCGCGCTCGCCTAACGCGTAGTTCGGCGGTTCGCCGCGCGCGGTGGCGGCGATCATCTGGCGCTGCGCGGGCAGGATCACCGCCCAGACGTTGGCTGCCATGATGCTGCCGAGCAGCGCACCGACGTGGACGTACGCGGCGCGGCCGCTCATTGTGCGGAAAAGCATGTACGTGAGCGCGGCGAGCAGCACGAGGGAAAGCGCGGTAGGCAGCGCCGTCCCGCGAGCGAGCGGCGAGCGCCAGAGCGCGTGGTAGCCGATCCAGCCTACGAGGAGCGCGCCTAACGCGATGCCCGTCGTCGCCGCGGCGGACAGCGTCGAGACTGCCGGGTCCAACAGGACTGTGCCGCCCGTCAGGTAGTAGACGACGGCCAGCAGCAGCATACCGGTCGCCCAAGTAAGGGCGGCCTCCCACTTGAACCAGTGCAGGGTGACCGGCACCTCCGTGCCTGCGAGCCGGCGGCGCTGCACCATGTAGAAGCCGCCGCTGTGCACCATCCAGAGCTCGCCTTCCGCGCGCGGGTCCGCGGCGGACGGCGCCGTTAGGTGCCTATCGAGCCAGACGAAATAGAACGAAGAGCCGATCCACGCGATCCCGGCTGCCAGATGCACCCAGCGCGCGAGGAGATCGATCCAACTCAGCACGACATTCACGCGCCGCCGCGCCGCGGCCGGAGCATGCGTCCGCTGCGCCGCACTCGTTCAGCTCCCGCGGTACGTGGAATAGCCGAAGGGACTCATCAGCAGCGGGACATGATAGTGGGCTGCCGGCTCGAGGACCTCGATGTCGACGCAAACCTCCGGGAAAAAAGCCGGCTGGCCGTGGGCGCGCCAATACGCGCCGCTATCGAAGACAAGGCGATACCGCCCCGCGGCAAGCGGCACGCCCCGAGCGAGCAGCTCCCCGGCGCGCCCGTCCTCGTCGGTTGTCTGGGCGCCGATCGTCTCAGCTTTGCCATCCGGCTCGACGGCGTCGAGCCTAACGCCAAGGCCGCGGGCCGGGGTGCCGCCGGCGAGATCGAGGACGTGTGTCGTGATAGCGCTCATCGTTAGACCGACTGCTCCATGCGCAAGAGTTTGGCCAGGCGCGCTCCGGTGATCTTGCGTTGCTCCTCCGCCGCGATTTCTAGCTCGCGCTCGGGTGTGTTGCCCATGCGCTCGCGCAGCAGACGCAGCATATCGCGCGCTGTCTTGCCGCTAGCGAAGACGAGGAAGACGTGCCCGAAGCGAGCTTCGTACGCCCGGTTGGCGTCTGCCAGATCGGCGCGCGTGGGCGCGTCCGCCAGAGCGACCTGCGCTTGTTCCGCAAGCGACCAGCGGCGTGAGCGATCCTCGCCGGCGGCGCCGGGCGGCGGGGCTGCTCCGATGCGGGGGTGCTGCGCGAAAGCCTCCAGCCAGTCGTTAGGCGCTGCTCTTGACCACACAGCGTCAGCCGCCGCCAGCAAGGCAGCGAGAGACTCGTACGGACGCCGCCGCACAAGCTCGCGCACCCAGCGCGTACTGCCGCAGCATGACAGCAGAGTCTCCGCGGCGGCGGCGGCAGGCATGCGATTCAGCTCCTCCAGCGTCACGCGACCGGCCGCCCGAAGACGCGCAGCCGCGCGATGCCGCCATCCGGGAAGATGTTAAGTCTCACATGGGTCGCCGGTTCAGCGTCAACCGCGAACACATGGCGCGTGTGCGGCTGCAGCGCGCTCTGCTGCAGCACGGGACGCCAGGGGTGCGCGGGGTCGGCCAGCGCGGGGGGAAGCGCAGCGGGGCTATCGCTGGCTTCGAGTGTGCAGCTGGCGGGGGCGTTCCCCTTGTAGTGATCCGTGTCGATCTCGACGCGCTCGAGGCTGCCGCGCACGGCGAGCCTAACGATGCTCCAGTCGTGGCCCGGCCCGCGCCGGCGTTGCGTCTCCCAGCCGTCGCCCATGTGCGTGGACCGGCCCGGCAGGATAAGGTTCTGGCGATGGCCGAAGAACATGTCGCTGCAGGCGACCACGTAAGCGCCCAGCTCCATAGCTGCGAGATTGACCTCGCGTCCGGCCGCGACCGCGCCTGGGTCGGGAATCACGTCGCCGTGCACGCGCAGCCTGGCGACGCCGCCGTCGGGGAAGATATTGAGCCGCAGGTGAGTCGCCCGCGGCGCGCCGGGGACGGCGAAGACATTGCGCGTGTCCCCGGCGAGCGGCGAGCGCTGGAGCGCAGCCGTCCACGGCGTGCGCGTGTCGTCGCTCAGCGCGCGTAGGTCGGGGAATCCGCTCAGCGAGGACACGTCTATGGAGCACGACTCCGGATAGTTGCCGCGGAACCAGCTGGTATCGACGACGACGCCGCGGATCTTCGCGGGAACGCCGAGCCTAACGATGCACCAATCGTGGCCGGGTTCGCGCCGGCGGCGCGTTTCCCAGCCGTCCATCCACTTCCCCCTCTCCGTGTACACGTCGTCGCGCCACTGCGGTGCGGCAGCCTTGATAAGGTTCTCCTTTGCCGCGAAAAACTCGTCGTTGGCGACCAGCACGGCCCCGCCCAAACGTTCCGCGACAACGTCTATGAGGTCTGTAAAATCGGACATGCCTGGTATCGGATCTTAGTGTACGACCTCGCGGCCCGTACAGCGCTGTCAATCGCGACGGATGAGGCGACCCCTCGGCTCGCCGACGAACTCGCCGTTGTCGTAGATCAGTTCACCACGAAGGTACGTGGATCGCACGCGGCCCGCGAGCGTTAGGCCGTGGTACGGGCTGATGGCATGGCGCTGGTTCAGCCGCGCAGCATCGACTGTCGAGAGGACATCCGGCTCAAAGACCACAAAGTCAGCATCACAGCCGGGTGCAATACGGCCCTTGTGAGTCAACCTAACAAGCGCGCCGGGGGCAGTTGCCATCCATTGCGCGATCCTTGGCAACATCGTCTCGCCCGCAAGGGAAGTTGCCTCTCCGGTCCGCCGCGCGGCGGTCCACACTGCGCGGAGTCCCAGTTCGAGCGAGCCGATCCCTCCCCAGGCGCCCATCCAGTCTCCCGTCCCCACTCTTTTGAGAGCCGGCGGCGCGGGCGAGTGATCGCTCACAATCAGCCGCAGGTCGCCGTCCAGGAGCCCGCGCCAGAGCGCCTCGCGATGATCGCCGGAACGGATAGGTGGAGCGCATTTGAACGCCGTGCCGTCGTCAGGAACAGACTCGGCGGCAAAGAAGAGGTAGTGCGGACACGTTTCTCCCGAGATGGGGATGTCGCGCGCGCGTGCGTCGCGCAAGCGGCGGACCGCTCCGGCGCTGGAAACGTGCACGATATGGATGCGGGCGCCGGATGCCTCGCTCAAGCAGATCAACAGGTCCACAGCCTCACATTCAGCGCGCTCGGGCCGTGTGGCTGCGTAGTCGACATAGCGCCTAACGCTGTCTCGCGGACCGGCGGCGGCGGCGGCGGCGATCGCTTCCGGCAGCTCGGCGTGAACCATGAGGGGGAGGTCCCAGCGCGCCAGGTCAGGCAGCACGCGGCGCAGGGCGGCTTCATCCACGGGCGGGAATTCGCGCACGCCGGAGTCGACGAGGAAGGCCTTCCAGGCGAGCACCCCTGCCGCGTGCAGCGCGGGGAGGTCGGCGGCGTTGTGCGGCACGATGCCGCCGATGAATCCCACGTCGACGCAGCACTGGCCGCGAGCGGCCTCCAATTTCGCGCCTAACGCGGAAGCCGTTGTCGTTGCCGGAATGCAATTGAGAGGCATATCCAGCAGGGTCGTCACGCCGCCAGCCGCGGCCGCGCGAGTCGCCGTCCGGAAGCCTTCCCACTCGGTGCGTCCCGGCTCGTTCACATGAACGTGCGTATCGACGAGGCCGGGGAGGAGGACAGCGTCCTTCAAATCGACAACATTGGTATGGGGTGCCACGGCGCTGGCGGCGTCCAGCGGCTGCACGTCCTGGATGCGGCCGCCGGCAACGGCCACGGCGGCTGGAGCCATGCCGCCGGGGAGCACGACCCGTTCTCCGCGAAAGATCGTGTCAGTCACACGGGGCGTGGCAGCGGCTCAAGGGGCTCGAGCGGCCGGCGCGAAGCACTCGCGCAGCAAGTTCCCGGCAACGAGGCGGCGATACGCCGCAGTGGAGCGGATGTCGTCGATCGGGGAGATCTCGTCGCGGAGCACTTGTACGGCGTCGTCGATGGGCGCGAGCGCGGCGAGGGCGGCTTCGGTACGCGGGAGCCGGACGACAGTCGCCGCGACACTGCCTAACGCCACACGCGGCTGTGCCGAGCGCACCGCTCCCATCACAACCTTGGCAATCGACTGCGCCGCGCGGGTGCCGACTTTTCGGAAGTACTGCTCGCCCTCCACGCGCGGGATCTCCACCGCCGTAATCAGCTCGTCCGGCCGGCGCACAGTCGCGCGGTAGCCCGTATAGAAGCGCGTGATCGGGACGCGGCGCTCCCCGGAGCGGCTCGCCAGCACTATCTGGCCGTCGGCGGCGGCGAGCACCGGGAGGGTATCGGCGGCCGGCGAGGCGTTGGCGATGTTGCCGCCTATAGTGCCTCGGTTTTGGATCTGGGCGCCGCCGACTTCTCGCGCGGCAGCGCACAACATGGGGAGCCAGCCTTGAACGATGCGCGACCTGGCGATTGCTGAGTACGTGGCGAGTGCTCCGATCGAGAGGATATCCTCACGCACGGCGATGCGACGCAGCCGGCGCAACGGCCACAAGTCGAGGAAGCGCGTACCGGAAAGCGTCCCGAAGTTGAGCGCGACGTAAAGGTCGGTCGCTCCGGCGAGGGGGATGAGCCCGCTGTCGCTGCCTAACGCTTCCAGGGCCTCACGCAGCGTGCGCACACTCACCAGCGACAGCGACGAAACGGCGGTTCTCATTCGCCGGCAGGAGTCGCGGCGCGGTCCGCGGGGCCAGTGCGGCCGGCGCGGCGTACCGCGCGATAGATCGCCTCGTAGCCGGTGCAGCGGCACAAGTTACCGGCCAGTCCTGTCTTCACGCGGGCGAGGGATGGCTGCGCACCTAACGCGACTGCGGCCAGGATCATGCCGGGCGTACAGATGCCGCACTGGGCACCTACCTCATCCATGAACGCCTGCTGCAGGGGATGCCCCTCGCCCAGGCCTTCGATCGTCACGATGCTGCAAAGCGCGACCTGGCACACCGGTATCAGGCAGGCGCACACCGGCGCGCCGTCGACGAGGACCGTACACGCGCCGCACTCCCCTTCTCCGCACCCCTCTTTGGTTCCGGTCAGCGCGCAATCCTCGCGCAACACGTCGAGTAAGCGCTTCATGGGATGAACAGAGAGCCGCCACTGCGAGCCGTTTACGTCCAACGACAGGTCCAATGCCCGGTCTCTATCGTCCAAGGGTATTGGGGAGCCGAGCTGCCGCGGCGATGGACTCGGGTGTCGCGGGGATGGCGCGCAGGTCCACGCCCGTGCTGCGGATGGCGTTGACGATGGCCGGTGCCGGACCGTCGATAGGCAGCTCGCCGAGTCCCTTCGCTCCGAAGGGCCCTCCCTCGTAAGGGTTTTCCAGGATAACGACGTCAATCGGTGGTGTGTCGAGCGTCGTTGGGATCGTGTAGTTCGTAAGCTGCGCATTGGCCATCGCGCCGCCCTGCATAACGACATTCTCGTTGAGCGCCCAGCCGACGGCCTGCGCGGTGCCGCCCTCCACCTGCCCGCGCGCGAGCGCCGGATGGATCGCTTTCCCGATCTCCACAACCGCCGTCAGCTTGAGCGGGCGCGCCTCATGCGTGACCGGATCGATTGCGACCTCCGCCACGTCGCAGCCCCATGCGTAGGTTGCATAGGCGGCCCCGCGATAACGCGTCTCGTCCCAGTGGATCCAATCGGGCTGCTCATACTGACGCTCTACACGCAAGGGTCCGTGCGCGCGAAAGTACTCGTCAGGCGCGAGGTCACCGAGCCGTTCGCGCAGATCCTCAGCGCAGCGTTGCAGGATGCGACCGACGATCAGGCAGGTTCGCGAGGCGACTGTGGGCCCACTGTCGGGGACGAGCGACGTATCGGGGCCGGCGACTTCGACGTTGCGGTAAGGGACGCCTAACGTGTCCGCGACGATCTGGGCGTGCATCGTGCGTGTTCCCTGTCCGATCTCGGTGCTGGACGTCAGGATGCGCACGCCGGTTGCCGTCAGCTCCAGCGCCGCGCGCGAGCCCAGCTTGAGCTCGCCGCTTCCGGTGAAGCCGGAACCGTGATAGTAGAGCGCCAAACCTATGCCGCGCGCCGTGCCGGCGTTGGCGGCGCGGCGGCGCCGGTAGCCCGACTTGCGCAGGGCCGTGCGCAGAACGGTGCGCGCGCTGCAATCCTCTCCCAGGAATTGGCCGGTTGCGGTGGTGTCACCCGGGCGCAAGGCATTGCGGGCGCGCAGGGCAGCGGGATCTACGCCTAACGTTTCGGCGATGCGCTCCATGTGTACTTCCATCGCGAATTGCGTTTGCGGCGCGCCGAAGCCTCTGAAAGCGCCGTTAGGCGGCGTGTTAGTGAACACGGCCTGCGCCGCGATGCGTGTGTTGGCGCAGCGATACGGACCGGCCGCGTGGATGGCGCCGCGCGACAGCACGACCGGACTCAACGTTACGTAGGCGCCGCCGTCGAGGAGGACATGCACGTCCATCGCGAGCAGGCGGCCGCGCCTGTCCACACCTGTGCGGTGGCGCACGATCGATGGGTGCCGCTTCGTCGTGGCCAGCATGTCCTCTTCCCGGTCGTACACGATCTTCACCGGCCGGCCGGATTTGAGCGCCAGCAGCGCAGCGTGGCAGGCGATCATGGAAGGGTACTCTTCCTTGCCGCCGAAGCCGCCGCCGGTCTCCGTTTGCACAACACGGACGCGCTGCACGGCGTTGCCTAACAGCGTGACGAGCGCCCTGTGCACGTAGAACGGGCACTGGATCGAGCCGTAAACCGTTAGACTGCCGCCATCCTCCTCCGGCACAGCTATGACGCCGTTGGGCTCGATGTAAACGTGCTCCTGATGGCCGGTCCGGTATACGCCCTCGATGATGTGCGCTGCGCGGGCCATAGCCCGGTCGACCTTCCCCTTCTCGATCAGGATGTCCTTGAAGACACGCGGCGAGCGTTGCGGGTCGAGGAGCGGCTCCGCCGGCTCTTCGCACAACTCCACGCGCGCGCCTAACAAACGCTCGCGATCGGCATGCGCCAGCAGCAGCACCGGCTCGGCGACGTGGCGGATCTCGCGTTCGACGAGGCACGGTTGGTCGTCCTCGATAAGGGCCACGACATTGCGGCCGCCATGCGCGGTGGGTATGTCCCGGTAATCCACGAGCGTGAACTCCCCCGGAGCGGCGTCCACGTGGACCGACGTTAGGCGACCGCACGGGATCGTCGTTCGGATCGTGCGGCCGTAAAGCATGCCCGGGAAAACCAGGTCATCGATGTAGCGGGCCTGACCAGTAGCCTTGCCAATCCCGTCCTTGCGCCGGACGCTGGCGCCAACTGCTACCGGAGCGGGCATTGCTGCCTCGACGGTGTCAGCGTCGGATGGATCCGGATCGAGCCGGACTCAATTGAATCCACCGCCTAACGGGTTCCTGAAAAAGTCATGAAATGGCCGCTGCGAAACTGCCAAGCCATGTATCTTCGCCCTTCATATCAGGCCGCTCAAGGCCGCACCGTATCCGTTACTGTTCCGCAGCCATAATGGCTCAACGAGCCCACAATCGTCTTCCTGTCAAGTTGCGAAGCATCCCAGATCAATGATGTGTCCGTCCCCCTTTTGAGTCCCCTCGGTTTATTGAGGCTTCAGGAACCGGCTCTAAGGCTTGGGCGTCTGCTTGCTGTCGGGGCGACCATCCGCCGCGCGGATGATGCCACGCGGGAGGGCCGCCCCGCAGATTCGCGGAGCGCGCCTTACCGAGGAGACACGCCCCGCGCGTAACCGGCTAGTCCGATGCCGCCTTCCGTTTCGCGTCCGCGACCAGCTCCGGGCTGGCGTAGATCGCCACTTCGACGCGGCGATTCTGTGCCCGCCCTGCATCCGAGTCATTGGTCGCCACGGGTTCGGTCTCGCCGAGCCCCAGCGTCGAGACGCGCGAGGAAACGACCCCCTGGCTGATCAGGTAAGCCGCGGCGGAGCGCGAACGACGCTCGGACAGCCCCTGGTTGTACGAATCGGCGCCGACATTGTCGGTGTGCCCAACGATGAGGAGGTTCGATTTGGGGTACTTGTCCAAGCTGTTGGCCAGTGTTGTGAGGTTCGACCGCGCGGTCGGCTTGACGACATCCGAATCGAAGTCGTACAGCAAGCCTGACTCGAACGTCACCTGAATCCCTTCGCCGACACGCTCGACGACGGCGCCCGGGATATTCTGTTTTAGCTCTTTGGCCTGCTGATCCATCTGGTGTCCGATAATCGCGCCGGCGGCACCGCCGACAACGGCACCGATGATAGCGCCTTTGGCGGTGGAGCCCTGGTGCTTGCCGATCGCTCCACCAACGACGGCGCCGGCGCCGGCGCCGATGATGGCGCCTTTCTCTTTGCGGCTAAGGGAGGCACAGCCGCTGAGCGTCGTCGCCGCGAGCAATGCGGGGACGCACAGCGCCGTGAAAGTACGTAGCGAGTTATTCATCATGGCTCCGTATGCAGGGTCGAAGGAGGCGCGGACGCGCGGGCCTCGTTAGGCGAGCTGCCGCGTGATTCGCGGCGCGCCCCGCGCTTGGCCGCCTCATCGAGTCCATACCCGCAATAGCGGTGCCTTGATCCTGGGTTCCAGGGCGATTCTGCAGAGACTGCTTACGGCCCTCCCGCTCCGTTACCTTTCCGCTCCTGCGAAGGCTCGGCCTGCTAACATTTGCGAGGTCATATCAGGCTGTGCCGCAACCGAACGCGCCCTCATTCCGTGACAGACGAAGCGAACACGAGCAAGGATTTTATCCGGGAGATGGTCGCGCGCGACGTGGCCGTGGGGAAGTTCAGACGGCCGGTGATGACGCGCTTTCCCCCGGAGCCTAACGGTTTTCTGCATATCGGCCACGCCAAGTCGATATGCCTCAACTTCGGCGTCGCGGGGGAGTTCGGCGGCGTATGCAATCTGCGTTTTGACGACACGAACCCGTTCACGGAAGACATCAAGTACGTGGAAGCGATCAAGGAGGATGTACGCTGGCTGGGTTTCGACTGGGACGGGCGCGAGTACTACGCGAGCGATTACTTCGAGCAGCTTTACGAGTTTGCCGTTAGGCTGGTCCAGAGCGACAAAGCGTACGTCGACTCGCAAACTGAAGAGGAGATCCGTAGCGGGCGCGGAAGCATCACGGTCCCCGGTACGGAGTCGCCGTATCGCACGCGCAGCGCGGCGGAGAATCTCGGCCTGCTGGCGCGCATGAAAGCCGGCGCGTTTCCGGACGGCGCGCACGTGTTACGCGCCAAGGTCGACATGGCGCACCCAAACTTCATCATGCGCGACCCGATCCTTATCCGGATCCGCAACGCGCCGCACTATCGCCGGGGTGACGCCTGGTGCATTTACCCATTGTACGACTACGCGCACGGTTTGTCCGACGCCATAGAAGGCGTTACTCACTCGTTATGCACGCTCGAGTTCAAGGACAACCGCGAGATCTACGATTGGCTGGTGCGCGAAGCCGGGTTCCAGCGGCCGCCGGAGCAGACTGAGTTTGCGCGTCTCGAGCTGGACTACACAGTGCTCAGCAAGCGCAAGCTGTTGCGGCTCGTGAACGAGGGGCACGTGCTGGGCTGGGACGATCCGCGGATGCCGACTATAGCGGGACTGCGGCGCCGCGGCGTGACGCCGGAGTCGATCCGCGCGTTCTGCGACGACATCGGGGTGGCGCGTAGCGATGCGCGCGTCGAGCTGGGGAAGCTGGAGCATGCCATACGCAACGATCTCAACATGCGCGTGCCGCGCGTGCTGTGCGTCGTCAGACCGCTCAAGGTCGTGCTCAGCAACTACCCCGAAGGCCAGGTGGAGGAACTCGAGGCGCCGTACTACCCGCACGACGTCCCCAAGGAAGGGAGTAGGCGGCTCCCTTTCTCGCGCGAGCTATACATCGAGCAGGACGACTTCATGGAGGATCCACCCAAAAAGTTCTTCCGGCTCGCCCCCGGGGGCGAAGTACGGCTGCGCTACGGGTACCTCATCACCTGCCGCGAGGTCATCAAGGACGCGGCGGGGTCGATCGTGGAGTTGCACTGCACATACGACCCCGCAACGCGCGGCGGCAACGCGCCGGACGGCCGCAAGGTGCCGGGAACGATCCACTGGGTGTCGGCGCCGCACGCTCTGGAATGCGAAGTACGTCTGTACGATCGCCTGTTCGCAGCAGCCAATCCCGATGCCCTTCCGGAATCAGAGGATTTCACCGTCGCGCTGAACCCGGATTCGCTGGCACTCGTTAGGC
>JBQTJS010000023.1:0-3016 GCA_052386875.1 Gemmatimonadaceae bacterium
TGCCTAACGGCAACTATCTGGCCGCCTGGGGCGATCACGACGAGTCGCGGCGCGAGCTGTACAGGCACTCTCAGCTCGATGCGGACGCCTACGACGAGTTCGCTCTGCTCATGCATCACATGGCGCATGCTGTGAAGCCGATTCTGAGCATGCTGCCGCCGGACCCTACGTCGCTGTCACCGCGCGAGCTTCTGGCGCTGGCGCGCTTCGGCGGCCATATGCGTTCGTTAGGCGCTCGCAAATTCCACGCCCTGCATAAGCTCATGACAATGAGCTCGGCGGACTACCTGGACGAGTGGTTCGAGTGCGATGTGCTCAAGGCCACCAAGGCCGCCAGCGGCATAATCGGCACGTTCCTCGGCCCGCGTTCCCCCGGCTCGGCGTACGTGCTGCTGCACCATTACATGGGCGAGATCGACGGGGCCTTTCGCGCCTGGGGGTTTCAGAAAGGCGGGACCGGCGGCGTGAGCGAGGCGATAGCAGCTGCGGCGCGCTCGTTAGGTGCCCATATCAAAGTCGCGGCGCCTGTCACCAACGTCATTGTCCGACAGGGGCGCGCGCTCGGCGTCGCCGTGGGCCCGGGCGAGGAATACTACGCGGATGTGGTCGTATCAGGGCTGGACCCCAAGCGCACGTTCCTCGATCTCGTGGAGAGCGCCGAGCTGCCGCCGGCGTTTCTCGGCAACATCCGGCGCTTCAAGACACGCGGCTCGTCAGGCAAGGTCAATCTCGCCCTCTCGCGCTTGCCGCATTTCACATGCATGGAGAGCGCCAACGTTGCGCGCTGGGGCGGCGTCCCGGTCCCGGCCGAGCGCTACCTGCGCGGCGCCGTCTCCATCAGCCCAAGCCTCACGTACGTGGAGACCGCATATGACGATGCCAAGCATGGCGCCTTTTCACGAAGGCCTTATATGGACGTCGTCATCCCCTCCATGATCGATCCCGGCATGGCGCCCCCCGGCTGTCACGTGATGTCCATCTTCTGCCAATACGCCCCCTATCACATAGACGGCGGTTGGGACGACAACAAGCGTGAAGCGTTCGGCGACGCCGTGGTGGACGCGCTGGCGCAATTCGCCCCTGACATCAGGAGTGCCATCATTGCGCGGCAGGTCTTGACGCCGCTCGATATCGAGCGCCTAACGGGCCTAACGGAAGGAAACATCTTTCAGGGAGAGTTGGCCCTGGATCAGTTGTTCTTCCTGCGGCCCGCTCCCGGCTGGGCCAAGTACAGCTCTCCGATCGAGCGGCTGTATCAATGCGGCTCGGGGACGCATCCCGGAGGCGGCATCATGGGCGCCTCGGGCCGCCTCGCCGCGCTCAGCATACTGAGGGACTGGCCGGCGTGAGCGGCGCGCGCTACGACGCCGTCGTCATCGGCGCCGGCCTGGGAGGCCTAACTAGCGCCGCATGCCTGGCCAAGCGCGGGTTGCGCGTGCTGGTGCTGGAAGCGCGCGAGCAAGTCGGCGGCCTCGCTGCGACCGAGGAGCTGGTCCCCGGAGTGCGCTGCGATACGGTGGACCATGAGCTTGGCTGGATGCCGGAACGCCTGGTGGCGCACCTCGGCCTGCGCAGCCATGGGCTCGAGCTGCTGCGCGGCGATCCCACGTCCAGCGCGCTGTTGCCGGGGGGAGAGGTGCTGTCGCTGTATGCCGATCAGGCGGCCACTGCAGAGCAGCTCTCTCGTTATGCGCGTGCCGACGGCGCCGCGTGGCAGCCCTTCTGTGAGCGCGTCGCCAAGCTCAGCAGTTTCCTGCGCGCACTGTACGAGGTGCCGGCGCCTAGCCTCTTCGCGAGAGGGGCCGCTAATGTGGGCGCGCTCCTCGGTCTGGGCCGCAAGGCACGTGCGTTAGGCCGCGACGGGATCTTCGACGTCCTGCGCTCACTGCCGATGAGCGTGGCCGACTTCCTGGACGATACGTTCGAGCATGCGGGCCTCAAGGGCCTGCTCGCGGCACGAGGCGTCCTGCATCTGCTGCAAGGCCCCCGCTCAGGGGCTACGGCTTTTCTCTTCCTGCATCATCACGTCGGCGCGCCGTTAGGTGCCGTTGGCGGCATCTTGACGGCACGCGGCGGTGTCGCCGCGGCCGCACAGGCGCTGGCCCGCGCCGCGGCTGCGCACGGCGCGACGATCCGCTGCGGGGCCGCCGTATCGCGCATCGCTGTGCGCGACGAGCGCGTCCAAGGTCTCGTGCTTGCGGACGGTGAGGAGATAGCCGCTTCGCGCATAGTGTCGAGCCTCGATCCGCGGCACACGATGTTCGACCTTCTGGAGCCCGAACACGTCGACCCTGATACGTCCCGCGACATCGGCAACGTGCGGTTTCGCGGCGCCACTGCCAAAGTCAATCTCGTCCTGGATGGACCGCTCCCGTTAGGTGCAAGGAACGCAGCCGTGATCGCTCGCGGTCCCATGGTCGTGGCGCCGAGCATGGGCTACCTCGAGCGCGCCTTTGACTGCGCCAAGCATGGACGCATGTCCGACGAGCCGGCGCTCGAGCTGCGCGTCCCCGGCGCGCTCGATCCCTCGCTCATCGACGCCGCACGCGCCGCGAACCGCACTGCAGTCTCCGTGATCGCCCAATGGGCACCCTACACCCTCGTGCAAGGAGAATGGGATGTCGCGCAGCGAGACGCACTCGGCGATCGCGTGCTTGCCGTACTGGAGCATGTCCTGCCCGGCACGAGTGCACGCGTCGTAGATCGGCAAATAGTCACCCCGCGTGATATCGAGCAGCGCTTCGGCGCGACCGGCGGGAGCCTAACGCATGGCGAGCTGACGCTCGATCAGGTCCTTTTCATGCGCCCGACCCCCGCGCTCAGCCGGTATGCGACACCAATCGGGGGCTTGTATCTCTGCGGCCGCGGGTGCCATCCTGGAATGCCGCTCGCTTCGGGGTTGCTCGCAGCGCGCGAGGTTCTGCGCGAGCGAGGCAGTCCCAAGGGTGCTGCGACAGTCGCAAATCAGCCGGCCGCATAACGAGTAGTGCGTGACCTTGCACCTGCTATAAGAGCA
>JBQTJS010000024.1:0-19358 GCA_052386875.1 Gemmatimonadaceae bacterium
TGCTCGCGAACAAGAGCCGCGACGATCGCGCTCCGTACGCCGAGGCGCGCGCGCAATCCATGGGGCGATGCGTAGAGAGCCTAACGAGGAACGATGCTCACGACAGCCTCTGAGTCGCGTGCGATCGCTGGTCGTGCACGATGACCGTTGCCACGAGCGTTCCCGTTCTCTTCCACGTGTACGAGGTATGGCGCGAGCTCGAATGGCGGCACCGGTCGCGGAGTGAGCAACTCGGGGACGCAGGCGTGCAAACACCGTCGCAGGTCCGCGTCAGAGGCGTCACGTTCACTCGCACGGATTAACTTGTCGATACTGACCGCGGCGCCGTCAGGTAGTGGCGCACTGTGCACGCGCAGCACTTTGTCGACGCTGGTTGGAGAGACGTGCTCCGAGCCGTCGAGAATCTCTTCATGTAGCTTCTCACCCGGTCGTGCCCCCGTGAACTTGATCTCGATGTCGCTGCCAACCTCGAGGCCGGAAAGCCGGATGAGATCCTCCGCGAGATCCACAATTCGCACCGGCTCACCCATGTCGAGCATAACGACTTCGCCGGAGTAGCCGAGCACGCCAGCCTCAAGGACGAGTTGCACCGCTTCCGGGATGGTCATGAAGTAGCGCCGCATCTCGGGATGCGTAACGAGCACCGGCCCTCCAGCTGCTATCTGTCGGAGGAATGTTGGCACGACGCTGCCACGGCTCCCCAGTACGTTGCCAAAGCGTACGGCCATGTACTCTCGCCCTGTTTCCACAGCCGCAAGCTGCACGATCTGCTCAGCGATTCGCTTCGTCGCGCCCATCACGCTCGTTGGGCGCACCGCTTTGTCCGTGGAGATAAGAACGAGGGTCCGCGTACCGGCAGCGCGCGCCGCCTCGACGACATGTCGGGTGCCGACGACATTGTTCGCGACCGCCTCGGCGACATTGCACTCCATCAGTGGTACGTGCTTGTGCGCCGCCGCATGGAAGACGACATCGGGAGAATACTCCCGCATGATCCGCGACATGCGCTTGCGATCGCGGATGTCCGCGATGACGGTCGGTGTGCTCAGCGCGGGATGGCGATGCGCGAGCTCCTGATGGATTTCGAAGATCGAGTTCTCACCGTGCCCGAGGAGCACTAGCCGCTCTGGGTGGAGTCGCGCGATCTGGCGACAGATCTCGTTCCCGATCGAACCGCCGGCTCCCGTGACAAGCACTGCGCGACCCGCGGCTAACGCACTGAGTGCCGCGTCGTCGGCCTTCGCGACCGGGCGGCGACGCAGCAGGTCTTGGATTTCCACCTTGCGCAGGGGCTGCACGCCCACGCGGCCGGAAAGAATGTCGGCCAACCCTGGAACGGTGCGAGCAGGAACACCAGCCTCGCGAGCGGAGCCAAGAACCTCCCTAACGACGCTTCCGGTGACCTCGGGCATCGCGATGATGATCTCGCTCACCTCGTGTGTGCGGAGGATCTTGTTGATGCTCGCGAGCCGCCCGATGATCGGAACTTCCTGCACGACTTGGCGCCGTTTGCTGGCGTCGTCGTCGAGGAAGCCGATGGGGTAGAGTCCCAGCTGTGGATTGCCGCGAAACTCGCGCACGAGCATTTGCCCTGCTTCACCGGCGCCCACGATGAGGACCGGACGTCCGCGACTCGACAGCGCGCGTGCACGGCGATGACCCTGGAGTCGCGCCAGAAAGCGCGGAATCGCCATTGCGGCGGAACTAAAGAGCCCATCCAGAGCCAGCACCGATAGCGGAATTCGCAACTGGATGAGCCCGAGCGTGGGCAGAATGACCACGCCGATGACAAATGAGGCTGCTACGCCAGCGCTACATGCCGCCAGTACACGCTCGAGCTCGGCAATGCTCGCGTGATACCAAACTCGGCGGTAGAGACCGAACGCGATGAAAAGAGCAATCCGCAACGGAATCGTCGCGCCAAGATAGATGAGGGCATCATGGCGGTGATGTTCGTGGAGCCAGCCGGTGCCGTCAAAGCGCAGTACGTACGCGAGCGCGCAGGAGATGAGCAGTAGCGATACATCGAGCGCTAAGAAGTGTCGATTCCGCAGCTGCATACCCCCCACCGGTAGTAGATCAATGAACGTCTGTGGCGAATTTCGCGCGTTCCCAGGCGCAATGCAACTTGATACTAGTTAGGCAGACACACAATAGAGCGATCTCCCTCAATCGCCAACGCCCGGTAACAGGCATGTCCGCCGCGCAAGGCGCCGCACAATTCCTACATGCGCGTCACGGAAGCGAGAAGTATTGCCTCCGACGACCAAGCGATGTGTATAGAATGACCGACCAACCTGTGTGGAACACTTGGGCCCGAAATTTGAGCTACGCCTAACTAGTTGTGGGTACAGACTATATTGCTGAGGTGGCTGCGCGAACGCAAGGCGCACCATTCTCCCGGATGCGAGGTGCTACCATGTTACCGATGAAATACTCCCACGGCGCGATCGGATTCGGGATCGCGCTCACCCTCTCTGTCGCTGCGGACGCCGGAGCGCAGGCCGACACGACAAGCCGCCCCACCGCGGTTGCGGAGCAGCGCATTCCGGTGCGGAAGGATCAGGGCCTGACGCGACCAATGTCAGAAGGGGATGTCATGCTCCTCTCCGTCGAGCGGGCACGCATCGATTCTCTGGAGGCGCTATCGGCAGCGTATCGTCAACGACTCGATTCGGTGTCAGCGGCGCTCACCGCGCGCTCAGACGCAACCGACCGTTTGATTGCCTCGCTGACCGACTCGCTGCGGATGGTCCGCAGCCAGCTCAGCACCGCGCGGACCGAATTCACAGCTCGCACAGAAGCGCTGAGTGATTCGATCGAGCAGGTCAATCAGCGTCTCTACAGGCTCCGCCACGGCTCCCTCTTTGGAAACAGCGGCTTCTATATCGGAGTCGGCGGCGGCGCCAACTTTACTACGGGGACGCTCGACAATATCGGTTACAACTCAGGGCTCAACGTGTCGATACCGATCGGCTGGCATAAGCGGGGGACCGTGATCGGCGTCCGCACAGAATGGAGCGTTCAATCGTTCGATGGCCGCAATAGCCAGGGGTTCAGCAACCCCGATCCGAGGTTTTACTCGGCGGTCGGCCTGCTCACGCTGAACGTTCCGATAAATGCTGCCAAGACGAACACGTTCTATGTCATGGGTGGCGGCGGCTTGTACATGTTCAGGAATCTGACGGCAGGTTCGACACTCGGTCAGCGCTTCGGTTCGACGGCGACCGCCGGTTCGACGAGCAGCGAGACGAAGTTCGGATTCCAGGGCGGTGCCGGAGTCGAGCTTAAGATTCTTGGCGCAACCTCGTTCTTCGTTCAGACCGGGATTGCACAGGTATCTGTCGATACATCCCCCGGTACGTCAGGGTCGAGCCTTCGCTGGGTCCCATTGATCGCGGGCATTCAGCTGCGGTAGAGCTGGAGCGGGTACATTAGGTGTGCTTCGTCGCCGTTCCAAGCTCTTCGCCGAGTGGCCGATCTTGACGCTCGGCGTCGGTGTCTCGGCGAGAAGCGTTGGAGCGGCATGAGTCGTCTGACCGCTTCACGCCTAACGGGATGAGCCGTTCTTCCATCCTTATCGTCGTCAGCGCTTGCGCCCTCGGCACTCCGGGGTGCGCATACTTTACGCGACCAATGGGGGCGGGTGCGCGCGAGGCGGCGCCGCAGACACAGTCGCTTCGCGCTGTCCGTTTTCAGCGGATAACTGAGGTCCGTGGAAGGTTGGCAGCCTCGCAACTGCAGCTTCCGGTCCGTGTGTCGCGAACGCTGGCCGCAATCCGCGCGTCGCAATACCCCGTGCGCAACGGAGCACGCTTGCGACTCGTGGTCAGCCTGAACCAGCGTCTGCTCTCGGCTGTGGCAGGTCGAGACACAGTGTTTCGAGCGCCGGTCGGCGTAGCCACTGGACTGCGCCTCGCGTTCGCGGGGCGGTTGTGGCGCTTTCGAACACCACGCGGAACGCGGCGCGTGCTGCGCAAGACCGAGAATCCGGTGTGGACGCCTCCCGACTGGCACTACGCGGAGACCGCGTACAACTACGGGCTGCGCCTGGCGCGGCTCGCGGCGAAAGGGGTGTCGCTGCGAACGGGCGCCAAACTTGTGATTCGTGATTCGGTCGTCGGTATCATCTATCCGGGTCGGCAGTTCGCGATGCTTCCCACCGACGAGCACCTCGTCTTCGATCGTACGGTGTTTATTCCTCCGGTCGGCACATTGAACCGCCGTGTGACGGAGTCGTTAGGCGACTTCGCTCTCGATCTGGGTGGAGGCTACCTGATTCACGGCACGTCCAATGAGGCGAGCATTGGGCAGGCAAGCTCGCACGGCTGTATTCGCGTGCGGCACGAGGATATCGAGTGGCTGTACGACAACGTGCCGGTCGGGACGCCCGTCCTTATTCACTGAAGGCGCGCGTCGTCGTTTCAGTAGTTCGGTCAGCGGGACGCAACAGCGCGCGTTAGCCCTTCATCGACGTTCACTGGGGGCGACCACCCAAGCAACTGGCGTGTCTTGGAGATGTCCACCTGCAGCGAGCCCAGGAGACGCTGTGCCACAGCGCTTTTGCCAAGCAATGTCGCGCCGATCGTTAGGGCTGCGGGTGGTACGGGAATCAGCCGCGCCGGCCTTCCCATGGCGCGCGCGAGTCGCCGGATAAGTTGAGGTGTTGACAGATCTTCTCCGTCGCTCACGAAGAATGTCTCGTTCGCCGCGGCCGGATGCTCCATGCAGGTGACGATCAAGTCGACCAGGTTATCCAGAGCGACAAGACTGCGCCGGTTGTCAACAGCGCCGAGTGGCAGCGGGATGCCTAACGCAATCGCACGCATGAGCGCTCGAAGGTTCGCTTGGACGCCAGGTCCATATACCAATGGTGAGCGGATGATGACCGCGGCCATTCCGGTTTCCGCGGCGATCGCTTTCAGGCCCTGCTCTGCTTCGTACTTGCTGAGCCCGTAAGCATCTGCTGGTGCCGCCGCGTCGGCTTCTCGAAAGGAACCGGTTTCGCCGTTCACCTTGATGGAACTCAGGAAGACGAATCGCCTAACGTTTGCGGCTACCGCATGCCGCGCGAGATTCAGCGTGCCGCTGGTGTTCACGTAACGAAACTCGGCGAGCGGATCGGACGCAGTGTCGCGCATTTTGTGGACACGTGCGGCGAGGTGAACAACCGTATCTATGCCGCGTACTACCGGCACCCAGTCCGTTTGCGGTCCGACATCTCGCACCGCGCGCTCGATGTTAGGCGGGAGCGCACGCGATTCGCTGCGCACGACAGCGCGCACCGTATGGGTCCCGCTGGCAATGAGACGCGTAATCAGCGCGCTGCCGACGAATCCCGCCGCCCCTGTCACCAGAACTCTCAGGTCGCAGCCTCTTCGTACAGGGCGAGGGTTTGCCGAATGACCGATTCGGAACCGAACTTCTGTTCCGCCAGCAGGCGACCCTGGGCTCCCATTTGACGCCGCACGTCTGGCTCGCGGATGAGACGGGCAATCGCTGCAGCGACAGCGTTGGCATCGTTAGGTGGTACCAGCAATCCAGTAACACCGTCGGTTACCGCTTCGCGGCAGCCTGGGACATCCGTCGTCACGACGGCACGTCCTGCGGCTGCGGCTTCAGTGAGAGACTTGGGCAGCCCTTCACGGTACGACGGCAGGCAGACGATGTGGCAAGATGCCAGCAAGTTAGGCATGTCAGTGACCATGCCGCGATATTCAACTATGCCTTCGCCTATCCAGTTCTGAATCTGGCTACTGGACACCGAAGCCGGGTTCTGCGGATCCGGTTCACCGGCGAGAACGCAGCGCACCGCTATCCCTTGCCTAGCGAGAATGCGTGCGGCCGCGACAAACTCCCCGACGCCTTTGTTCCAGAGTAGTCGCGCCGGTAAGACAACGAGGGGCACTCCATTCGGCTCCGGATGCGGTCGGAACTGTTGTAAATCGACGCCGGAACCGGCGATGCGCCGTAGCTGCTCGTTAGGCACACCCAACTCAGCAAGGATACGCTCGTCGTCTGGGTTTTGCACCAGGGCAGTACCCGATCGCAGTACGCGCTTCAGCGCGGCGCGAACGACGGGCCGCATCGCCCGCGCGAAACCTCCCTTCGATGTGAACAACCAACCCATGCCGGCGAGCGCGTTGATCAAACGCGGCTTGCCGGCGAACTGCGCCGCGATGCTGCCATACAGCACCGGCTTCATCGCGACGTGATGTGCGATGTCAGGCTTCACGCGGCGATAGAGCGTAATGAGCCGCAGCAGGGTCGCACTGTCTGTTACGGGGTTGGTGCCGCCTCGCGAGTGCTCGAATGGTATCAATCGCAAGCCCGCGTCTTTGATTTGCGCGCTGTGATCGCGCACTCTCGTTATGACGCTGACCGACATGCCGGCATCCTTCGCGGCAATCGCGAGGGGCAGTCGGTGCGAGACGAAGTACCAGTCCTCGGTGACGAAGAAAACCAGGTGCTTGGCCTTCATTGTTCGGCGAGCCACGCCTGCACCATCAGGATGTCCCACAAGTGGTACTGCCAATTGCGCGTTCCAGAAAGGTGCTCAGTCCATTTTTGCCGAATCGGAGCCGCGTGGAAATAGCCGCCCTGACGCAGGCGCGTTTCGCCTAACAACTCCTCGGCCCAATCGCGCAAAGGGCCTCGCAGCCACGAGTCCAGTGGTATTGCGAAGCCCATTTTCGGGCGCTCGATCAGTTCACGCGGCACATATTTGTCGAGCAGCTGACGCAGGAGCCACTTGCTCGTGCCGTTGCGAAGTTTGTAATCCAGCGGCAAGCGCCACGCAAACTCTACGAGGCGGTGATCCAGCAGGGGGACGCGAGTTTCCAGGCTGACGCCCATCGCCGCACGATCCACCTTCACGAGAATGTCGTCAGGCAAATATGTCAGGAGGTCGAGCGCCATCATCTCCTGCACGAAGTTCTCCGTTTGCGGCCGTGCCGTTGGATCGATCAGCATCGTGACCGGTTCGACGGCGTCGATCACAACGGCCGCGGGCTGTGCCCAGTGGCTCACGAGTAATCGATACAACTCGGCCGTGCTGCTCGCTGACATGACGTTCGCGCCCTTGATCATCTTGTCGCCAACGTTGGCTTGCGCCAGCCCGGAGGGGAAAAACTGTTGCAGTGGATCAAGGAGGCGGTTCCATCGGGCGGCGGACAAACGTGTGATTCCGCGCGCCATCGTTGCGCGTAATGCAGCGGGCGTGCGCGAGAGAACCCGCCACAATCGTTTGGTTAGTGCATAACGATTGTATCCGGCGAAGAGCTCGTCGCCTGCGTCGCCGGAGAGCGCCACAGTCACGTGTTGCCGGGCGAGTTGGCTAACGAGAAAAGTCGGAATCTGCGATGAGTCGGCGAACGGCTCAGAGTACAGCGAGGGCAGCCGCGGAATGACGTCGAGGGCCTGCTGTGGCGTTATGTAGAGTTCCGTATGATCAGTACCCAAATGTCGCGCGACCGCGCGCGCCGGTTCCGCTTCATCGTAGCCAGTTTCGCGAAAGCCGATGGTGAACGTCCGCACTGGCCGCGTGGACTCTCGCTGCATCAATGCGACGATCGTGGAGGAATCGACTCCGCCGGAGAGGAAGGCACCAAGGGGCACGTCGGACATCAGCTGTCCTTTCACCGCATCGCGCAGCGTTCGCTCGAGCTCGACGGCAGCATCGTCGGCCGTGCCCGGGAACGGGCGCGCGAGACCATCGGCGACGACCTGCCTAACGTCCCAATAACGTGTCGGCTGAGCGTCCCGGCGGCCTAACGACACTGTCAGCAACGAGCCCGGCAGCAGCTTATGGATCCCGCGATAGATCGAGTACGGAGCCGGTATGTAATTATGACGCAGTAGAAGAGTCAGCGCGTCGCGATCGATCTCGGCGGCAAAGGCCGGATGCGCTTTGAGAGCCTTGAGCTCCGATCCGAAGAGAAACGTGTCGCGCTGCCACCCATAATAGAGCGGTTTTTCGCCGACCCTGTCGCGCGCAAGGGTTAAGGTGTGTTCGTCCCGGTCCCAAACGGCAAACGCGAACATGCCGACGGTTTTGCGTACTGTCGGCTCAATACCCCATGCGTCGAACCCGGCGAGTAGCGTTTCCGTATCCGAATGGCCGCGCCATTGCGGCGCACGTCGTTCGTGTTCCAGCTCGGAGCGGAGGACTAAATGATTGTATGCCTCGCCATTGTACGTGATTGCGTAGCGGCCACTGTGAGATATCATCGGTTGATGGCCTGCTGTCGAAACGTCGACTATAGAGAGCCGCGCGTGAGCGAGCCCAACGCCGTGGTCTGGATCGGACCAAACACCTTCATCATCGGGACCGCGGTGACGGAGCGCCGTGATCATGCCACAAAGCGCCTCGTGGCTCACATTGTTCGTAGTTAGGCATCCCGCGAATCCACACATTGGTCTTCGCTACTCCTTGATGCCTACGGCACACCAGAACGGAGCCCGCTCGGAAAACCGGATTTGGCCGCAGCCGGCAGCTCTCAACATGACCTCTATTTCGCGTCTGCTGAAGCGACGCTCAAGCCGAGTCCCGAAACGGTCGAGTGCGTCGGTTCTCATTGTGTAGAACGATTTGTCTCGATAGGCAGCGAGCGGGAAGCTCGCTCCGAGCAAGCCTTGGCGATCTGCCGCCTTCGCAAGTCGCGCTAGTGGCCAGTACACAGTCGCCGCAATGAGTTGTGAGATGACGTACCGCAAAGTCGGCGGAAGTCGCGACACGGCGCGGCGCATTAAATCACTTACACGCCACACCCATCTATACCAAGCGGGCCGATTATCGAACGCGTAATAGAGATACAGGAGAAACGGCGCACCACGTTTGAGTTTCCTGGAAACGGCTCGGATTGCGGCCGCCGTATCAGGAACGTGATGAAGCACACCTAACGAGTAGGCAAAGTCCAAAGTACCATCTTCGAACGGTAAGTTATCAGCGGCTGCTTTGTGGAATTGCACGTTGCGTAGAGCGCCGCAATTCTTTGCCGCTATGTCGATCGCGTCGCTGGGATCCACGCAGTGCAGGAGACCCACTTTAGGCGCCATTAAAAGCGCCCACCGCCCGCTTCCGCAGCCGACATCCGCACCCACAGAACTGGCGCCTACCCGCTCCCACGGAAAAACAGCGAAGTAATCCTCGAATATGCGCCGACGCTCTTCATCGGACAGCGCGCTTTGATCGAATCGCGACCATTCGTCTCCGAAACCAGCAATCGTCGCCGCATCGAGGTTCGTCACACGCTCACGTGTCGCCGCCGTTCAATGACCTGCGAATCGTCCCACACCGCTCGCGCACACCATCAATGGAAAACTCGGTGGTTACGCGCACTTTGGCACGGTGTTCACGCGACAAACCTCTGGTTGCCCTATTCGGAAAGCACGCGTCGATACGTTTCAAGCGTGGACTGGATCGTACGCTCCCACGAGAACCTGGCCGCCTGTCGCAAAGCGCGCTTGCGGAGTTCAGCACGCCGGTCCGCGTCGGTTAGCAACGTTCCGAGCGCCCACGCGATCTCGTCGGCATCGTGCGGGCTGACCAGCCAACCGCCATCGCCTACAACCTCTGGAATCGATGAAACGTTCGAGGCGACGACCGGAGCACCGCACGCCATAGCTTCCAGGGGTGGCAGCCCGAAACCTTCATAAAAGGAGACGTACGCGAAGGCGGTTGCGGCGCTCATCAAGACGGGAATGTGACCGGCAGGCACGGTGCCAGTGATAATGACGCGGTTCTTGAGCTGTAGAGCTCGCACCTGCTCCCCAAGCGACAGCGCGCGCGCTGACGCCTCCGGGCGACCGCCGACCAGCACGAGTTGACACTCTGGATCGCGAGCTAACTGAACCGCGCTGGCGAACGCCTCCAACAACCGGCCGACCTTGCGCGAGTAAAGCGAACCGACGTAGAGCACGAATCGATCTCCGCAGCCGTAGACGTTCCGTATCGCCGCGAGAGATCCCTCATCAACCACAGGTCGAAAGGCGGCGTGGTCAATCCCGAGCGGGACCACAGTGATGCGCTCAGCCGGGAGTCCAAACAGCTCCATCACGTCGCGGCGAGTACTCTCGGAGTCCGCAATGACGTGAGCGCTGCGCTTGATTGCTGCCCGCTCGAGGTGCCGAGTGAGAACCAAGCGCTGACGGAGCGATAGCAGCGCAGGCAGCTTCGTCGAAAAGACATCGTGGACCGTGGTGAGCTGCGGCGCTCGCAGTGTCGGCAGGCAAACGCTCGCGGGTGCGTGCACCATCCCAACCTTACCGCCGACGAGGTGCTCGATGCGCGGCATGCCGGCGAGCGACCAGCTGTAGCGCAGCGCGCGCGCCGGCAGCCGAGTGGTGACAACACGTGGAGGCGCCGCCAGGCCACGCAGCGGCCGCGTCGTCGTCGGCTCGTCAGCGAGCCCCACGATCGCCCTCTTCCATTCCGGGCGCGACGTGAGAAACACGACGCGCTCCCTGAGGTCGCTCCGATGAATGCCGCGAATCAGTTCCGCGGTGTATCGCTCGATTCCAGCACTGCTCTGAAACGCAGGATCTGCATAAATAACGAGATCCGAAGTTGCGTTCATGTGTTCGCAACTGCGAACAACGTCTTGCTCAGAATCCGAGGCGTGTCCGCGCCGAGGTCGACGAAAAGCTTCGCCCTACGGAACTGGTGCAAAACGCGCCCAGCGATGCGCCATACGCTCCGACGTATGCCACCGCTCGGTACGCGGTATGGTTCAACGCTCACGGTCTGAAAGCCGGCTGCGAGCAGGACCTGTCGAAGCGAAGTCTCGGTGAATCCCACTCGATGCGTGAAATCAGCATAACGGAGATACAATCCCCCCCGGTTCGCCATGTTGATTGTTTTGACGAGGAGGTGGCCTGCAGGACGCAATGAGCCTCGGCACAATCGGAGAATGTCAACCACGTCGTCGTAAATGAAATGCTCGATGACGTCGTTCATCGTGACCAGAT
Source organism: Gemmatimonadaceae bacterium (assembly GCA_052386875.1). Lineage (GTDB taxonomy): Bacteria > Gemmatimonadota > Gemmatimonadetes > Gemmatimonadales > Gemmatimonadaceae > DASYRX01. The sequence continues at coordinate 10,969 of JBQTJS010000024.1, forward strand.
CAAATGTCTGTGGGCAGGCGTCTAAGTACTCGCGCACATCCTGCACGTGCTCGGCTGCGAGACCCTGCTGCACGCAGTAACGCACTGCATTCTCGCTGAGGTCAACACCACGCGCGCTCACGTAGCCCGACGCGCGAAGCCACGATAAAAAGTGTCCCGCGCCACAGCCCACATCGAGGATTGTCGCCGATCGCTCTGCCGGAAGGTAGCGCGTGTGATTCGTGGCGTATTGCGCCCACGTTTCGGAAGATGCGATCGGATTCGCGTATCCGCCGTAACCTGATCGCTCGTACGATTCGTAGATTGCGGAATCTTTGCGGTGCATCCCGTGGAAGCCGTACGGCCACTCGTGCTGCGATTATAACCGTGAGATGGTTTCGCAGACCAGAATGGTGAGGAGTACTCGTTCCGATGGGAAGTAAACCCGAGCTCCAACAGCCATGAATCGGAGGGCGGTCTACGCAATCTCACTGCTAACGGCCGTCCGGGCCCTCGTGAGCTTCGCGCTACAGGTCGTGATCGCAGCGAAGCTGGGAGCGAGCGTCGATGCCGACGCGTACTTCGTCGTTGTCGGGTTCGTGTTCTTTCTCTCCGAGATGCTCATTGGCGTCGTTACATTCGCGATGCTCCCGGCGATCGTGCGCACGCGCGTCACGAAGGGCGACGCGGCCGCTTTCGACGTCGCGTTGCTGCTGAACGCGATCGGTGCACTGCTGGTCGCCGCCGCAGCAATGATCATATCGTTGGCGGCGCCGCACCTGGGAGGCATTCTCGCCCCGGGATCGCAGACCACAAGCCGTATAGTCGATGAGCTACTTCCGATCGCATCAGCAGGGTTCGCTTTGTACAGCGCGGCGCTGCTCCTTGGAGTCCTGCTGCAATCTCGCGAGCGCTTTTGGAGCACAGCGTTGGCGCCAATGCTCCCTTACCTCGGCAGCATCCTCTCAGTGTTGTATGCACCACGGGACTCCGCTCCGTTCTGGCTCGTCTCCGGTTTCGCTGTTGGTGCCGCGATTTCACTCGCCCTCCAAGTTGTCTGCGTTATTGCCCTCGGTATTGCCCCCAGGTTAGCGCCGAGACTTCTCCACACGGCAGCGCAAGACCTCCGGGCGATGACGCCAGGATTGCTTCCGGTTGCGATCGCGTTTGCATGCTCACTGATGCTGCCAGTCATACTGCGTATGTGGGCAACGACCATGGGAACTGGCAGCGCGGCGGCGCTTGGGTACGCGATGCAGTTCCTTTCTGTTCCGTTGGCGTTGGTCGTCATGCCTTTGGCGACCGTTCTGCTGCCGCGGCTTGCAGAGCTGACTCACAGAGCCACTCCGCACTCCTTCAACCAGCTGTTCACCGACTCTATGACGGTGGTTACGCTCGGTGCTGCGCTCACGGCAGCGCTCATGATCGGCCTCGCGGACCCGCTCGTAACGCTCCTGTTGCAACGAGGCGCGTTCACCGCGCAAGACGCGCACTCCACTGCGACAACGCTGCAGGCCCTGGCCGTCGGGCTGGTTGGCATGAGTGTCAGCAACATCGCCATGCGAACGCTCTGTGCCACGGGTGAACTGCGAGCCCCAGCTGTCACATGGGTCATTACGTTGGTGGTGTTCGTCCTTTCGGTCCCCCTTTTCATGCCGTTAGGCGTCGCTGGGCTCGGCGCGGCTCAAACAGCGGCTTATCTGGTGAATGCAACGATCTACTTTGCGGTTCTCACCAGGAAGATCCCTGGCCTGAAGCGCGCACGCGCGGTGCCCATAGTGGTTCGCATCCTGGTTGCCGGCGTCGCCGCCGCTGCTGCCAGCCACGCGACTTTTCGCATTCTGGGCCAGCCACCTAACGCCGGTGGATCGAGCACCGCGGTAACAGCGAGTCTGCTGTTACTTAGCGCACTCAGCGGAACGGCCGTGTTGGCGCTTGTGATTCGCTTGCTGCGCGGTCACGAAGTTGGCCTGCTCGTTCAATTCCTCTTCCGCAGAGACCTCGGAGTCGGAGCTGCAAGGGTGGAGGCTGCAGGGCTTCGCAGCCAATGATCGGTCAGCTGCACGAAGCTGACGGCGCCGACCGCCTGTTTACGCCTCGCTTTGCTAGCGCGCTCTCACCAATTGTCCTCCGCTGGCGATGCACTGCCTGCACGTAATCACCGGCCTCGAGACCGGTGGCTCCGAAATGATGTTGCTCAAGCTTGTAGAGCACACCGAAGGAGGACAGCTCCACAACCACGTAGTCAGCCTAACGACACTAGGGACAATCGGTCCCGTTCTGTCGGACCGCGGCGTTACGGTAAATGCTCTGGGGATGCGTTCCGGGATCCCTTCGCCCAGAGCGATCGCTCGCCTCGCCGCAATTATGCGGCGAGCAAAGATCGAAGTGGTGCAGACTTGGATGTATCATGCGAATCTGCTTGGTGGACTTGCCGCGGTAGCCGCTGGACGGCCTCCTGTCGTCTGGAATCTCCGCGCCGCTAACCTGCAGCGGGGCAGTGAAAAGCTGTCGACGTTAGCGCTGGCCCGAGTCTCCGGTCGTGTGGCCAGCGCGATCTGCCGTTCCATCGTCACGAACTCGGAACATGCGCGCCGCGTACATACCGCGATGGGATATCCGCAGCGGCTCTTTCGCGTCATTCCGAATGGCTTCGACACGCAGCGGTTTCGACCGGATGCCGTGACGCGGCACAGTGTGCGAGCTGAGCTCGGAGTGCCTAACGACGCCGTATTGATCGGACTTGTTGGCCGGTATCACCCGTCCAAGGGACATTCGACGTTCTTAGAGGCGGCCGGTATACTCGCCCGCGAGCATCCAAAAGTGCAATTCGTTCTGATCGGCGACGGGGCTGCGCGAGACAATCCGGAGCTGACCCAGCACATACGCGCGCGCGCGCTAGGCGACCGCCTTCACGCACTCGGTCGGCGAATGGAAATGCCTCCATTGTTCACCGCGTTGGACATCTACACCAGCGCCTCGCTGTACGAGTCGTTCCCGAACGTGTTGGGAGAAGCCATGTCATCGGGCGTGCCGTGCGTGGCCACTGATGTCGGCGATTGCGCTCGGGTGGTCGGCGATACGGGGCGCATTATTCCGCCGGGCGACGTCGACGCACTGGTCTCAGCGTGGCGGGAGCTGCTAGCGTTAGGCGACGCTGGGCGCGGCAATCTGGGACGCCGCGCACGCCGCCGTATCGAGGAGCACTTTCGGATCGATGTCGTCGCAGATCAGTACGTGCAGCTGTATCAAGAACTCGTCAATGGCAGCGAACGCGGATCCTGACGTCGTCGACGTGCGCTCTACGCCGTGGGCGCTGGCGTAACACGCGTACCTGGTTGCCCGAGGCGCCCTAAATGGGCCAGCAGCAGCACGAGTAGCGGAAGTACTTGCAGGCGAAAACGCGCGGCCGTGCCAAGGTTCTGATACGAAACGGGTGCGTAGACAGCCGCCCAGAGCAGCACAAGCAGCAGTGCCCATACAACTATAGGATCCTTCAGCGTGCGCCCCCGCATGCGCCACAGAGCGACGATGAGGAGAGCCAACACAGCGAGATTCTCCAGCCCGGCTAGCAGCCCAAATGCGTTCATCACCTCACCCGGGACGGGCCGAAAGAGAGCCGTGAAGATGCCCACCGGCAGGAACTTGATGAGCTGGACTGGATCGGTCAGATCAGCGCCGAGCTGTTGTCCTGAGCCGCCGCCCGCCCAAGCCTGGGAACTCTGGGCGAGCACCTCGACGGCCTCAGAGATCACACTGAGCGCGAAATAGTCGCGGAGCAGCGTGAGAGCTGCCGCCAGAGCTGCGCCCCCTGCGGCGATGAACAGCAAGCGCCGCGTGACGCCGGGAAGATCCCAGGCGGCGACGACGAGCATCGGAAGCAAGAGCACGGGCGCGAGCCATAGACGAACGGCACTGACGAGCAGCACGCCGGCCAGTGCCACCACCAATCCGCGAAGACGCCGTTGTCGCAGCCATATCACTGTGCCTAACGAGTACGCCGCAATGCCGAGAACAACGATGGGATCCTTCCCCAGGATGGATGACCAGAATAGGATCGACGGTATGCACGACAAGCCCACGAGAACGGACAGTCGCCGTCTTCCGGTAGCTACCGTGGCTGCGCGATAAAAGAGATAGGTGGCGATCAACCCCATCATCGACATCGACACTTTCATGGCATGGTATGAAGACACCAACCACCGAGCGTGTAGCGTGGTAAATCGCTCGACCAGCTGCGTCCCGGACCACGAGGCGCCCTCGTAGCCAAGCGGCTGGCGCTGCGACACCGCGAAGTACTCGTACGCGTCCAATACGGAGTAGTGGCCCTCGTACCAGAGCATCAATCCCAACGTGACGGCGCACCGTAGGCCCCAGAGAGCAATGAGGACTCTCCGCTCGTCACGCTGCACCGGCCAGAAAAGGATCGAAGCACCGAGTGCAGCGGCCCAAAGGACTCCCTTCACGTAGTCTGCACTTACATCGGCCGTGGGAATCGAGCGCCCGAGTGCAACGACGGCGGCGAGGATTAGGGACGTGCTCAGGGCAGCGGCGATCCCGGCAACCAGCCCGATGGTCAGTCCGTGGAACCGACTGGTGGAGCCTGGCTGCGGGACGGACGGGACGATCACGAACGGACTAAGCCCAATGACCGCCGTGCGGCCCAGATGAGGAGTGCAGCCGCCAACGTGCTACCAACTAGGAAAGCGAAAACACTCCGCGTTAGCAACCCACGACTGTTGGGCTCCACGGGGACCGACGGTGTGTCGAGGATTGCCAGTGTAGGTGTGTCACGCACTTCATCGATCCTGGCCTGCTCGTAGGCCCTAACGAGAGCCATGTAAATCTCCTCGTACCGCCGAACTTCACGCTCCAGCCGGGATTCCTGGAGCTGCAATTCGGGGACGACGATGAAGCGATTGGATTCGCGAAACGCCTTCAACCGCTGCTCAGCCGACCTTAGATCAGCCGCCACTTCTCCGAGGCTCTGCTCAGTAAAACGCCGCTCCGCGCCGGCCTGGTCGCGTCGTGTCTCAGAATTGACGCGGGACACTTGAGCGAGAACGAGATTGGCCACCTGCTCGGCGACCTGCGCCGACGGCATGGTAACGTTGATGCGAACGATGCCCGATTGCTGAGCTGCCTCCGCCGCAACCGCCTTCTGCAGATAGCGAGTCGTTGCCGCAAGGGTTCGCTGCGGACTGCCGCCGTCACGCTCGAGCATGCTGCTCAGGGCTAACCGGTTGCCGCCCTCGCACGGGTCGCACACGGTTGCGACCGCGACGCTTTCGAGTACGGCCCTCGAGTGAACAAGCTCCTGATAGAATGCCAGGGAATAGCTCGGTGACGTCACAGGGACAGGAATACCGAACTGTGAAGCCAGTCCTGTAATCGGTGAGTTGATTCGTCCGCCTTGCAGCACAAAACTCGCGCTCGACGTGTAGCTGCGCGGCTGCAGGAGCGTCCCTCCAATCACAGCGACACTGGCGACTAAACCGGCGAGAAGGACCACGCGCCAGCGTGCCGCGAGAACTGCGAGCGCGCGCCGCCCGAGGGTCGAAAGCTCGAAGTCCCCTGTCCGCGCGGAACCGTCACTCCGTAGTGGGGCCGGCGGATCGAACGGCCCGATAGTGGGCGGGTGCGTGCTCATCCCTCACCGAGGATACAGGAGTGCTGCGCATGCGAGCTGTGCACGGCCCGTCCCTTAACCAGACCTGTGCCACTGAACGGATACGCTCCCGTCGTCGACCCGGTCAAGACCGATCTGAACGACTGCGATACGCTCCCGGCAGGGACGACTCGGGCCATTTCACTCCGGTGCGGTGCGCACAGCCCTCCCCAATCCTGCTGGCGTGGCCCATGGGCTGATGTCTTGCCTAACGCGCGCTACCGGTGATTTGGCTCCTCGCGCGCCTTTCCGACTCTCCGGTGAGCTAGGCAGGCCATTCCGCGCCATGGTAGGATTGTCTCTGCCTCTGTCTTCCCTTGCGATTCCCTTTAGTCACGTGCGTCCAACCCTCGTTGTATCTCTTGCGACTTCGGCAGCACTGTGCTGGGTGTTTGTCTTCCTGGTGCGGCTATACGCAATTCGGCGCAACATCGTCGACTACCCTATCGCTCGGAGTTCGCATACGAGTCCGACGCCGCGGATGGGCGGCGTGGGATTCGTTGCCGCCATACTCGTGGCTTTCGCCGTTGCAGAAGGGCGCGCATTGCCTGAGTGGCGCGTCGGAGCGGCGCTCTTCGGGATTCTCTTGACGGCGTGGATAGGATGGCTTGACGATCGGCACACGATCGATGTGAAGCCGAGACTCTCCGTGCACATGGCCGCCGCCGCCTCCATGTTGCCGCTCGCCCTCTCACCCACACCAGTTCCGGCTTTCATTGGAGTGGCCGCAGGGCTGTGGTGGATCATTTGGGGCGTCGCGTCGATCAACGTGGTGAATTTCATGGACGGCATCGACGGCCTTATGGGCGCGCAGGCGCTGGTCTTTGGAGCGCACTTGATTGTCGCAGGCGTGCCTAACGCGGCAGCGTACGATCTTGGAATAGCACTCGTTGGGGCGGCGACCGGTTTCTTGTGGTGGAACTGGGCGCCGGCCAAGATATTTCTCGGCGACGCTGGCTCGGGTGCGCTTGGCCTGGCAATGGCTCTTGGCGGTTTGCTGCTCCTCCGCGAAGGTCCTATCGATCTGGTCAGAGCCTACCTTCCACTCTACCCACTTTTCCTCGACGCCACCGTCACGCTCCTAAGGCGAGCTGCACGCGGTGAACGCCTAACGCAAGCGCACCGCAGCCACCTCTATCAGCAACTCGCCAACGGAGGGATGGGACACGCGCGAGTGAGCCTGCTCTACGCGGCGGCGGCGCTGTTAGGGTTGGCAGTGACGCAGCTACCCAGCGAGCGTGGAGGGACCATTGCCATGGTCGTTTACTTCTTGGTGGTGCCGGCTGTTGCCTTGCGACTAGTGCGAACCGTTCTCGTCGCTCCCACCGCAATGACGCAGCGTCGGAAGGGCTGACGCGAGCGCCCCGCCCGGGCGGAGGGGAAGCGCAGCCGTCCCTCGCCGCTAACGCTCTGGCCGATTACGCGCTAGCGCCGTTCCAGTCACGGTCGGCTCCTCTCGGTCCGCGTCCTCTCTTCCAAAGCGCCAGCCGTATGTCAGCTGCAGCCTGCCCACAAAACGCGTTTCCGACTTGCCCGGTACATGGAACGCGTTGCGTGACAGTTGCCCTCCAGCCTGCGCCGACAGCTTGATATCGCCGCCTGGCGCCTTCGCATAGCCAACCACACCGACACCGATTTGCCACGTATCGCTTCGCGTGCCAATCCACAGCACGGGGGTTGATCTCGCTTCAGTCGAATCCGGCCACGGGCGCTGCAAAGTCCCTTCGCCCTGCCTGAGCAGTTGTGCCTCGGGCGTTATCAGCCAGTTCGAGCTTACAGGCATCGTTAGGCTTATGGCGTACTGATCATTATCCATGAAGTTGCGGCCGATCCCCACTCCGGCCTGCGTGAAGCTTGCCCTGGGATCGGGGGAGCTGTACGCCAAGGAAGAGTTCATGGCATAGGTCGCGCGCCACGACATGCTCGATCCGACCGCACCGGCCGCGAGCAAACCGAGCCCGTATCGGTCCGGATATGGGTAGGGCCCGTAATTGCTCATATCGTCGACAGCGATCTGCGCCTGCAGCATCAATCGGCGCGTTGGCCGCCACGTAGCGTCGCCGCCGACAATTGCGTTGTGTCGAGCACCTCCCAGACCGAACAACTCGGCGAACGTTACGATGAAGAATGGATTGGCGATCTGTCGATCGATCCCCTTCGTCCGCTGCCGCTGGACGATGCTGGACTCCCACAACGCCACGTCGAGTCCATTGAGAATGCGCCAGTCCAAACGCGCCGCGGCGAACCATCGGCGGCCACTAAGGCCCTCGTCGTACAGCGGGGCGCGCAGCATCTGGTAACGCAGCGTACGATTACCAAGGGAGAGCGCGACGTCCGTGCGCGGATACGCGTAGTCGCTGATAGGGATCCCGACGAGACCAGCTGGCCCCCAATTGCGCTGCATCTGACCGGAGTGCAGCCCCAGCCAGCCCGCTTGCCCCGCGATGTACGCCTCGACGAAGCGCGAGCGATCCTTCCAGGGTCCACCCAACCCCACGCGGCCATAGTCAGGATCATCCAGCAGGCGTGGCTCGTGCGCTCCACGAATAACCGCGACGAGCGGTCCCTGTCCGGCCGCGACGCCTGCATCGACGTACGGCTGCACGCCGATATCCTCCAACGGCTGCATGAGATCACGACGCGCCTGGGAGTACGCCTGCGCCCCAGCGTTCGCGCTGACCCGCCACCACCCTTTGTCCAGCGACGGAAGCTCCCACGCGCGCAGCAGCTCGCGCGCGATCTT
>JBQTJS010000025.1:0-12988 GCA_052386875.1 Gemmatimonadaceae bacterium
CCGAGGCGCCCGTATCTTCAACAGGTTATGTCGTTCGTGCATCTGCACTGCCATTCCGAGTTCTCCCTGCTCGACGGGGCCAACCGCCTCGACGACCTCATAATACGCGCCCGCGAGTTCGAGCAACCTGCCCTCGCCATCACCGATCACGGAAACCTGTACGGGGCCTGGGAGTTCCAGGAAAAAGCGCGCCGCGCCGGACTCAAGCCTATCATCGGGATGGAAGCTTACGTGGCCCCGGGCGACCGGCGTGCGCGCACGCGTCCCGCTCCGGGGGCCAAACCGTACTACCACCTGGTCCTGCTGGCGCGGGACGCGACAGGATATCGCAACCTGGTCAAGCTGTCCTCGTTAGGCTTCACCGAGGGGTTCTACACTCGGCCGCGCATCGACCGCGAGCTGCTCCAGCGCTACGGCGACGGCCTCATAGTCTCGTCCGCGTGCATGGCCGGCGAGGTCGCGCGCCACCTGATGCTGGGCGATTCCGCGGGCGCCGCTGCCGCCGCTGCCGCCGCTGCCTGGTACGCCGAACACTTCCCCGAACGCTACTACCTCGAAGTCCAAGCGCACGCTTCCGAGGGCCAGGCTACCCTCAACGAGCGCGTCTTCGCGCTGGCCGCTTCCCTGGGACTCCCTGTAGTCGCGACCAACGACTCGCATTTCCTCAAGGCCGACGACCACGATGCGCATGATGTGCTCCTCTGCATCGGACTCGGCAAGGACCGCGAGTCCCCCGACCGCATGCGCTACGATCGGGGGCTTTACTTCAAGAACGCGGCCGAGATCGCGGCAGCGTTCCCCGCGCGTCCCGATGTCATCGAAAATACACTGCGCATCGCGGACGCCTGCGACATCGAGCTTCCCAAGCGCTTCTGTGTTCCGTCGTTCCCGCTCCCTGCCGAAACCGCCAGCGAAAACGAGCTGCTGGTGCGCCTCGCCAACGCCGGTGCCAAAGAGCGCTTCGGCGAGGACATGCCGCCTAACGTGCGGCAGCGTCTCGACTACGAGCTTGATGTTATCACGACGACGGGCTATGCCGGATACTTCCTGATCGTCGCGGATTTCATCGCCGCTGCGCGCGAGCGCGGCATCCCCGTAGGTCCGGGCCGCGGCTCATCGGCCGGCTCACTCGTCGCCTACGCGCTGCGTATCACCGACGTCGATCCGCTCGAATATGATCTGCTCTTCGAGCGCTTCCTGAACCCCGAACGCGTCTCGATGCCCGACATCGACGTCGACTTCTGCTTCGAACGGCGCGGAGAAGTGATCGAATACGTACGCGGCAAGTACGGCAAGGACGCAGTCGGCCAGATCGTCACGTTCGGAACCCTGAAGTCGCGCGCGGCAGTGAAGGACGTGGGCCGCGTGCTGGGCTTCACCCCCGCCGAGACCGACGCGCTCGCGAAGCTGATCCCGAATCAGCCTAACTACAGCCTAACGGTCAAAGAAGCCGTCGCCCAGATCGGCGAAGTCAAGCGGCTGTACGGCGACGACGAGCGCTACAGGCAGCTGCTCGATTACGCCATCGCGCTCGAAGGCCTGTCGCGCCACACCGGTGTGCACGCGGCCGGAGTCGTCATCGCCCCGGGTCCGCTGGACGACTACGTCCCGATCTGCACCCAGGTATCGAAGGGCAGCGGCGCCACGGCGGCGAACGGCGCGAGCGACGAAGAGACCGTCGTCGTCACCCAGTACGACATGAATTGCCTGGAGAAGGCCGGGATGCTCAAGATGGACTTCCTCGGCCTAACGACTCTTACGGTCATTCATGACACGCTGGCGGCCGTCACAGCGCGCGGCCGCGCGGCGCCGGACTTCTCGCGCCACGAGCACAACGACGAAGCTACGTATCGCATGCTGCGCGCCGGACGCACAGTGGCCGTCTTCCAGTTCGAGTCGCCGCTGGCCACAGATCTCCTGCGCGGCATGCGCTGCGATCGCTTCGACGACCTGGTCGCCTCGAACGCGCTGATGCGGCCCGGACCGCTGGACGCCGGCATGCACAAGGTCTACATGCGCCGCAAGCGCGGAGAAGAACGCGTCACATATCTCCTCCCGGAGCTGCAGCCCATCCTCGAGCCGACTTACGGCGTGATCACCTATCAAGAACAGGTGATGCGCGTCGCGCAGGTGCTGTCCGGGATCTCGCTCGCCGAAGCCGACGTGCTGCGTAAAGCCGTAGGCAAGAAAGACGCTGAGCTGATCCGCCAAGAGTTAGGCAAGTTCGTCGAGAAATCCGTCGAACGCGGTTATAAGCGGCCCGTCATCGAGGAGATCGCTTCGCAGATCGAGACATTCGGCCGCTACGGCTTCCCGAAAGCGCACTCCGTCGCCTACTCGGTGCTCTCGTACCAGACCGCCTACCTAAAGTGTCACTTCCCCGCCGAGTTCATGGCCGCGATGCTGACGTCGGCGATCGGCGATACTGACAACGTCGTCAAATACATCAACGAGGCCCGCGAGCTGGGCCTCGAGGTGCTGCCGCCGGACGTCAACGAGTCGGGTTACAAGTTCACAGTTGTGGGCGACAGGCGCATCCGTTTCGGGCTGGGCGCGATCCGCAACGTCGGACACGCTGCCATCGGCTCGATCGTCACGGCGCGCGCCGAGCGGCCGATCGCAGCGCTATTCGACCTGTGCGAGAGAGCCGATCTGCGTCTCTGCAACAAGCGCGTGTTCGAGGCGCTGATCCACTCCGGAGCGCTGGATTCGTTAGGCGGGCACCGCGCGCAGTACGTCGCGGCCCTCGATGCCGCGCTGCAGGAGGGAGCGCTCAAACAAGCCGATATCGCAAGCGGCCAGGGCTCACTTTTCGGAGAGACGCGCGGCCCGGGCGATATCCAAGCGCCCCGCGTGTTACCTAACGTTGCCGCCTACAGCGAGCCGGAGCGCCTCACGCGCGAAAAGGAGATCCTCGGCTTCTATACGTCGGGCCATCCGCTCGAGCCCTACAGAACCGAGGCGGAGCTGTTCGCCACACATACTGTCGCCCAGCTGGGGACCTGGAGCGAAAACGCCATGGCGCTAGCGGTTGTCGTCACAGGAATCAAACGCCAGATCAGCAAACGCTCAGGGGCGGAGTTCGCCAGATTGACAGTCGAAGACTTTTCGGGATCTTCTGAGGTGCTCATCTTCCCGGAACGCTGGGCCGTGCTCGCCGAGAAGATCCGCACGGACGTCCCCGTGCTGCTACGGGGTGGCTATTCGAGGCGCGACCAGGGAGGGGAGCAATCCACCTTTATTGTGGACTCTGTACAGCGCTTCGAAGAGTTGCGGATGAACGGCCAGGTTACTGTCGCAATCGACATCCCACCCTCGTCCAACGGATATTCCGATCCAGCCGCCGACAGCGATACTAGCGAGCGCCGTGCTGCCCTTATGCGCGGGGTGCGAGAAGTCATCGAGGCGCACCCCGGCTCTGCAGTCATTGAATTGCGCTGGAGCGACAGCGACGCCTACGACTTCGGCTCGGCGGTCCGCTTCCGTTCGCGTTCCTTGAGCATGGCCCCCACTCCCGCCGCGCTTAAAGAGCTACGTGCACTGCTTGGCGACACGCGCGTGAAGCTGGAACGGGGTAATGGGTCACCCGCCCCCCTGGTGGCGGGAGCGGCGGTCTAGCGTGGCGGGTACCCCTGCTCTGGAGTTCGAGAAGCCGATCCAGGAGCTCGAGAAGCAGATCGACGAGCTGAGGCGGCTTGCCGGCAGCCAGCAGCTATCAGTGGCCGACGAAGTTGCACCTCTGGCCAAAAAGCTGGATGACCTGCGGCGCCAGGTCTATCGAAACCTAACGCCGCTGCAGCGGCTTCAGGTGGCCCGCAGCAACCGCCGCCCGTTCACGCTGGACTACGTCCGACTTTGTTTCACCGACTTCATCGAGCTGCATGGTGACCGGCTCTATCGCGAGGACGAAGCGATCGTCGGGGGGTGGGCACGGCTGGACGATGAGACTGTGATGGTCATCGGTCACCAGCGCGGCCGCGATACCAAAGAGAACCTGCGGCGCAACTTCGGGATGCCGCACCCGGAGGGATACCGCAAGGCGCTGCGGCTCATGAAGCTCGCGGAGAAGTTTCACGTGCCTGTATTCACTTTTATCGATACCCCCGGCGCCTGGGCCGGACTCGGCGCGGAGGAACGCGGGCAGGCGGAAGCGATTGCGCATAACCTCTTCGAGATGAGCCGCCTGGAGGCGCCCATAATCGCGACTGTGATCGGCGAAGGCGGATCCGGAGGAGCGCTCGCGTTAGGCGTCGCCGACCGTGTGCTGATGCTCGAGAACGCTGTGTATTCCGTCATAACTGTCGAGGGTTGCGCCGCGATTCTGTGGAAGGACGGCAAGAGTCCCGAGATGCGCGAAAAGGCTGCAACCGCGCTGCGCATAACGGCACAAGACCTCCAGGATCTCCGTGTCATCGACGAGATCGTCCCGGAACCGCTCGGCGGAGCGCATGCGAACTACGAGGAGTCGGCCGGCAAGCTGCAGGAAGCATTGGCTCGACATTACGAAGAGCTGCGCAAGCTGAAGCCTGAAAAGCTGGTTCGCAGACGGCGCGAGAAGTTCCTTAAAATGGGCGCCACTAGCTCCTAACGCCGCTCACACCCCCGCCCCCGCAAGGCCAACGGGCCAAGGGCTATATTCTCCGCATGCTCATCGAAGTTGCATTCAAGGGGAATCGCAAAGAGTTCTTCCTGTGGGACGGTGCCGAGCCCCCCGCGGTGCAGTCGCCGGTCGTTGTTGACGCGGACCGGGGTGAGGATGTGGGGCACGTGTTTGCCGTAGGCGATCAGGCGGCCAAACGCGCTGCAGGCACCTCGCACGGTCCGGGCGTCGAGCCTGTGACACAGCGCGCGAAACGGCTGGCAACGGTCGAAGAGATTAGCCGCCTGGGTCAGGTCCGCGCCCAGGACGAAGACGCGCGCCGCAAGGCGATGGAGCGTGTACGCGCGAACAGCCTTGTGATGAAGCTTTCGGATGCCGAGTGGCGCTGGGATCGTCGCAAGCTGACGATTTACTTCACGGCGGAAAGGCGAGTCGACTTCCGGAATCTCGTGCGCGAGCTGGCTGCGATGTTCCGCACGCGGATCGAGCTGAAGCAGATCGGGGTGCGCGACGAAGCCAAGCGGCTGAGCGGCGTCGGGCGCTGCGGCCGGGAGTACTGTTCGGCATCATGGCTCCCGGAGCTGCGTCCGGTCAACCTTGGCGTCGCCAAGGATCAGCGGCTTTCCTTGAATCCCACGCAGATCTCCGGGGCGTGCGGGCGTCTGATGTGCTGCCTGCGTTATGAGCATGAGTTTTACGTGCAGCAGCGCCGCCGTTTTCCCAAGGAAGGGCGCTGGATAGTCACAGCGCGTGGCGAGGAGAGGATCGTCGCGAACGACATCTTCCGCGAGCGTGTCACGCTGCGCAACGGCGAAGGGGAAACGCGCATCGTGCCGTTAGGCGATCTGCGCCGCGAGTTAGCGGCGAACGAGTCCTCGTTAGGTATCGACGAGAACGCGGCTGAGGAGGAGCTGGCCACTGAAACGTTGTCCGAAGAGGTGCTCCGGCTGCAGGATACGGCCGAACGTCCGGCGTTTCGCTTCCCCTGGGAAGGGCCGCCAGCGGACCGCGGCGCGCGGGTGCTCCCGGTGGCCCCGCCTAACGTGATCGCGGCCGCGCCGGCCGCTGCGCCTTCGGGGCCGCTCCCCGCTGAGGCGCCGGATGCGGGCCATGCCCGGCGGCGGCGCGGCAGGCGCGGCGGCCGGCGGCACCCCAAAGGCCGCGGCGGGGGCCGTCCGCCGGCTGCCCCCGGCGATGCCGCAGGATCGGCAGGCAGTGGTGGAGGGGCACCTAACGCGTGAGCCGGTTCTACCTGACAACGGCGATCGACTACGCGAACGGCGATCCGCACATCGGCCATGCGATCGAGAAGATCGGCGCCGACGTAATTGCGCGGTACCACCGGCTCGCCGGCCGCGACGTGCACTTCCTCATGGGAATGGACGAGCACGGCCAGAAGGTGGCGCAGGCCGCGGCAGCGAACGGCGTCGCGCCGCAGGGCTTTGTGGACGATATCGCCGTGCGCTTCGAGGCCATGTGGCGGCGCCTGGGCATATCCTACGATCAGTTCGTGCGCACCAGCAACGCCGCTCACAAACGCGGCGTCGAAGCGCTCATCCATAGCATCCACTCGCGCAATCCGGACGACTTCTACGAGAAGACGTACGAGGGGTGGTATTGTGTCGGCTGCGAGCTGTTCAAACGCGAGAACGAGATCGTGGATGGGAAGTGCGCTATCCACCCTACCCGTACGTTGGATTGGACAACCGAGCGCAACTGGTTCTTCCGCCTAACGAGATATCAGCCGTTCCTCGAGCGTCTCTTTGCCGGGCGCCCCGACTTTCTGCGGCCCGAAAGCCGCCGCAACGAGATCCTCGGCCTGCTCAACCAGGGGCTCGAAGACATCTCCATTACGCGATCGCGGCTCTCCTGGGCAATCCCCTTCCCCCTCCCGTCGCTCGACGGCGAGCGGCAAGGGACATGGGTCTGGTTCGACGCGCTGCCTAACTATTTGACCGCGACCGGCTATCCCGAGCCGGGGTACGACACGCGCTGGCCCGCGCAATTGCACGTTGTCGGCAAAGACATAACGCGGCTGCACTGCGTCGTCTGGCCGGCGATGCTCGAGTCGGCCGGACTGGCCCTCCCCGAGCAGGTTTGGGCACACGGCTTCGTGTCCTTCGGCGGCGAGCGTTTGAGCAAATCCGCCGGTGTGAAGATCGAGCTGGCGGACGCTGTGGAGCGCTTCGGCGCCGACGCCTTGCGCTACTTCCTCATGCGCGAGGTCCCCTTTGACGGCGACGGCGGCTTCACATGGGAGCGCTTCGAGGAGCGCTACAACGCCGATCTGGCCAACGCCTGGGGGAACCTGGCGAGCCGTACTATCGCCATGGTGGAACGCTACTGCGGCGGCAGCGTTCCCGCCGCCCCGCCGAGCGACCTCGACCGAGGCGACCGCGCGCTGCGCTCAGACTACCACGACGCGTTAGGCGGAAGCCGCGGCTACTTGCTGCACGAGGGGTTGCAGCACGTGTGGCGCAGCGTGGCGGCCGGGAACGAGTTCGTCGACAGGCAGGCCCCTTGGAAGGCCGCCAAAGACCCGGCGCAGCGCTCCGCGCTGGAAACGACGCTCGGCAGCCTCGTTAGGCACATCGCGCGCCACTGCGTGCTGCTCGCACCGTACATGCCCGCCAAGTCAGCGGCTCTCTGGCAGCAACTGGGCGGCCCCGGCGACGTCCACGCGCAGCAGTTCGCCACGCTCGACGCTCTCGACACCACGGGCTGGCACGTCGCCAAAGCAGGCCCGCTTTTTCCCAAAGAGCAGGGAGTGAAAAACTAGATCGGTTACGTTGGCGGTCCTCCGCCGCCCCCTCCGGGACCTCCCTCCGCCGACCCCTCGAACAGATCGAAAATCTTAGCCGTGAAAAAGCCGCCCACGAGCCCCAAACCTACCACCAGCCAGGTCTTCCGCCGGTTCAACGAACGCGCCTCGAGCTGCTGAATAGTCGAGCGGGGAAGCGTGACAGACTCGCCCGTCCAAAACGTCTGGACCCGCGCCTGATTCCTGGTCGCGCTGACGGAGATCACGTATGCCGTATCGCTCGTCCCCATGACGCGCCCCTCCACAGCTGCTACCTGAGCACCCAGTACCGGCGTTAGGCGCGCGCTCCCGTCCGTCGTTAGATGCGCTCGAAACTCGGAGCCGAGCGGTGCAACTCCCGAGCTGATCGGCTGGTAGTTGTAGCAGGCCGCCATCAAAAAAAACGCGATCGGCAGCAGGCAGCTCAGGCGCATAAGGATTGGAAAGTTCTCGTTGTCGAAACGCTCGGTGTCGGCGCCACGATCTACTGCCTCGATCCTCCGCCCCTGCCGCCGAACAATCCGTCCAGGCCGGTCCCGGTTACACCGAATGCTGCACCCAGGAGCAGCACGCCGGCAACCGCCAGCCCCGAAGCCAGCCACGAGCGCTGCTTGTCCAGCCGCCGCTCCTGCATCCGCGCCACCGCCGTCAGCGGCACACTCACGCGCTCGCCGCTCCAGAGCGACTCGCGGCCGTTCCGGTGCCGCGTAGAGGTCACCCCGAGCGATATGGCAGTGTCAGATGCCATTGCTACGCGCCCGTTGACAGCCTCGAGCTGCGCTCCCAGCGACGGCGCCAGCAGCACGGCCCCCGCATCAGTTAACTCGAGGCTGATCTGTTTCCCGTCGGGCGGCACTGCCGCGTCGATTGGCACCAGCCGGTAGCACGCGCTTGTCGCGAGCGCGAGACAAAGACACAAGATCGCCTGCCGGGTCCGGACCAATTTCGGGTACATATGCCTGTGTCGAGTCAACCCTTTTCAACGTAGGAGCGCAACCCACATGTGAAAAGCCCGGTCGGAGAGGGCCGACCGGGCTCTGGGACTACCTGCGTCTCCTTCCTAGCTCTTCTGTCCGATGCATGCCGAGCCGTCGATCGAGGTGGCATTCACCGGGTCATTCTGGTTGCGCCTCGGCTGAGACCCTGGAACAGGAATGTTCTCCGAGTTCGCCGTCCGTTCGGCCACTGGATACGTGAAGCGAGCCGGGATGTTGCCGCCGAACGCCTGGCTCGACGGTCTGAGATTTGGATAACACGTGCGCTTCCAGTCGTTGAAAACCTCGTAACTCTGGAAGAGGGCGATGTACTTCTCGTCCAGGATCGCCCGGAGGAGCGCGATGCCGGCCGCCGCTACGGGGGGGAGGCCGAACGATGCGCGCAGAGCGTTCAATGTCGTGAGCGCCAGCGCTGTATTGCCACCGCGATACGCCGCCTCCGCAATGATCGATTGATTCTCCGCCCACGTAACGAGCGGTTGCGGGAAGTCAGGAAGCAGCCTCCCCGGTCCGAGGTTCGAGTGGATGGCTTCGTCGAGCCCTTCGCCCGGCGCAGCCCCGTTGAAGTTCCCGGCGGCATTGCGGGTGAAGTACTCGGCACGCCGCGGATCGCCGCGCGCGTTCATGAGGTCGACGAGGAACTTCCCCGGCCGCATGTAGCTGTCGCGATCGCGTGCGATAAACTGCCACCAGATGTTCTCTTCGCCTGACGCCGGGCTGTGGTACGTGTTGAGGTCGCCGCTCGGCGCGCTGATCCCCTGCTGCGCCTGCGCCAGGGCGAGCGCATAGGCGCCGCTATTGACCTCGGCCGTGTGCATGTAGAGCCGCGCCTTGAGGGTGCGAGCGACGCGGGCCCACGCTGCCGGACTGCCACCTAACGAGAGATCCAGGCCGCCGACCTCGCCCTGATTGGCGCCCAGGTCTGCGATGGCCCCGTCGAGCAGCGTTTGCAGCTTCGCATATACGTCGAGCTGCTTGTCCAGCTTGGGCGTCGGGAACTTGGGATCGTTGGCTTCCGTGAAGGGGATGTCGCCGTAGAAGTCGGCGACGAAGCTCATGATGAGCGCTTCCCACACCTTGGCGATCCCGCCTAACGTCTTGTTGTTGGTCCTCACGGCCTCGGCCTGAATGGCCTTTAGATCCGCGCGGCCGCCGCCGGTGTACGCCGAGGAAAACTCGGCGAAGAGACCTTCGGTTACGGAATACTGATCGTAACCGATATACTGCCGGTCCGTGCCGGCCATCTGTTGCATCCACATGGCCAGGACGCGCGCGCCGTGGCCGCTGAGGATGTAGTACGAATTGACTTGCGAGCCGATGAGCAGCTGTGCGGCCTGTGCCGACACGGGCGTGTTCGGATCGCTATCAAGCTTGTCGCCGCTCAGGAAGTCGGAGCAACCCGCGAGGGGCAGCGCCGTCAGAGCCACGAGCGGAACCCGGAATCTGCGTAACATAATCGTTAGGTCCTCGTGGTTAGCGGTTCAGGCCGACAGTGATGACCCAGCTGCGTGCCTGCGGATTGTTGAAGTACTCATTTCCGCGCGACGGCGTCGCTCCGCCGAGATTGGTTTCGGGATCGATCCCCGTGTAGTCCGTGTCCAGCCAGAGGTTACGACCCGAGAGCCGCAGGTCGATCGTCGAGAAGCCCGAGCGACGTACCCATGGTTGGTCGATCATGTAGCTCACTGACACCTCGCGCAGCTTGATGAATCCGGCGTCTTCGACGAACTGTGACGCCGGACCGACGAAGCCGGAGCCGAGGTTCTGGAACCAGCTCTGCTGCGTGAGTGTGACAGCCTTCCCGGCGCCGGGGCCGGTCACGGGGCCAGGGAGCCAATCCTTACCGAAGGTCCGCTGCTGACCGCGGATCTCGGTGTCCCTGTGCGCACCGAAGTTGAACAGCGCGCCTTTGGTTCCGTTCCAGATATCGCCCCCTTTGCGCATATCGAGCAACGCGGAGAAGCGCAGGTTGCGGTAGACCGTAAGGTTGCTAGTCAGGCTCGCAGTCCAGTCGGGATTGGGATCGCCAACCGGGCGCTGCTCAGGATCGAAGAGTGGGAAGCCATCGGCACCGATGTACATAGCCCCGTCCGGCGCGTTTGCCGCGCGGCAGGCAGCGTTGATGTCGACACCTTCGACGTCGTTTGACTCCTGGCCGTAACGGCAGCGGGCGAAATCCCAGTCGAGGATGATCCCGTGCGGGAACCCTTCCTTGATGCCGCTAACGAAGCCGCCGCCCAGGTAAAACTGATCGGCACCGCGCAGGCTGGCGACGAGGTTCCGGTTGCGCGACCACATTCCGCCGACTGTCCACTCGAATCGGTTCGTCGTCAGCGGCCGTACGTTGAGCGCAACCTCCCACCCCTTGTTGCTGATTTCAGCCGCGTTGCTAACCTGATCGAAGAACCCGGTGGATGGCGGTACAGGGAGGCCGAGGATGACGTCGGTCGACTTGGCGTCATAGTACGTCACTCCCAGATCGACTTTCGAATCGAAGAAGCCGAAGTCGACACCGTACTCCAGTTCACTGTTGCGCTCCGGCTTGAGACGGTCCTGCCCCTTCGATCCATCGAGCACGAGGCCCGCCTGTCCGGCTTGTGAGATCTTGAGGCCATTGGTCCAGCCGTCGCCGGTTGTGCCGCTGACGAAGCCGCCGAAGATCTGGTATGGAGCCGGCTCGCGGCCTGTCTGTCCAAATGCGAGCCGCAGCTTGCCGTAGCTGAGCATCCCGGTCCCCTGCGTCTTGCCTAACGCGCGCGTGAATTCCCAGGCAGCGCTCGCCTTAGGGAACCAGTTGTGGCGCACGCTGGGACCGAACGTGGACGACGCGTCGTTGCGCACGCCGGCTGTCAGGAAAAGCTGATTCCACAGATCCAGCTTCCCTTCGCCGAAGTACGACTCGAGGTGCACGAGCGACTCGAAGTCGAGCGGGAGGAGGTTGCTGGAGACCGTGTTGGCGAGTTGGAACAGGTCAGGTGCGATGAAGCCGCGGCCGTTCACCTGCAACTGCTCGTACTTGCGGCTGTTGAGGTTCTGGCCCGCGGTGAGCGACCCGCTGAGCCACTGCGAGAACGTATGCTGAGCGGTCGCGATGAGGTTGTGGTCGACCTGGAGGATTGTGTAATTGGCGCGGTCGATGACTCCGATCGGATCAGAGGAGTTCGACGGCGGCAGGCCTTCGATGCGTGCATCGGAGCTGTAGTCGGCACCTAACGAGTACTTGACCTGCAGCCAGTTCAGCGGATTGTAGTCGACGTTGATGTTGCCGAACGAACGGCCCACATCGCTCGTGTTCTTGATCTCGTTGACGATGAAGAACGGATTGTCGTACGTGCGGCTGGCATACAGCGACGTCGCTGTCGGGCGCGGATAGCGGTAGGACTTGTGCAGGCCTGTCACGCTGTCGCGATACGGCAGGTTGTTGAATTCGGGCGACGTGCGCAGCGCAGCCAGCAGCAGACCGGAAAGGTTGGAGCCTTTCTGAATGAAGGAGCCGCGCGAGTCCGTGTAGTTGACTGTCGCACCCACGCGCAGGCGGTCGTTCAGGGCCACATCGCCCTTGACCAGCGCCGTCGTGCGGTCGTACGAGTCGTTGGAGCCGACGATAATGCCTTCGTTCTTCACGTGGCCTAACGAGGCGTAGAACGACGTGCGCTCGCCGCCCCCCGAGACGCTCAGTGTGTTGTCGAACACTGTCCCCGTCTCGAACATCTCCATGAAGTGATTGTAGGTCTTGGTTCCCGCCGGCAGCTCAGGGCCGAAGGACGCGCCGGTCAGGTAGCAACCGGGACGCGCGCACACCGCCGCTCTGCCGCCGCTCCCCTGGCCGAACTTGCGCTGCAGGGGATAGTCGCGATTCACCTCGTCGATCGAGATGCTCGAGCGCAGGTTCCAGCGCGGCTCACCCGAGCGGCCGCGTTTCGTGGTGATGAGCACAACGCCGGCTCCGGCGCGCGCACCGTAAATCGCCGCCGCCGCCGCGCCTTTGAGGATCTCGACCGACTCGATGTCGTTAGGGTTGAGGTCCATCGCCCGGTTCGGAGCCGCCGTCCCCGCGGTCGAGAACGTCGTTACGATCGTCGAGTTATCCAGCGGCACCCCGTCGACGACGAAGATCGGTTGCGACGTCCCTTCGATCGACTTTTGACCGCGGATCTGAATGAAGCTCGAGGCCCCCGGCTCGCCCGACGAAGCCGTGACGACGACACCCGGCGCTTTCGCCGCGAGTGACTGAACGACGTTCAGCTCGTTCGCTTTCGAAATCTCCTCTCCCTTCACCGTGCTGATCGTGACGCCGAGCTTCTCTACGTTGGACTGCGTGCCGGCGCCAGTCACAACGACCTCTCCGAGTCGCAGCGGATTCACGACGAGCGTGAAGTTCTGAGTGATCGAACCGGACAACGTGATGCGGGCGCTCGCGGCCTTGTAGCCGATCGCGCGCACGCTGAGCGTTGCCCCTTGTCCGCGGGCCCGAGCGGCCGGCACGACTATCGAGTAGTTACCGTTCTCGCGTGTTTGTGCGCCGATCGCCATCCCTTCCAGGAAGACGCCTGCGAACGCGACCGGTGCGCCGCTTTCGTTCGTTACGCGCCC
>JBQTJS010000026.1:0-2392 GCA_052386875.1 Gemmatimonadaceae bacterium
GCTGCCGCCGTATCTCATCAGCGAAGACGCGATCGCCACGATGAAGGCCGACACGATCGCTCTGGCGAAGGCGTTAGGCGTCGTCGGGCTCATCAACGTGCAGTTCGCCGTCAAGTACGGCGTCGTGCACGTCCTCGAGGTGAATCCGCGCGCCAGCCGCACGATCCCCTTCGTATCCAAGGCTGTCGGCGTGCCGCTGGCATCTTACGCGGCGCGCGTGATGCTCGGCGAAACGCTCGCGGATCTCGGCTACACGGAGGAGGTACAGCCGGGGTTCGTCTCGGTGAAGGAGGCTGTCTTTCCCTTCAACAAGTTCCGCGAGTTCGATCCGGTGCTCGGTCCCGAGATGCGCTCCACGGGCGAGGTTATGGGTATCGCCAACTCGTTCGGCGCGGCATTCGCCAAGGCGCAGCTGGCAGCGGACAACCGGCTGCCTATCGAGGGAGCGATCTTTGTGTCGGTGAACGACTCGGACAAGGCCGGACTGGTTCCGATCGCGGGGCGTTTCCATGAGATGGGTTTCACTCTGTACGCCACCGAGGGAACGGCGCGCTACCTGCGCGCGCGCGCGATTCCCGCCAAGCTCGTGCGTAAGATCCACGAAGGCCGGCCGAACGTGACCGATCTGATGCTCAACGGCGACGTGCAGTTGCTCATCAACACGCCGTTAGGCAAGCATGCTCAGGCCGACGACTACTCCATGCGGCAGACGGCCATCTCCAGCCGCATCTCCTATACGACGACTCTTTCGGCGGCACGCGCCGCATCCGACGGTATCCTCTCGCTGCGCTCACGGCGGCCCGCGGTAAAGGCGCTGCAGGACTGGCACGCGGAGTTGGCGGCGGTTGCGCAGGAATCGCACTGACGCGTATGAGCAAGCCATTCGTGCATGAGTCGAGCTACGTCGATGACGGTGCTGTCGTCGGCGAAGACACGAAGATATGGCACTTCTGCCATGTGATGAGCGGAGCTGTCATCGGCCGGCGTTGCAATCTGGGCCAGAATGTCGTCGTGATGGGCGGCACGCGGATCGGCGACAACTGCAAGATTCAGAACAACGTGTCGGTCTATGAAGGGGTCGAGCTGGAGGATGAAGTGTTTTGCGGGCCGTCCATGGTGTTCACCAACGTGATCAATCCACGCAGCGAGGTGCCGCGCCGCAGCGAGTTCATGAAGACGCTCGTGCGGCGCGGGGCGTCCATCGGAGCGAACGCAACGATCGTCTGCGGGGTCACGTTAGGCGAGTACGCGTTCGTCGGCGCCGGCGCCGGGGTCACGCGCGACGTGAAGCCGTACGCGCTGGTTGCCGGCGTGCCTGCGCGGCAGATCGGCTGGATGTGTCGCTGCGGCGTGCGGCTCCCGGCGGCGCTGGACAGCGGACGCCTTGTCTGCGGCGCGTGCGGGCGCGTCTATGCTCTGCAGAACGGGAGACTTGTGCCGGAGGGGGGGTCGTGAGCGGCCGCGGGGAGAGCGTATACGGTGTAGCGCTGGTGGGCTGCGGCCGCATTGCGCAGACGCACTTCGAGGCGCTGGCGCGCGTCAGCGGGATGCGCCTAACGGCGGTGTGTGACGTTCTCCCCGAGCGCGCGCAGGCGGCGGGCGAGGCACAGGGGGTGCCCTTCTACACGTCGTACGAGAAGATGCTGGCCGAGGCGCCCGGCGACCTGGTGGCGATCTGCACGCCGTCGGGGATGCATCCGCAGCATGGGATAATGGCAGCGCGCTGCGGGAAGCATGTCGTGTGCGAGAAGCCTATGGCGATAGCGCTCTCGGCGGCCGACGAGCTGGTGCAGGCGTGCGATGACGCCGGCGTTAGGCTTTTCGTCGTGAAGCAGAATCGCCTGAATCCCGCCGTCCAGCTGCTGAAGCGCGCTGTCGATCGTGAGCGCTTCGGGCGGATATACCTCGCCAACACCACGGTGCGCTGGACGCGGCCGCAGGAGTATTACGATCAGGCGCCGTGGCGCGGCACGTGGGAGTTCGACGGGGGCGCTTTCATGAATCAGGCGTCGCACTACGTGGATCTCATTCAGTGGTTGGTGGGTCCGGTGGAATCTGTGATGGCCAGGACGGCGACGCTGGCGCGCAAGATCGAGGCGGAGGATACCGGGGTGGCGCTGCTCAAGTTCCGCTCAGGGGCGTTAGGCGTCATGGAAGTGACCATGCTTACGTATCCGCGGAACATGGAGGGGTCGCTCACGATCCTCGGTGAGAAGGGGGCAGTGAAGATCGGCGGGACGGCGGTGAACAAGGTGGAGCACTGGCAGTTCGCGGACTACGATGACGATGACAAGCGCCTGGAGCAGGCGGCGACGAATCCGCCTAACGTGTACGGCTTCGGGCACGAGGCATATTATCGCAACGTGATCGATGTGCTGCGCGGCGCGGCGCG
>JBQTJS010000027.1:0-2223 GCA_052386875.1 Gemmatimonadaceae bacterium
AGGTCCTTTGCGGGACGCAGGACCTGGGGACCGGAGCGCGGACTGTGCTCGGTCAGATCGCGGCGGAGTCGTTAGGCGCGGCGCTGAACCATGTCCGCGTTGTACTGGGCGACACCGAGCGCACACCATACGCCGGCAACTCCTGGGGCTCCATGACGACGCCGTCGGCCGGACCGGCCGTGCGCATGGCGGCTGTCGAGGCCGGAGCGAAGCTGCTGGAGGCAGCGGCCCAGTTTCTGGAGTGCCCTGCGGACGACCTGCAGGCTCGCGGCTCATGCATCAGAACGCGCGATGGCGCTCGCAGCGTGACCTTCGCGGAGCTGATGAAGCGACTCGGCAACGTGATGATTACAGGTAACGGGACGCGCGCACCTAACGAGCAGGGGCTGGCGATCATGAGCTTCGGTGCCCAGTTCGCCGAAGTGGAGGTGGACCCGGAGACGTGCCAGGTGCGCGTCCTCCGTATCGTGGCCGCGCACGATGTCGGTCGCGTCATCAACCCTACCCTCGCCGAGAGCCAGTTGGAGGGCGGCATCCTTCAGGGCCTGGGTTACGCGTTGTTCGAAGAGCGAGTGCTGGACGCGGCTTCCGCGTTCCCGCTCAATCCCACCGCGCACGATTACAAGATCCCGACCATGGCCGACGTGCCGGCAATCGATGCGTGGTGTGTGCAGAGCGTGGACGAGCGGGCGAACCATGTGGGGGCGCGCGGGCTGGCAGAGCCGCCGATCATCCCGACCGCGCCTGCCATCGCCAACGCTGTGGCAGATGCGTTAGGCGTGGATGTGACGGAGATTCCCATGACGCCATGGAGACTGGCCGCGAGTCGCCGGCCGCAGGAGGCTCGCGGGAGCGATGATGTGTGACATTGCCACATCCCGCAGCCGCGAGTCTCCTGCGCCCTCTTGAGCCGGAGTTAGTGGGTCTTCAACGGCCCCAAGTCCCGTTCGATCCCCGAAAGCGGGCTGTGCACCCATTCCGGATTCGCTTCGTCGACACTGCCGCCCCACAACACGCCCAGGAGCAGCACGTTGGAGCCGCCGCCCTTGCGGCGGAAGACGTTGGAACCGCTGTCGCCGCCGTCGACGATGCCGTTGACGATGGCCTGGCAGAGCCTGATGTGTGTCGTGCCTAACGCCAAGACATCGACGCACGTGCCCGTCGTCGTCCCCGTCGTCCAGCCCGTCGTACGGCCGACTTTATTCGCCGCCTCGCCCTGTACCGGATCTGCCTGCTCTCCCTTGATCGTGAACTCGCCGGCGATGGTATGCAGCGTATCGGCGAGTGACGTCGTGATCTCATCCGGTCTGGCGATGCGGCCGAAGGAGACCGTGGCGGCCGGATCGTACGCGGCCAGTGCGGCATCGCTGTAACGGCACGCGAACGGCGGCGGGCAGTCGAGATTGAGCTGGCTCGTCCAATGCGGGTCGTCCAGCTCCCGGCCGATGAAGTCGGCCGCGCCGTTGCGTTGCCGGTTCTGATAATAGTCGGTGGGCGTCTCCTCACCCCCTTCGACGTTGCTGCAGTGCGAGTTGGTTATGAAGCCGCGTACGCCGTAGCGCTCCACGTTGAAGCCTAACGTGCAGAGGAGAGTCACAGGCGCCACGCCCGGCGGCGTCGCGAAGAAGTTGATCTGCAGGCCGCCCATGAGCGGGCGTACGCGATCGCGCAGTGTGGCGAGCGTGCGGAACGGCGCGCGCTGCTCGATGACGAACGCCGCT
Source organism: Gemmatimonadaceae bacterium (assembly GCA_052386875.1). Taxonomy (GTDB): domain Bacteria; phylum Gemmatimonadota; class Gemmatimonadetes; order Gemmatimonadales; family Gemmatimonadaceae; genus DASYRX01. The sequence goes on from JBQTJS010000027.1 coordinate 1,722, forward strand.
GCAGGTACACCGAGCAGCGTGAGCGCGTTGCGCACGCCTAACGCCGCCGTGGCATCTGTAACGCCGAAGCGCAGCTGGTTGCGCCCCTCGTCAACGTCCCCCAGGACTATTCCGGCGACGTTGAAGGCGTCTTTCCGGCCGCTGCGGTACCAGCTGTCCAGCTGCGTGTAGGCGAACGTCCCCTGCCTGACCTGCAGGTCGGCCGCGCTGAAACCGCGCTCGGCGAGGAACGCGGCCAGTGCCTGTTCCGCGGCCGGCCGCTGCGCCGGATCGAGGAGGTAGACCGTCGGGCGTCCGGTGCCGTCGAGGAAGTAGCCGCCGAAACCGGGAACCGCCTGGGCTACGGCGAGCTGGCTGGGGGTAGAATCCTGCGAGACGCTGAGCAGGAGCGGGCTCTGCAACATGCGCGTGTCCGGCTGCGTCGGGCGTTCGCTGCAGGCAGCGAGGACGCCGGCTGCTGCTATCAGGGAAATGCAGGGGAGACGGACAAGGTGCCGCGCAG
>JBQTJS010000028.1:0-8772 GCA_052386875.1 Gemmatimonadaceae bacterium
AGATTTACGTCGCCTCGGCGCTCGCGTTAGGTGTCATCCTCTTCGCGCTCGGCGCGGCCCTGGTCTTCTATCAGCGGCGCATAGTTTCGCTCCACCGCGAACATGCCAGGAAGATGCTCGAGGCCCAGGAAGAAGAGCGCGCCTGGGTAGCCCGCGAAGTGCATGACGATGCCTTGCAGCGCGTGGCCATGCTCCAGCACGAGCTAGACGAGTGGACCGCCCCCCACGATGGGGCCGCAGTAAGCGACGCAAAGCACGACCTTTCGAGGCAACGCATCACAGCATTGCGCGAAGAACTGAGCGACCTTGGCGGCATGCTCCGAAAGGTCGCTCATCGCCTACATCCGTCGATTGTCGAGCACGCGGGCCTCGTACCCGCTCTCCATTCCTTAGCCGCCGACATCCACCGGGCGTCAGGCTTCCAAGTCGCCGTGGACGCACCCGCACTCCTCACAGCACCGGTCCCGAGAGACAGTGCACTGATCATGTATCGCATCGCGCAGGAAGCACTCCGCAACGCCGAGAAGCATGCAGACGCGAACGGTGCGCGCATTTCCGTGGCGCAGAGCAACGGTAGTCTTGTAATGACAATTACAGATGAGGGCCGAGGCTTCGACCCCACGGACCCAAGGCCCAATCGCGGACTGGGGATCCACAGCATGTCAGAGCGCGCTCGTTACGCCGGCGGGAGGTTCGAGGTGCAGTCGCGCCCGGGACGCGGAACGGTTGTTCGCGTTGCACTACCATTGCAACCCGCGAGCGGCACATGATCCCGCGCCGCACACGGGTCCTCATCGCGGACGATCATCCGCTCATGGGCCAGGGACTGAGTGCCATCCTGCGTCCCACGTGCGAAGTGGTCGGCGTCGTACAGGACGGCCGAGAGGTTCCCGACGCCGTGGCGGCGAAAGCGCCGGACCTGCTGCTCCTCGACCTTTCCATGCCGCACCGCAATGGACTGGATCTGCTACCTCAGCTCGTTAGGTCGTTCCCCAAGTTGAAGGTTGTAATTGTCACAATGCACGTGGATCGTGCGATGGCCGACGCAGCGATCGCGGCCGGCGCACACGGTTTCGTTCCCAAGGAATCCTCCTCCGCCGACCTGAACGACGCGATCGAACAGGTCATGCAAGGGAAGCGCTTCATCTCACCCAAAGTCCCGCGACGCTCCTTCAGCGAGGGCTCGGTTGCCGACCGGCCTCCTCTGAGTCGCCTAACGCCGCGCCAGAAGCAGATCCTGCTCATGGTCGGAGGCGGCAAGACCTCACAAGAGATTGCCGAAGCGATCGGCGTGAGCTACCGCACAGTTGAATTCCACCGTGCATCGGTCCGGCGCGTGCTCGGCGTCACCAATGAGGTCGGGATGCTGCGCTACGCGATGCTACTCCAACAGGCTGCAAGCGGAGACCGGCCGGTCACTGGCTCCGACGGCTCCCAGGGCAGCCCTCCGACGGACGCCAAGGATCCGCGCGCAGGCGATATGGGGACGTCAACTGACGACATCTCTCAGCCACCAAGACTGTAACGATCCGGTCCTGATGTCCGGACCTAGTGGTTCCCCGAGTGTACAGACTTGGGTGGCATTTCTATCCTGCGCTCTATGAGTGATTCCTTGCTTTCTATGGTTCTGGAGCCGCCATACGCCGCGGCGCGACGCAATACGGGGGCTGCCCCCCCCGACCTCGGCGCCGTGCTGCTGGTCGATTGCGTCGAAGACCGGCCCACGTCTGCCCAACTCAAGCCCATCACCGACTCGGCGCTGTGGTGTCCCGTCTGCGTAATCGCGCGTGACCGTTGGGATGTGCGCCATATACGTCGCACGGCGCGCGTCACGGTGATCTTCTCGCTGGACGACGGCGCGGGGGCAACGCGCCAGCTTCTTGAGGCTGTCGCCGCTCGTGCGCGTCCGTCCGCTGGAGATCTGGCCGACTGGATCGTTACACGCACCAAGCTCCCGGCACTGCGGCGGACGCTTATCGATCTCTTCTCGAGGTCGTACATAACTCGCGCGGAGGCGTTGCGGCTCCCGTGGACGATCCGCTCGCAGCTAGGGCTGTTAGGCAGATGGGACGCGAGCGATTGGCAGTTGTTAGGCAGCCTGGTCGATGCAGCGACGCGATCCGGATCGAGTGTCTGGAGCGATCTCGGCAATCAGGCGCAAGAGCTGCTCGGTATGAGCGCCGCAGAATGTGCATGCTTGGCCGGGTGGGAATGGCTCCCGGAAGTGGCACTCCGCCGCGCCGGGTTCTTCTCGAGCGATCGGTCTGACGCATTGCGGGATCCTCGACGCGTCGCGGTCCTCGACTCGCCCGGACTCCGTGCGGCTGCCGAGTGGCGCGGTCGTTCGGAGTTCGAGCCGAGCGTACGCTCGAGATCGAGCGCAGTGAGGGCGACGGCATGATGGTGGCATTCGATTATTCGCGCGACGATCCGCGCATCCGAGTTCGCATCCGTTACGCACGTCCGCATGGGCTCTTCCTCCGCGGGCCTGTAACGTCGGCGCCTTACGAGTTCCGGCCGCACGAAGGAGCGCTTGTCGATCCGCAGGACGCGGACGCGCTTCTCGATACCGGTTTATTCGAGCGAGTCTAACCTCGGCCGGTGGCGGGGGCGCGTCGCGGCCCTACGAGCACACGCCCATCCTCGATCCGGACCTCGTACACGGGGACCGCGTCCAGCGCGGGGCCGCGGGTCGGCTCGCCAGTGCTGCAAATGAAGCGTGCGCCGTGCCAAGCGCATTCGATCTCGGCCGTTTGAGCTTTCGTGCGCTGTTGCGCGTCGAGCACGTATCCAGCCGACAGCGGCATGGCTTGGTGGGAGCATTGGTCGGCGAGTGCATAAACGTCGTCGTCCAAGCGGACGAGGCAGACGCTGCGGCCGTCATTGAGCACAACGCCCAGGGGGACCCCGGATTCGAGATCTTCTAACGCACAAGCATCAATGAACAAGCAGAGATGCGCTCGAGGGGGAGAAGGCGGGGAGCTTACGGTCCGGAGCTGTGAGCCGGCTCATCGGTCGACACATCTGCGGCGCCGCCTTCGACGGCGTTTCTCAAGGCGTGCCACGCCAGGCTGGCGCACTTCACTCTTGTCGGGAATCGGCGCACGCCGCCGAGCGCGACGAGCCTGCCTAACGTCTTGAGGTCTTCCTGCTGGCCGGCCTCGCTGCGTGTCGTAATGAGCGCGTGAAAGCGATCGAAAATGTCGCGTGCCTCTGCGCGGGTCTTCCCCTTCACGGCGCCTGTCATCATCGACGCTGACGCCTTGGAGATGGCGCAGCCGCGCCCGCCGAAGCTCACATCTTCGATCACGTCATCCTGCATCTTTACCCAGACAGTCACTTCATCGCCGCACAGCGGATTGCGGCCATGCACGGCGCGAGTGGCGTCGGCCATTACCCGGAAGTTGCGGGGGCTCCGGTTGTGGTCGAGTATGACTTCTTGGTAGAGAGAGTCGAGCTGGGATGTCATGATGGATGCTGCTTGGAAGCGGCTAGAGTCGGAGTACCTAACGGGTACCAACCCCGAAGCCTAACCCCTCGCACCGAAGACTTGCCTGACCTCGGCAAGTCCCGCCACGAGCGCATCCACCTCGCCGCGCGTGTTGTACATCGCGAACGACGCGCGTGCCGTCGCGTGCACGCCGAGTCGCTGCATGAGCGGCTGAGTGCAATGATGGCCTGCCCGCACGGCCACGCCCTGGAAGTCGAGCACGCTGGCTATGTCGTGCGGATGGATGCCGGCCATCACGAAACTGACGACGGCCTCCTTCTCCCGTGCCGTGCCGACGAGCCTAACGCCTGGGACCTGCGCTACCCGTTCCGAGGCGTAGAGCTGCAGATCCCGCTCGTGGGCCGCTAACGCGGCGAAATCGACACCGTTCAGGTAGTCGATTGCAGCACCGAGCCCCGCGGCAGCGGCGATGTCGGGGGTCCCCGCCTCGAAGCGCGCGGGCGGAGCGGCGTAGGTAGTCTTCGCGAAACTGACAGTCTCGATCATGTCGCCGCCGCCTTGCCAGGGTGGCATGGCCGCGAGCAGCTCCTCGCGGCCTATGAGCAGACCAACCCCTGTCGGCCCGTACATCTTATGGCCCGAGCAGACGTAGAAGTCGCAGCCCAACGCCTGCACGTCGACGCGCTGATGCGGGGCGCTCTGTGCGCCGTCGACCAGGACATGTGCGCCGGCCGCGTGCGCGCGCTCGACAACCTGGCGGACAGGCAATACGGTGCCTAACGCGTTGGAGACGTGGGCGATGGCGACGAGTCGCGTGCGCTCAGTCAGCAGATCGCCCTTATCGAACGCGTCGAGCAGCAGCTCACCGGCGTCGTTTACAGGGGCCACGCGCAGACGCGCGCCGCTGCGCTCACACAAGAGCTGCCACGGCACGATGTTGGAATGGTGCTCCAGCTCCGAGATGACGATCTCGTCGCCCTCGCGCACGAAGGCGCGGCCGTACGAGTGGGCCACGAGGTTGATCGCTTCCGTCGTCCCGCGTGTGTACACTACTTCGCGCGGCGACCTCGCGTTGAAGTACGCGCGCGCCTTTTCGCGCGTCCCCTCGTAAAGCGCCGTTGCGCGCTCGCTCATCCAGTGCACGCCTCTGTGCACGTTGCCGTTCGACTTCTCGTAGTACTCACTCACAGCCTCGATCACGGCGCGCGGCTTCTGGCTGGTCGCCGCATTGTCGAGATACACCAGCGCACGGTCGTGCGCGAGCTCGCTCAGGATGGGGAAATCGGCGCGGACACGCTGCACGTCCCATGCTTGCGGCACAACGTCATGTACCCGAGTCGGAATCGGCAGCGCTGTGGGCGCCGCGGCTTCATACGTCATAGCGACCTCGTCACGTTAGGCAAGCGCTTCCGCGCCCGCATACCGCTCCAGCGTCAGGCGCTCCAGCCCGTCGCGCAGCGCCTCCAGCTCGATTGTCTCCAGCGCTTCGGCGGCGAAGGCATACGTGAGCAGCTTGCGCGCCGACTCGTGTGAGATGCCGCGGCTCTTCATATAGTAAAGCGCCAGTTCGTCGATGCGTCCCACCGTGGCGCCGTGCGTGCACTTCACGTCGTCCGCGAAGATCTCCAGTTGCGGCTTGGTGTCGATCTTCGCTCTCTCGGACAGCAGCAGCGTGTTGTTTGTCTGCTTGCCGTCAGTCTTCTGTGCCTGCGGGTGCACGTACACCTTGCCGTTGAACACGCCGTGCGACTCGTCGTCCAGAATCCCCTTGTACAGCTCGCGGCTGAAGCAATTGGGCTGGACGTGCTCGATGCGCGTCTGATGGTCGCCGTGCTGACGGCCATCGAGCATGTACAGGCCGTTGAGCGTGCAGCCGCAACCTTCGCCGTCCAACACAGTGTAGATATTCGTGCGCGACAGCGCTCCCCCCGTGGAGAACGCGAAGGAGTTGTAGTGCGAGTCGCGCCCCTGGCGCACTTCGACAGTGCCGACATGAAACGCTGCGTCGCCCTCGCGCTGCAGCAAGTAGTGATCGAGTGTGGCGCCGTCGGCCACGGCCACCTCGCTCACGGCGTTGGTGAAGTATTCCGTGCCGCTTGGCCCTACGTACTGTTCGAGCACGCGCGCCTTCGCGTTAGGCTCGATTACGACGAGCGTCCGCGGATGCGTGACACCGCCCGCCGCGGCCGTGTCGTTGATGTGCAGCACATGCAGCGGAACCGTCGAGCGCGTCCCTGCCGCCACGTGCAACAGAACGCCGTCGTGCAGGAACGCCGTGTTGAGCGCCGTCAGCGCGTGCTCCAGCGACGCGAAGCGCGTGAGGTAGCGCTCCAGCAACGTCGGCTCCTCGAGTGCCGCGCCGGCCAAGCGCAAGACACGAACGCCTTCGGGTAACGCTTGAATCGACGAGAGTGCCGCGGAGTACCTTCCGTTCACGAACACGACGTTGGGCGCAGAGCTGCCGAACGAGTACGCGGCCACCGCGTCAGCGCCGAGCGAGCCGGTCGCCGCAGCCATGGGGTCGAAGGCCGCGCCGGCCAGCGAGGCCAGTGACGTGTAGTGCCAGTCCTCGTTCTTGGTCGTGGGGAAGCCTAACGACTCGAATAGCTCCAACGCCTCGCGGCGGCGCGCCGCCAGCCACGCCGGACGTGCCGCGGAGCCGCGCCCGGCCAGGGCCGCAAGGTGGTCGCGGTACGCCGTGCTCACGCCCGCGCACCCACCGGCTCGCTGAGCCAATCATATCCTTTGTCTTCCAGCTCCAGTGCCAGCTCCTTCCCTCCCGACTTCACGATCCGACCGTTAGCCAGCACATGCACGTAGTCCGGAACGATGTAGTTGAGCAGACGCTGATAATGCGTCACGATCATGAACGAGCGGTCCCGGCTGCGCATCTTGTTCACACCGTCGGCTACGGTGCGCAACGCGTCGATGTCGAGACCGGAATCGGTTTCGTCCAGGATCGCAAGCCGAGGCTCGAGCACGGCGAGCTGCAGGATCTCGTTGCGCTTCTTTTCGCCACCGGAGAACCCAGCGTTGACCGAGCGGTTCAACATGCTCGTGTCGAGATCGACGTACTCCAGCTTCTGCTCCATAACCTCCAGGAAATCCAGCGGATCTACTTCTTCGAGACCTCTGGACTTGCGGATCTCATTGTATGCGGAGCGCATGAAGTACGCGTTCGTCACCCCGGGGATCTCCACCGGATACTGGAACGCCAGGAAAACACCGGCCTGAGCGCGAATCTCCGGATCCATCTCCAAAAGGTCGCGTCCGTCGTAAGTCACCGAACCCCCGGTAACCTCGTACGCAGGATGTCCGGCGAGCACCTGTGCCAATGTGCTCTTCCCCGAACCGTTAGGCCCCATGATCGCGTGTACTTCACCGAGGCCGAGCGACAGGGTGATGCCGCGCAGGATTTCTTTGCCGCCTGCGCTTGCGGATAGATCCTTTATCTCTAAGAGCGCCATTCCTGAAAGTTCCTTGTTCGTGGGCCGTCGATCTTGGCCCGCTGTTAACCCACGCTCCCTTCGAGCGTGATGCCGAGCAGTTGCTGCGCCTCGAGCGCGAACTCCATCGGCAATTCCTTGAAAACTTCCTTGCAGAAACCGGCCACGATCATCGACACGGCATTCTCAGCCGTTAGGCCGCGCTGCCGCAGATAGAAGATCTGGTCCTCCCCGATCTTCGATGTCGACGCTTCGTGCTCGACGATCGATGAATTGTTCTGTACTTCGATATACGGAAACGTGTGCGCGCCGCAGCGATTCCCGATTAGCATCGAGTCGCACTGCGTGTAGTTCCGGGCGCGCTGCGCCTTGGGCAGCACTTGCACGCGACCGCGGTACGAGTTGTTCCCGCGGCCCGCCGAAATCCCCTTGGACACGATCGTCGACTTTGTGTCCTTGCCGATGTGGATCATCTTCGTCCCCGTATCGGCCTGCTGGCGGTTGTTGACCACGGCCACGGAGTAAAACTCGCCGACTGTGTTGTCACCTTGCAGGATCACGCTCGGGTACTTCCAGGTGATCGCCGAGCCGGTTTCGACCTGAGTCCAGGAAATCTTCGAGTTCCTGCCTAACGCTTTGCCGCGCTTGGTCACAAAGTTGTAGATGCCGCCCCTCCCCTCCTCGTCACCGGCGTACCAGTTCTGCACCGTCGAGTACTTGATCGTCGAGTTCTCCAGCGCGATCAACTCCACCACGGCAGCGTGCAGTTGGTTCGTCGATCGCTTCGGTGCCGTACATCCCTCCAGGTAGCTTACATACGCACCTTCATCGGCGATGATCAGCGTGCGCTCGAATTGCCCTGTGTCGGCCGCATTGATCCGGAAATACGTGGACAGCTCCATCGGGCAGCGCACACCCTTCGGCACGTACACGAAGGACCCGTCGCTGAATACAGCAGAGTTGAGTGCCGCGAAGAAATTGTCGCTGTAGGGAACGACGGAACCCAGGTACCGCTCGACAAGATCCGGATGATCACGCACAGCCTCGCCGAAGGAGCAGAATATGATCCCCAGCTTCTTCAACTCTTCCTTGTACGTAGTTCCCACCGAGACCGAGTCGAAGACGGCGTCGACGGCCACTCCGGAGAGCAGCTTCTGCTCGTGCAGCGGAATGCCGAGCTTGTCGTACGTCTCGCGGATCTTCGGGTCCAGCTCGTCGAGGCTGCCTAACGGCCTGGCCGTCTTGGGAGCCGAGTAGTACGAGACCGCCTGGTAGTCGATAGGAGGATACGTGACGTTAGGCCAATGCGGCTCCGCCATTGTGAGCCAGCGGCGGTATGCCTTGAGCCGCCATTCGAGCAGAAACGCCGGCTCGTCCTTTTTCGCCGAGATGGCGCGCACCGTCGCTTCGTCCAGCCCGGGCGGGAGCGTGTCGGCGGCGATGTCGGTCGCAAAACCGTGCTTGTATTCGCGCTTAACCAGCGCTTCGATTGCAGTGCTCATGTCTCGTCCTGCGCGGCCGGCGTCGTCTGAGCCGCCCGCGATTGGATGCAGTATTCACAGCATGTGGCGCCGCTCGCGATGTGCTGCGTACGCTCGACGTGCGCGCCCAACCACTCTTCCAAAAAACTCGCCTCGGCCGCGCACACTTCCGGGAAACGCTCCGCGACGGCACGGATGGCGCAGTTGTGCTCCGTGAGCCGTGCAGCATCCGCTTCGGCCATGTACCCTAACGAGGAAAGCAGCTCGGCGAGCCGCGTGGCTCGCTCGGCCAGCGGCAACGCCGCCATCTCCTCCTTCCGCTCGGCCGCGAGCACTTCCCAACGCCGGCGAAAGACCTCCACCACGCCGTCCACACCGATCCGCTCACGCAAAA
>JBQTJS010000029.1:0-7085 GCA_052386875.1 Gemmatimonadaceae bacterium
GAGCAGTATCCAGGCGTCTGGCGCCACGGCGATTGGGCGGAGCTGACGGCGCGGGGCGGCGTGATCATAACCGGACGCAGCGACGCGACGCTCAATCCCGGCGGCGTGCGGATCGGCAGCGCGGAGATCTACAGGCAGGTGGAACAGCTCCCCGAAGTCCTCGAGAGTCTGGTCGTAGGCCAGGAAGTCGGCCCCGAAAGGGCGGAGAGCGACGTGCGCATCGTGTTGTTCGTTAGGCTGCGAGAGGGCGCTACGCTCGATGACGCGCTGCGCATGCGCATCAAGCGACAGATCCGGGAGAACGCCAGCCCGCATCACGTCCCCAAGATCATCGTTCAGGTAGCGGACATCCCGCGCACGATCAGCGGCAAGATCACCGAAATCGCCGTTCGCGACGTCATCCACGGCCGTCCGGTCAAGAACACCGACGCGCTGGCCAATCCCGAGGCCCTCGCGTTGTTCCGCGACTTACCGGAGCTGCGTTAGTTGACGATGCCGGTCAGTTGCGTCACGAGATGCGGGAGCGATCGCCTGACCGCAATCTCGCGATAAGCGATTGTGAGGCCGGCGACTTCGCGTGGCACGCTGCCATTGACGCGGAACGTCGGCACGCACTGAGCGACAAGCCAGAGGGCCGCGTACTCGTCGTAGCGTGCGATGCGAGCGGCGTGCTCGAGGAGCAGTTCGCTCGCGCGCGCAGCGTCGTGCCGGTCGATGCAGCGCAGGATTGTGAACGCGTCGACGAGCTCACGGCCGTGAAACCACCACCAGTCGTCGCGCGCGACGGTCCCGGCCAGCGCTGACATGGCCCTATCGCCTTCCTCGGCGCGGCCGAGCGCACGCAGCGTTAGGCCCTGGCCGGCAGTGGCACCGTACACGACATCCGGCAGGCCGACCGAGCGCGCAGCGTGGGCGACCGCCGCGTACTCATCGGCTGCTTCGTGATACGCGGCGAGATGGAAGAGCGCGTGCGCGAGGTTGTAGCTTGCGGCGACGCGATACGATTCGTTGCGCACGCGTGTGAATCGCACCAGGGCGCGCGCGAGACATTCCTTGGATTCCTCGTACCTGCCGAGCCGAGCATACGTGGCGCCGAGGTTCATGGCGGCAAGGCCCGATGCTTCCGTGAGCCGGCGCTCCTGAGCCAGGTGCTCGGCCGCGCGCAGCGACTGCACCGCATCGTGGTGCTCGGTCTGCCGCGAGAGCGCGACGCCGAGGTTGATGTGCGCTCGCACGACTCCGAGGTCATCGCCTAACGCCTCGAAGCGGGCGAGCGCTTCCCTGTAGATCGTGGTCGCTTGCGCGACGTCGATCTGCAGCAGCGCAGTGCCCAGCCGCAGCGACGCATCGGCCACGAGCTGAGCGTCCTCCGTGACTTCAGCTATCCTGACGAATTCGCACGCCGCACTCTCGGCGTCGCGCCACGCACCGAGCTTGGAGTGGCACTGGGAAATTAGCTCCAGTGTCCTGGCGCGTTCTGTCTGGCGCTGCAATGTCACGGCCCGCGGCAGGAGCGTACGGCACGCCTCGATAATGCTTTCGGCCGAGGCACCGAGCAGGAGGCGGAATCGCGCGTGCTCGCGCTCGATACGGATGCGCAACTCGGGATCGCAATCCTGCGCGAGATCTTCGAGGATCGCGGCGCAGAGTGTTGCAGCGTCGTCGTACTGGCCGGCGCGGTCGAGCGCGACGAGACGGCGCAGCTGTGCGGCGCGCCGTTCGGCTGAGGAACCCGCGTGGCGGATGGCGAGCGCGAAGTGCGCAGCCGCGTTGTCGTGGGCATAGATGCGCAGGTCGCCGTCGCCGGCGCGGAGCGCGTGAGCGTGAGCGCGCGGATGATCGCGGGCGGCGGCTGCGTGTGCGGCGATCGCGGCTGCGTCGTTAGGGTCGCGCCGCTCGATCGCTGCGGAGATGCGCCTGTGCAAGCGCATGAGCCGCCTTTCGAGCAAAGACTCGCGCAGCGTGTCGCCGAGCAGACCGTGGGAGAACGCGAATCGCTCGCCGTCCGGCCCCGTTATGCGCGAAACGACCGCGCTCTCGACGGCTTCCTCCAGCGCGCGCAACACGGCGTCCTCGTCGCGATCGCTTGCCTCGATCAGTAGGTCGAGATCGAACTCCTGGCCGATGACGGCGGCGGCGGCGAGGACGGCGCGGGCCGACGCAGACAGCCGCGAGATGCGCCTGACCAGGATGTTGCGTGACGTTGCCGGCAGCTGCAGGTCGGCGAGCGACGCCCACGCCCAACGCGTCCCTGTGAACCAGAGCCGGCCGTCTTCGATCAGCATGCGCAGCGTCTGGACGATGAGAAACGGATTCCCTTCGGTCTGCCGGAATACTGCGCGCACCAGCTCGTCGGCATCGCTCAAACCCGGCAGGGCGCGCGGCAGCAACCGCCTGACCTCTTCGAGCGACAATCGCGCCAGCTCCAGTTCGTGATAACCCGGGAAGCGCGCGAGCCGCTCGCGATACTGCCGCACCGGGCCGGCGTCCTCGGCGCGAATCGTTAGGCACAGCACGAGCGGTTGCCGGGCAAGCTGCGAGGTGACGTACTCGAGCGCGTGCCAGCTCTCGTGGTCGGCCCACTGCATATCGTCGATGAGCGCGACGATCGGGCGCTGCGCCGCCGCCCCCTGCAGGAACTCCACCAGCTCCTCGTACAGGGCGTACTTGTCACGGCGCGTACGCCCGCGCGGCGCTGGCGCACCGAGCGACGGCACGAGTTTGCCTAACTCGCGCCAGTCCCCCGGCACCGTGATGTTTGCATGCACGATGGAGCGCAGGACGTCGATCCACGGGCCGTAGGCCGGCCGCACATCGGACTCGTGACAGGCGCCGGTGACGAGCAGCGCGCCGCGCATGCGTATCTCGGGCATGAGGCGCCTGGCGAATGTGGACTTGCCTATCCCTGCTTCACCAATGATGGAACACACTGTCAGCCCGCTCGTAAGGCCGGCATCGATGACCTGTGTCACCCGCTGGCGCTCCGGTCCGCGACCCACGAACGCATGCGTGTCGAGCACGGCGGCCGAGCGCGGCGCTACGCCGGTGTAACAGACCACGCGATTGCGCCCCTGGCGCTTGGCTTCGTAGAGCGCTCTATCGGCGGAGGCGAAGAGCGCGTCGAATGTGTTGCCGTGCGCGGGAGCGCAGGCCACGCCGACCGAAAGCGACAGCTCCACGCGGGGGCCGGCCCGCACGCGGAACGCGCGTTGCGTCACTTCCTCGCGCAGGCGTTCGGCGACGACGCGACACGCGTCGAGATCCGCGTTAGGCAGAACGGCAAGGAATTCGTCGCCCGCGTAACGAGCGAGCAGGTGCTCGCATTCTATAGACTCGCCAAGCGCCGCGCTGATGACGCGCAACGCGTCGTCGCCACAGAGATGGCCGTGGATATCGTTTATGAGCTTGAAGTTGTCGACGTCCACGACAATCAAGCCAAGGGGACGATCGGCGCCGAGGTCCTCGCGCAGCGCGCGAGTCGCATACTCCGCCGCGGCACGCCGCAGCGGCAAACCCGTCAGCTCGTCATATCCGACCCCGCGGTCACCGCTGGACTCCGACGCAAGCGTCTCACCTAACGCAGGATGCGGTTCCGGCCATGTACTCGCCACTGGAGATGTCCGGGGAGGGGGAACGGAGCCAGGCACGGCGTTGACGATCCGCCCGGTCACCGGGAAACTCGCGGTACGCGTGATCCCCCAATTCCTCCAGCGACAGACAAACCGCGAGGGCTACGCGGGGAGTCCTGCGTAGCCCTCGATCGCTGCTCGGAGGGGGAGGACCGAGACAGCCTAACGTCCCTCAGTAGGCGACCAGGTAGCTTGAAAAATGCCCGATCGCAGCGCCGACGAGAGCCTCATCCTCCACGCTCCACGACGCGGGCCATTCGAGGATGTCCAGACTGGCGTCGACATAAACGATGCGCGTTGCAGCGTTAGGCGACCTCGCACAATGCTTGTACGACATCGTCAGCGCTGCGGGGTTGCCCCGTGTGAACGTCAAACCATGCGGGTCGAATCGCGCTTCCGCATGCAACGCGACCGGCGCCTCCGCCGTCACCACGTACCACCTGGTCAGCGCACCCGGCGGGACCACCAGAACGTGCGGACCAAACGCGAAGCGCTCTCCCGGAGGTCCGACAATCTTGGCCGTAGCCGCGTAATCGAGCGGCTCGCACGCCACGAACTGGCCGGTGCCCGTTAGCGACGCTGCCAGCTGCAGCTGATCCCAGACCGGCTTGAGCAGGGTTCGCTGTGCGGCCCCCGCGGCACTGGCCAACGCGATCCGCCACCGCTCGCGCTCCAGATCGGCAAGCAGCCGCGGATCGTACTGCGACCCGTAGCCGCCAGGGCCACCGAGCAATGACGCAGCGACCGCGGCGCTCGGGCCAGCAGGGCCGCTGGAAGGGGCGTCTCCGCCAGTGCATGCAACAACGCCGGACAAGCCGCACGTGGCGGCGAGCAGCATCAAACGTCGGAACATCGCGGGTCCTCGTCAAAGTGCAGGTACTGCCGCCAGCGTCAGGCGCAGGCGCTATGCCTGTCTATGATGCCAGTCGGCTGCCGCGATAGCGCGTTAGGGTATCGGTCATGTCGCAAGTCAGTTCGACCGATATCGCACGCAGGCCGGCGGTCGCCGTTGCCACTCAACCCGGTCATATTGACCTCGAGGGGACGCGGCAGGACCGGCCAGACATTGGCGTAGCGTAGTCTCGCGGACCTCACGTTAGGTGCTGTCACAGCACAGCACTGCGGTGCGTACCCTACAAGTCCGTTCCGCCGCTGAACCGGCCCGTCACCGTCCTGGCGTGATGCGCGCAAGCGCCAGCGCGCCTGGGTGCAGCGATCTGCGTGCCTGCTCCGCCGGCTGTTCCGTCAAATCACGCAAGCTCGCGCGACGCTTGCGCACCACTCGCGTATAGATCGTGCGCGCGCCTGTATAGGCGAGGCTCGCGCCCTACCGCGCTGACGTTACCGTGGTCTCCAAGCGAGTGCCTGATGACCTCGAGGATTAGGTCGAAGTCCCGCTCGCGCATCTCGCCGTCGATTACAGTCTCGAACGGAGAAGGCGGTCCAGCCGCTCGTCTCGTGCGACGTACACGATCCCCGTGCCGCCGCGCCCGAATTCGCGTTCCAGGCTGTACTGACCCTCGAGAGCCGCAGCAAGGGTCGCGAACTCTGCGGTAGACGTAGTCACGGTTCAAAAGTACGCATTACATTGACCTAACAAAGAGGCCCACCGACTATGGCTACGACTAGCGCGCCGCATCGCGAGACAGCCCACGACACCTTCCCCATCAATGGGACGGATTACGTCGAGTTCTACGTTGGGAATGCCAAGCAGGCTTCAGTTTTTTACCGGGCTGCTATGGGCTTCGAGCTGGCGGGCTACAGCGGACCCGAGACCGGGGTGCGCGATCGCGCCAGCTACCTGCTGGTGCAGAACAAGCTGCGCTTCCTGCTCACTAGTCCCTTGCGGCCGGATGGTCCGATAGCGGCGCAGGTGCGAGCGCACGGCGACGGTGTGAAGGACATAGCGTTCTGGGTAGACGATGCGCGTGATGCGTATGCGAGGGCCATGGAGCGCGGCGCTCAGTCGGCGATGGAGCCTAACGTGATGCGGGACGATCACGGCGAAGTCGTGCGCGCGGCCATCCGGACGTACGGCGATACGATACACTCTTTGGTGGAGCGCAGGAACTATCGCGGCGCGTTCCTTCCCGGCTTCAAGTCACTGCCGTCCGTGTTGAGGCCGCCTAACGTGGGTTTACAGCACGTGGATCATTGCGTCGGGAACGTGGAACTGGGCAAGATGAACGAGTGGGTCTCCTTTTACGAGCGCGTGTTGGGCTTCTTCAATCTGCTCTCTTTCGACGACAAGGACATTTCGACGGAGTATTCGGCGTTGATGTCGAAGGTGATGTCCAACGGCAACGGCCGCATCAAGTTTCCAATCAACGAACCGGCACATGGGAAGAAGAAGTCGCAGATCGACGAGTATCTGGAGTACTACGGCGGACCGGGCGTGCAGCATGTCGCGATCGCGACGAACGACATCATCGAGACAGTGCGCGCCATGCGCGGCGGCGGGATCGAGTTCTTGCACGTGCCGACCAACTATTACGACACTGTTATGGACAGAGTCGGCAAGATCGACGAGGACCTGGCGCCGCTGAAGGAGTTGGGGATCCTGGTCGACCGCGATGACGAGGGGTATCTGTTGCAGATCTTCACGAAGCCGGTGCAGGATCGGCCGACGCTGTTCTACGAGATAATCCAGCGCAAGGGCGCGAAGAGTTTCGGGAAGGGGAATTTCAAGGCGCTCTTCGAAGCTATCGAGCGAGAGCAGGCATTGCGAGGCAATCTATAACGAGGCGTTAGGCGCCCGACCTTCCGCGCGCGCTCTCTGCGACAGCCAAGGCCCGGTAGCTACAGCTCAGATATGCCAATCTATCATTCGTTAGGTCAGTATCCCAGAAAGCGGCACACAGTGTTTCGGCGGCCCGACGGCGGCTTGTACGCCGAGGAGCTCATGGGGCACGAAGGTTTCATCGGAACGGCGTCGCTGCTCTATCACGTGCATCCGCCGACGACCGTGAAGACAGCGCGCCGCGTGCGCGAGGCGCAATGGGAAATCGATGAGGATACCTCGCTGCGGCATCGGCATTTCCTGACCAGGCTGGCGACCAAGGGCGGTTCACCCACGATGGATCGGCTCCCCATCCTCTTCAACCAGGACATCGCGCTGCTCTACGTCGAGCCCGACGAGCAGGATGCGCACTTCTACAGGAACTCGATGGCCGATGAAGTTGTGTACATAGCCGAAGGGACAGGGACGCTGGAATCCGTATTCGGCGACCTGCCGTACCGGGCGGGCGACTACGTCGTGATCCACCGCAACATCACACACCGCTGGCGTAGCGACCGCGCGGCCGGCAGCAGCAAGATGCTTGTGTTCGAGAGTCGTGGACACGTTAGGTGGCCCAAGAGGTATCGCAATGAGTTCGGCCAGCTGCTCGAGGGGGCGCCCTACAGCGAGCGTGATATCCGCCGGCCGGCCGAGCTCAAGACGCACGACGAGAAGGG
>JBQTJS010000030.1:0-8527 GCA_052386875.1 Gemmatimonadaceae bacterium
CGCCGCGCGTTGGTAGCGCGCTACACCGGCGCCGATGATCAGCACAAGCGTGAGCCCCGGCAGCGCGAGATGGCGCGCCACATCCGCCACGCGTTCCGCAGGTGAGTAGAGCCGTGAAAGCACCGGGTCGATCATGCCGGATGTGGGGAAGACCGGCAGCTGATAAGCGAACAGAGTGAGGAGCAAGATGGCCAGCAGATACTCCGGGACGGCCTGGATGGCGAGCGACACGTTACCCAGGGCCGTGTCGGCCCAGGAGCCGCGGCGGTAGGCCTGCCACGCTCCCAGCGCCACGCCTAACGTGAACGCGACCAGCAAAGCGCTCCCCATCAAAAGCAGCGTGTTCGGGACCGCATCCGCGAGCACGTCGCGCACAGGTCGGCGCTGCAGGAACGACTCGCCGAGGTCGCCCCGCGCTAGGCGCGAAAGGTAGCGAAAGTACTGCTCACCTAACGGGCGATCGAGCCCGTACGTGGCGCGCACACGCGCGGCCACTTCCGGAGTGACGCGCGGATCCTCCATCACACTCGCAAATGGGTCGCCCGGAGCGGCGTGCACCAGTAAGAACGCGATATTGGCGACGATGAACGCGATTACAAGCGCGACCAGCCCCCTCCTGACGACGAGTGTGAGCATGCGTGCCTAACTCTACGAGGTCAGCGCCGCCAGGTCCACGCATCGCTCAAATAGCGCCCACGCGCCTGCGCCGCAGCCGCGACAAGCTCGGCGTCCAGCGCCAGCTGCTTCACTCGGCCCGCGCAGTGCTCGCGCAGCGCCGCAAAGATCGCCGCGGCCACCTCATCGAGCCCGGGTGCCCAGCCGAGCGAGCCGCGCAGTGTCGCCGCCGCAGCTGTGCGGGGAACTGCCACCGCCGCAAGTTCGGCGACGAGGGACTGAGCGTCGTCGACCAGTATAGATCCATGCTGCAGAAATGCCCCAGCCTCGCTCAATTGAGCGCTCCCCACGAGCTTGCGCTCGCCCACGACGATCTCACCCGCAACGGGGATCTCGAAGCACGGAGCGCTCCCTGGACGCGGGGTGCGGCCATTGGGCTCGGCGAGGCTCGCAGCAACACCCAACGCACGTAACGCCGCGAGGAGGACCTGATTTATCGCGGCGTACGCGCTGCGCACGCCGGACGCGTCATGTGTCGGCGCCGTGACGCTGTACGTGACTTCGCGATCATGCAGCACGGCCCTGCCGCCCGTTAGGCGGCGCACAATACTTACACCGCGCGCCGCCGCCGCTCCCGCGTCATACACGCCGACCCCGCGCTGATTACGCCCGAGCGACAGCGTGGGCCCGCTCCAGGCGTACACCCGCATTACCGACTCACCGGAGCGGCGAGCACGATCCAGCAGGGCCTCGTCCAACGCCATGTTGTCGGCGGCGGCCATAGGTCGAGTCAGCAGCAAGCGCCAGTGCGTAGAACCAAGGCTGTGCGGCGACGCCGCGTCTGCAAAAGGTCTTAACACGTTGTCCAGTAAGTAGTTGTAGCACATTCAGCGGGCACGCCAAACTATAGTCGCCATCCAGCCGCCCCAGCCGCGCTACAGCCGCCCAGCGCCGGGCTGGGGCGATCGCGAACGACTTAGGCGCCTGCTACGTTTCGGCTCTCATAACGCTATCTGCAACGTCGGCCATGACAACCAGTTCGCCGCCGCATCCGCTCACCGAGAGCGATACGTTCGTCCGCCGCCACATCGGTCCATCGCCAGCTGACGTACAGGCGATGCTCGACGAGCTAGGCTACCCTTCGCTTGACGCCTTCATTGACGCGGCGGTGCCGGCCGGGATCCGGATGCGCCGGCCGTTGCGGATCGCAGCGCCGCGCACCGAGCACGACGTACTGCACGAGGTTGCGAACATCGCCGAGCAGAACAGCGTCTTCCGGTCATACCTCGGCATGGGCTACCACGATACGCTCGTCCCGCCGGTGATCCAACGCAACGTGTTGGAGAATCCGGGCTGGTACACGGCATATACGCCGTATCAAGCCGAGATAGCTCAGGGGCGGCTGGAAGCCCTGCTGAACTTTCAGACGATGGTGATGGACTTAACAGCAATGGAGATCGCCAACGCGTCGCTGCTCGACGAGGCGACGGCGGCGGCGGAAGGGATCAGCCTTGCACATGCAGTGCAGGGGAACGAGGGGAAGGACTCGGTATTCGTCGCGCACGACTGTCATCCGCAGACAATCGATGTCGTGCGCACGAGAGCGGCGGTGCGCGGCTGGAACGTGCTCGTTGGAGATGCTCGCCAGGGGAAGTTCGGCGCGAACGTCTTCGCCGTTCTGGTGCAGTATCCTGCAACCGACGGTGCCATCTACGATTATCGGGAGCTGTGCGAAAGAGCGCATGCGGCGGGTGCGCTGGTTATCGCGGCAACGGATCTGCTCGCGCTGGCGCTGTTAAGCCCGCCGGGCGAATGGGGGGCAGACGTTGCGGTAGGGAACTCACAGAGATTCGGCGTCCCTCTGGGTTTCGGCGGTCCGCATGCGGCTTTTTTCGCGACCAGGGACGCGTACAAGCGATTGCTGCCCGGGCGGATCATCGGCGTGTCGCGGGATACGCGGGGGCGGCCGGCGTTGCGAATGGCGTTAGGCACGCGCGAGCAGCACATCCGGCGTGAAAAGGCCACGAGCAACATTTGCACGGCGCAGGTGCTGCTCGCGGTCATGGCGGGGATGTACGCGGTTTGGCATGGACAGGAAGGGATCGCTCGGATCGCGCGACGAGTGCACCGCGCCGCGGCGCTCCTGGCCGCAGGCGCAGAGCAGCTGGGGCACCGCGTCGTGCATAACGAGTACTTCGACACGCTGCGAATCGCGTTGCACGGGATGAGCGCCGCTGCCGCCGTTGCCGCGGCGCAAGCGCGGCGTATCAACATCCGCCGGCTGGACGACACGAGCGTGGCCATCGCGCTCGATGAAACCGTCGCTGACGGTGATGTGGCGGACTTGCTGGCGGTGCTCGCGCCGCAGGGTGATCGCTCTACGCTGACTGTCGGCGCGCTCAACGATGACTTGGACGCGCGCTATGACGAGCGCTTCGCCCGCACGAGCCCTTTCCTGACGCATCCTGTCTTCCGCCGGTATCACGCGGAGCACGAGATGCTGCGCTATCTGCGGAGCCTCGAAGCGCGCGATCTGTCGCTGTGCCACTCCATGATCTCGTTAGGTTCGTGCACGATGAAGCTCAATGCCACCGCGGAGATGATTCCCGTGAGTTGGCCGGGCTTTGCACGTATGCATCCCTTCGCGCCGAACGAACAAACCGCCGGCTACCGCCTGCTCTTCGAATCGCTCGAGGCGGACCTCGCCGAGATCACGGGATTCGCCGCGGTGTCGCTGCAGCCGAATGCCGGCTCACAGGGCGAGTACGCAGGCTTGCTCGCGATCCGCAAGTACCATGAATCGCGCGGCGCAGCGCACCGTGATGTCTGCCTCATTCCCCAGAGCGCGCACGGCACCAACCCGGCCAGCGCGGCTATGGCCGGCATGCGCATCGTCGTCGTCAAGACTACGCGCACGGGAGACATCGATCTGGAGGACCTGCGCGCCAAAGCTACCGCGCACGCGCACGACCTCGCGGCACTCATGGTGACATATCCATCCACGCACGGAGTCTTCGAGGAAGCGATCCGCAGCGTATGTGACATCGTGCATGAAAACGGTGGTCAGGTGTACATGGATGGGGCGAACATGAACGCCATGGTGGGGCTGGCGCGCCCCGGGGACATCGGCGCCGACGTCTGCCACCTGAACCTGCACAAGACGTTTTGCATTCCGCACGGTGGGGGAGGCCCGGGGATGGGGCCGATCGGTGTCGCCGAACACCTGGCGAGCTTCCTTCCCGGGCACCCGATAGTACCGCAAGAGGGTCGCAGCTCGTTAGGCGCCGTCTCCGCCGCGCCGTGGGGCTCCGCCTCCATCCTTGCGATTTCGTGGGTGTACATCAAGCTGATGGGAGGAGAAGGGCTCACCGACGCGACGCGCATCGCCATTCTCAACGCCAACTACATCGCGCACAGGCTCGAGGCGCACTTCCCCGTGCTGTATCGCGGACAGAACGGATTGGTCGCTCACGAATGCATTGTCGATCCGCGGCCGCTCAAGGGCTCCTCGGGGATCGAGGTCGAAGACATCGCCAAACGGCTTATCGACTTCGGCTACCACGCGCCGACGATCTCGTTTCCAGTGGCAGGGACCCTCATGATCGAGCCCACCGAAAGCGAATCCAAAGCTGAGATGGACCGGTTTTGCGACGCGCTCATCGCGATCCGATCGGAGATCGCCGATGTGGAGCGCGGCGTGCTGGATCGGCAAGACAATCCGCTGAAAAACGCGCCGCATACGATGGATACAGTTGTAAGCGACACATGGGACCACCGGTATCCGCGCGAACAGGCTGCCTTCCCGGCACCTTGGACGCGCGAGCGGAAGTTCTGGCCCGCGGTCGGCCGCGTCGATGCCGCGTACGGAGACCGCAACCTAGTCTGTGCCTGTCCTCCGATCGAGAGCTATGACGCGCGTTAGGCAGCGGCGCTATTGCCCGATCTGTTTCTTGTAAGTCTCGGCGCTCAGCAGCGAATCGTCGGCCGCCCCTGACGTCCGCAGCTGTATCATCCACCCTTCTCCGTAAGGGTCGCTGTTCACCAGCGACGGTTCGCTGTCGATGCGCTGGTTTATCGCGACGACCTCCCCTGCCACCGGCGCGTACAGCTCCGACACTGCCTTGACGGCTTCGATTGTGCCGAAGACGTCATGCGCAGCGAACTTGGCACCGACCTTCGGCAAGTCGACAAAGACTATGTCTCCCAGCTCGCCTTGCGCAAAGTCAGTGATCCCGACGGTGACCACGTTAGGCTC
Organism: Gemmatimonadaceae bacterium; assembly: GCA_052386875.1. Lineage (GTDB taxonomy): Bacteria > Gemmatimonadota > Gemmatimonadetes > Gemmatimonadales > Gemmatimonadaceae > DASYRX01. The sequence continues at coordinate 4,871 of JBQTJS010000030.1, forward strand.
CCCGGCCGGCTTCACATACTCATGGTCCTTGGTGTAGCGCAGGTCGCTCGGAATATTGGCCACCGTGCTCCTCGATTGTTCTATGACGTGTGCTAGGTATGCGGCCGGCTAGTCTAGACGCTCGCAAAAGTGGCTGTCAAGCAAGACTCGCTTTGGGGACCGCGTGCGCGGAGCGCAACAGCTCGCCCCAGATCTCATCCACTCGCTCCGAGAGCGCCTGCAAGGTAAACACGTTCTCGACGACATAATCGGCGCGTGCGCGCTTCAGCTCCGAGGGGATTTGCGCCGTGATCATGTCCATTGCGTCTTCTTGCGACAACTTGCGCTCGCGGACCAGGCGCTCCAAACGAACCTCGCGCGGCGCATCCACGAGCACGATACGATCGAATTCATCAGCCAGCCCCCGCTCGAACAGGAGCGGGATGTCACACACAACGATCCTATCGCCTCGCGCGCGCGCTTGCGCGACGGATGCGTCGCGCATTGCGCGGACGTGGGGATGCACGATCGCGTTCAGCGTTTCCAGCTCGACCGGATCCCTAAACACGATACGCCGCAGCGCCTCGCGCTCGACTGTGCCATCGGGAGCGAGGACGTCACGCCCCCATCGAGCCACGATCGCCGTATGTGCGGCCGAGCCCGGATCTACTGCGCGACGCGCCAGCACATCGGCGTCGATTATCGTTGCCCCTCGTTCGGAGAGGAGACGCGCCACTGTCGACTTGCCGCTGGCGATATTGCCGGTGAGAGCGACTACTAACAAAGAGGTATCGGGTCGAAGGAGACGGCACAGGAGCCTACCTGTGTGCCGAAGGTAGGGCGACCAAAGGCAAGGGCGCAACCGAGCCCAACAGGCTCGATGAAGTCCCGCTACGCCGCTACTTCGTGTTCGTCGTCGTCGAGCCCTTCGTGCAGCTCCGGCGAGAGGAACTGGCCAATGATCCAGGCGGCGCCACCCCTGGCGCGGATCTCCGAGGGAGTAGCCTTGAGATAGCGCTGGCAGGTGTTGCGGAAGGCGCTCCCAGAAGGGAAGTGCAGGGCGTATGCGACGCCGTCCGCGCTGCGCTCGGTGTCTTCCAGCAGTGATCCGGCAACTATCAGCCGCCCCCAGGTAAGCAAGCGTTGAGGTGTGGGGAGACCGGCATCGGACAGCTGACGCGCGAGGATTCGGCGGCTGACAGACAGCGTACGCGTCACAGCGTCGGTCGTTAGGCGCTCGTGCGCGCGAGTTACGGCGATCAGCACGGCGTCGCGTACCAGCGGCCGCCACTGGCCCATCGCACTCTTCAGCTGTGCTGCCACACCGCGCGCCTCGGCCTGTTCCAGGATCTGCGCCATTGTGCGCGGATCGTCGTCGCGCTCGGCGACGATCAGTGCGTCGACGCCTGAACGTCCGGCGTCAAAGAGATCGTGCGCACGGTCGACTGTCACGTCGACGTAAGCGACTGTGCTCAGGCGCGGGAAGCGACGCTTGAGTTGCCGCACCGGCTCCAGACTCATGTTCCCTGACGAGAAGACATCGAGCACAGCGATGTGAACTGGCTGTTCATCACACAACCTCGTCACGGCCGCCCAGTCCGCGCACGCCTCGACCGCGTGTCGGCCGCGGATGGCTGCGCGCAGGCGAAACAGCCGCGCGGGGTGAGGGAGTAGCGCGGCTACGATCCCCATGGGAGCGTGCTCGGACGTGACTGGCGCATGCGTATTTCGAGACGCATAGCGGCCGCGCAGCGTCACGGCCGGGGCTCTGCTCTGAGATTGTGACGCCTGTGACCGCGAAGCGGTGACCGGATAGACTCCTGCTGGGAAATTCCTTCCGCCTAACGGGTCACAACGCGAACGAGCGCTGCCCCTCGTCCGCAGGCCGTACTATGTGGCAGTTGCGGCAGCGCGCCTCGTAGGACTCGCGTCCGCCGACCATAATCGTGGGCGAGTCATACGGCGCAGGGGCGCCGTCGATGAGTCGCTGGTTGCGGGTAGCAGGGGCGCCGCAAAGCACGCAGATCGCGTGCAGCTTGTCGACGAGCTCGGCTACGGCCATCAGCTGCGGCATGCGGCCGAACGGCTCGCCGCGGAAGTCGGTGTCGGTCCCGGCGATGATCACGCGGCGTCCGCGAACTGCGAGCGAGGTGGCTACCTCGACGATGCCGTCATCGAGAAACTGCGCTTCGTCGATGGCGATAACGTGCGCCGTGGGATCGACGCGCGAGGCGATTTGCGCCGCGGAGTCCACTGGTACGGCGTCGACGGACCGACCGTCGTGGCTGGAGATGGAGAGGAGCCCCGTATAACGATCGTCGAGGTGTGACTTGAACACCTGGACGCGCCGACGCGCGATGAGGGCGCGCCGCACGCGGCGCATCAGTTCTTCCGTCTTACCGCTGAACATCACACCCGCTATCACCTCGATCCAACCCCCATTGGGCGGTGCGCTGCTCATCGCGGCGCGTCTCCGCCGCCTCCGCGCTCGGGCTCGGGCGGGGGCGGCGGAGTGGGGGGCGGGGCCGCCGTATCCGGCGCCGGTCGCCTGCTGTAGCGCAAGCGCTCGGCGCGTCCTGTCCATTCTTCGTGCTCCCGGGCGACGCGCGGCCTGTCGCCGGCGCCGGGGCCGCGGGTAGGACGTGAGCCGCTGCGCGCTTCACGCGGGAGGTCGAGGCGCGCACTTACGCGGCGGCCGCGGATTGTAACTCCCGTTAGGCGTTCCAGCACTTGGCCGACGACGTCGCTGGCGATGTCAACGAGTGAGTACGTGTCGCGCATGTCGATACGTCCGATCTGCGGACCGGCAATCCCCGCTTCCCCGGTAATTGCCCCGACGAGGTCGCCCCGCCGCGCGCCGTCGCGCTCCCCCACGTTCAGATAAATGCGCGTGAAGGGTGCGTCGCTGCGCGGTGACACGACGCGTTCCGTGCGCGGCGCCGGCCGCTGCACAGCCGGCACTAACGGTGTCGCTGCCCTCATGGATTGGCGCTCCATGCGGATGCGCTCCCGCTCGAGCAGGCGCACTGCCGCCGCAGCCACTTCGGCACCCGAGTAGTCGGCCAGCAGCGGCTCTATCGTCGCCACGTCGGCGTAGACCGGCTCCTGGCTCAGCAGTCGGCGCAACTCGTCACGCACAGCGCGCTGACGGCCGGCGGACCCTTCGAGAACCGGAGCGATAGTGAGTGGGACAAGGCGCAACCTCGGGCCCAGGGCTTTGATCCGGTACAGATCCGCCGCGCTGGCGAGGAGGACGATCTCCGCAGACTCGCCCGCGGCCGCGCACAGCTTGTCGATGCGCTCGGCCGATTCCGGGACGCCGTACCAGACGATCAGGGCGGCCGTAACGTCGGTGTCGCTTGCGGCGACGACGCGGGCGTCGCCGGGGAGCAGCATACCTAACGAGCGGAGGGCGTCTGCCGCGTCTTTCGCCGCGGCCGGGTCGTCAGCGACGACGGCCAGGCCGGTCGCATCGCGCGCATCGAGCAGATGCTGCAAAGCGGCTGCCCGCTGTTCCACCGCCGTAATAAGATATCCGACCTCGCGCGCGGCCCCTTCTCCCACCGGTGCGAGATCATGCGTTAGGCGCCGCGGCTTGGCCGCGACGCGCTCGACAAGACCCTCCAGCTCGCTTGTCATATGATCCGCTATGATTGTGCGATCTCCGTCTTTCGGTAC
>JBQTJS010000031.1:0-5753 GCA_052386875.1 Gemmatimonadaceae bacterium
CGGATTCGTTCTGGCTGCTGGTGGCTCATTGTTTGAGCCGGTTCGAGGACCAGCCGGAGGCGGCGCGGGTGGAGTTGGCTGAGCGTTGCGCTTATGCCCTGGAGCAGTTCAAGGAGAGCGCGCCGGAGGCCGTGGCCGAGGATGGGGTGACGCCGCTGGACGAAGTGACGCTGAGTGAGCTTGATCGCTTGGTTGCGGGATTGAAGCGCTACAGTGTGCGGTCCGGTCAGGAGCAGATCGCGAGCGTGGTGCTGGATATGTCGGGGCGGATGGTGACGTTAGGCGCATTGACATTGGCCTTCGCTACGGTGGGGAGTACGCGTGAGGCCGTGCGTGCGGTGTCGGCACGCACCTCGGGATTGATGCTGGCGGAGCAGGGCCGGATTCAGCGGTTGTTGGGCAATCTGGATGAGGCTGAGGCGTTGTACGGACAAGTTCGTGCGATGGCGGAGCGGACGCCGGATGCACTGCTGCGCGGCCGCGCTGCGATTGGTCGTGGCGTGATTGCGCGGGTGCGCGGGAATTATCCGAAGGCGCGCGAGTTTTTTTCGGAGGCTTTGGAGGTGGGTGAGGCTGCGGGGATAGCGGAGGTTCAGCGGCTAGCGCATCACGGCTTGATGATTGCCGCGGCGACCGGAGGGGATTTCGACGACGCCTTGCGGCATGGCTGGCTCGCCTTTGTCAACGCGGCAGGCAGCCCCAAAGACGAAGGCGAAGCACTGCAGAATCTCGCGCAGGTATCACTTGACGCGGGTTATCCACGCGCCGCGCTTCAGTCAATCCTGAAGGCGATGCCTAACGATGACAATCTGCGTGTGCTGCTCCCCGGTCTAGCGACGGCCGCCGTCGCTGCCGGGCGCTGCGGCGAGCTGGCGCTTCTCGATACGATCACCGCGAGGGTGGAGCGTCTCGTCGCCGCATCGAAACTTCCGTTCGAGAATGCCTCAGCGCTGATCAGCGTTGCCCGCGCGCAAAGTGAGGTCGGACACAGAGCACCGGCGCAAGCACTCCGCGCGCGCGCCAAGGCCATCCTAGCCGAACGCAATTATCACGAGCTGGAGCACCGAATCGAAAGCGACGAACTAACGGCGAGCGTGACTGTGCAACCGCGCAACCTAGACAGAGACGCGCGAGAAGTTGTCCGTAGCCTCGAGCAGCTCGAAGCTGCGGTCGTGTTCTAGTCAGCGACTTTTGGACTAGCCGTTGGGGTTGGTGTAGTCGCGCAGAACCTTCGTGCTCGGAACCTTTCCTGACGGCGCGACCGGATTCGAGCACGCGGAGAAGGCAGCTGCAACAACGGCGATGACGGCGATACGCAGGATTCGGCTGGACATATCTGGCTCCCCAGGTGAGTCAACGGAGCCTAGTATGCGAGCCCGACCGCATATGTGGGTTACACGGTGGGAAGTAGAGCATACGCCATGTAACATGCCGGGCCGTTCTGCGCAGCTATGATCGTAGCCACGCTCGTCTATTCCCCCCCCGCGAAAGCGCGCCTCCTCGAAGCGCTTGGCGATCGCGCCTACGTGCGGGCGTGCGATCGTGCGTTAGAAGTCTCCGAACTTGTGCGCAGCGGTCTCGCCAGCATGGTCGTTCTGGACCTGCGCGACCGGCTGGGCGAGACCACTCTCCCCCTCGTTAGGGAACTGCGGAAAGTATTTCCGTCCGTCCCGGTAGTCCTCTACTGTTCCCTGCGGCCCGAGAACGCACGCCACATCCTGGAGTTCGCCCGCGCCGGCGTAAACGATCTCGTTTTATGCGATGTGGACGATGTGAGGGCGACGTTGCGGAATGCTTTGGCGCGCGCAGAGGACCACTGTACCGCGAACTTCGTCATGGATCAGCTGGGAAGGGGCCCGAGCCAGCCGATGCTCAATGTCATCCGCACCTGCCTGGAGCGTGGAAGACGGGCTCTGACAGTGGGCGAGCTTGCCGGGGAACTCGGCGTCACACGCAAGACACTCTCGGACTGGACGCGGCAGGCAGGCTTTCCACCCCCCAAGGCTGTCATCTCCTGGTGCCGGCTGATGATGTGCGCGCGCCTGCTGGAGGATCCCGGCCGCACGATCGAACAGGTCGCAATGCTGGCGGATTTCCCTTCGTCGACGTCGCTGCGCAACATGCTGCGGCGCTACACCGGTCTAAGGCCGGTCGAGATCCGGGAGAACGGGGGATTGAGATGCGTGCTGCACGCGTTCAAGCGCGCAGTAGCGGCATACGCCGGAGCGGCTCGCGTCGCGTAATCAGATTTCTGCGCTCACAGTCTACGCTATGCCGCTAGCCGATCGCAGGGGCGTGGGGCGGTTAGTGAAACTGCGCTTTCTCGGTCGATCCATGCAGCGCGAGCGTGCTCGCGGCCCCGCCGCTGATTACCTGCATCACCTCGTCGAAATACCCCGTCCCCACTTCGCGCTGATGCCTGGTTGCGGTATACCCCTCCGCCTCGGCGGCGAACTCGGCTTCCTGTAGCTCTGCATACGCCGCCATGTCCCGCGCATTGTAATCGCGCGCGAGCGCGAACATCGCGTGGTTGAGGGCGTGGAACCCAGCCAGCGTCACGAACTGGAATTTGTATCCCATTGCACCTAATTCCCTCTGGAACTTCGCTATCGTACCGGCATCGAGGTTCTTCTTCCAGTTGAAAGAGGGAGAACAGTTGTACGCCAGCATCTTGCGCGGATGCTGCTCGCGCACAGCCTCGGCGAACTTGCGCGCTTCGGCAAGGTCGGGCGTCGACGTCTCGCACCAGAGGAGGTCTGCGTGCGGGGCGTAGGCGCGTGCGCGCGCGATCGCCATATCGAGGCCGCCTGTAATCCGGAAGAAGCCCTCCGTGGTGCGTTCTCCGGTCACGAACGCGGTATCGCGCTCGTCCACGTCACTCGTTAGGAGGCGCGCGCTGTCTGCGTCCGTTCGCGCCACTATGATCGTGGACACTTCCATTATATCCGCGGCGAGGCGTGCGGCATTGAGAGTGCGGATGAACTGCCCGGTCGGGATGAGCACTTTGCCGCCGAGGTGGCCGCACTTCTTCTCGGACGACAGCTGGTCCTCGAAGTGCACGCCGGAGGCTCCCGCTTCGATCATGGCTTTCATCAGCTCGAACGCGTTGAGCGGACCGCCGAAGCCGGCTTCCGCATCGGCCATTATCGGTGCAAGCCAGTAGCGCTGGCCGGCGCGCCCTTCGGAGTTTTCGATCTCGTCGGCGCGCAGAAGCGCCGAGTTGATGCGCCTAACGACGGCCGGGACGCTGTTTGCAGGATACAAGCTCTGATCGGGGTACGTATGCCCGGCGAGGTTGGCGTCCGCGGCCACCTGCCAGCCGCTGAGGTAGATCGCGTCCAGTCCCGCGCGCACCTGCTGCACGGCCATGTTCCCCGTGAGAGCGCCCAGCGCGTGTACGTAGTCCCTTGTCGTCAGCAGCCCCCACAGCCGCTCGGCGCCGACCTCCGCCAGCGTGTGCTTGACCCGGATCGTGCTCTGCAAGCGCTTGACGTCAGCGGGTGTGTAAGGACGCTCGATCCCCTCCCAGCGCGTCGCTGGAACGTCCGGAAAGTCGACAACGCGGGCGGCGGAGGTGGTGCTCATGGCGTTATGCTCGTTAGGGATCAATTGGTTACCAGCCGGTCGTAGGCCGCTGTCGTGAGAAACTCTTCCAGCTCGGGAGCGAGGACGAGCCTGGAGAATAGCGTGCGCGCGTCCGCGAAGCGTCCGTCCGCGATGCGTGCTTCGCCAACTTCGCCGGCGATCACCCCCATTTCATCCTCGATCACATGCTCGACCAGCTCCGGAGTCACCCGGCGGCCGTCGTCCAGCGACGCGCCATGGTGCAACCACTGCCACACCTGTGAGCGCGAGATCTCGGCGGTCGCAGCGTCTTCCATCAGGTTGTAAAGCGGGACGGCGCCGACCCCGCGTAGCCATGCCTCGATGTACTGGATCCCCACGCGCGCGTTGAGGCGCAGGCCGGCTTCGGTGCGGTCACCCTTGGGGGCTGCGAGCAACGCAGCCGGCGTTGTGGTGAAATCCTCCCGTAGCACCCCGAGCTGATTCGAAGCGCGCGGATCGAGTCGCGTGGCAAAAGCCTCGCGCGCAACAGCGACAAGCCCGGGATGCGCGACCCAGGTTCCGTCGTGGCCGTCGCCTGCTTCACGCTCTTTGTCAGCCCTGACCTGAACGAAAGCTTTCTCATTCGCTTGAGCATCTCGCGCCGGGATATAAGCTGACATCCCTCCCATGGCGAAGGCGCCGCGGCGGTGACAGGTTCGGATCGCGAGCTGAGTGTAAGCGCGCATGAAAGGCTGCGTCATTCCCACTTGCGAGCGGTCGGGGAAGATGGCCGCCGGGTCGTGCCGGCGCGTCTTGATGTGGCTGAAGATGTAATCCCAACGTCCGCAGTTGAGCCCCGACGCGTGCTCACGCAGCTCGTGGAGGATCTCATCCATCTCGAATGCGGCCGGGAGTGTCTCGATGAGGACAGTGGCTCGGATTGTTCCGCGAGGTATCCCTAACGCTTCCTGCGCCGCTATGAAGATGTCATTCCAGAGCGCAGCTTCTTGATGCGATTCGAGCTTCGGGAGGTAGTAGTAGGGTCCGCTGCCGCGCTCGATGAGGGGCGCAGCGTTGTGGAAGCAGGCGAGGCCGAAGTCGAAGAGTGATCCGTGCAGCGGCTGCCCGTCGACAAGGACGTGGCGCTCTCGCATATGGAGACCGCGAGGCCTAACGAGAAGGGTCGCCGGCTTCTCGCCCAGGCTGTACGACTTGCCTGTCGCGGCATCCTCGAACGCGATCTCCCTGCGCACAGCGTCCCGGAGATTGATCTGGCCCTGCACCAGATTGTCCCAGGTAGGTGACGTGGCGTCCTCGAAGTCCGCCATGAACACGTCGGCCCCGGAGTTGAGGGCATTGATCACCATCTTGCGATCGGTGGGGCCGGTTATCTCGACCAATCGCCTAACCAGGTCGTTAGGCGCCCGCGCCACTCGCCAGTCGCTGTCACGTATGCGCTGCGTTTCAGCGCGGAAGGTGAGCCCCTCACCGCCGGCCCACCGCGCGCGCCTTGCCGCGCGCTCGCGCAGCAGTTCCTCGATAGCGGGGCCGAAGCGTCGCTCCAGCGCGTTAAGAAACGCGAGCGCTGCCGGTGTGAGGATCTCGCCGTAACGGGCCTTCACCGGGCCGGTGACCTCGATGGCAGCGGCTGCGGTGCCGCGGACGGTCGTCATTGGCCGCAACGACGGCATAACTCAGGCCAAAGGCGGGTCGAGCAGCAGGGCCGAAACGCGATGGGTGACAGGTGCGCAGCGAGCTTGAGGTGTGGCGCCAGTGCCGTGCGCGGCGAGAGACGCGGAAGCTCTCCTGGACGGCGCGCTCGATTCGGGCCGGTGGGAATCACAGTGTACGTGACGTTCCATGGCGAGGCAGTATTTGCCGCCCCGCAGGAACAACGCGTATGCAGGCCGCACTTTTTCGACTCGCGCCCCCGCGCCCCCGCGCCCCGCGCCCTTCGCTCGCGTCGTGCCTCGCTACTCGCCACGCCACCCCTGACGACGCGTCCCTCTCTCCTCGCGATTACCCCTCACCCTCACCTTCGCCCCTCGCCACGTCGGCTAGTCCCTCCACGGTTCCACCCTCATGCTGCAGCACCAGGGCCCTGCCGACCGGCAACGCGCGGAAGAGATCGCACTGGAGGAAGTAATGCTCATGCGTCCCCGTCTGTGACGCCTTGGCACACGTGCACGACATCACGCTGACCGTGC
>JBQTJS010000032.1:0-1643 GCA_052386875.1 Gemmatimonadaceae bacterium
GATCGTCGGTGCAGGGGCGCGTCTGCGAGGTGCCAAGCTGCACAGCTCCCTGATCGGAGACGGTGCGATCGTGGACGGGTTCGAAGGAGAGCTGACCGTCGCCGATCACTCGGAAGTGCGAGGGGTCGGAGGCCGGGATTAGCGCTTAGGCGCCGGCGTGATCGCCATCGTCGGCGCGGGCCCGGCGGGGCTGGCGGCGGCGGCGTCGCTGCAGCGGCGAGGTATCCGCTACCGCCTGCTCGAGCGCGGCGACTCGTTAGGTCACTCCTGGCTCAACGTCTATGACAGCCTGCGACTGCACACCGGGAAGCACCTGTCGCACCTCCCGGGACTGCGCTTCGGCCGCGCAGTCTCGCTCTTCCCGTCGCGCGGCGAGTTCGTCGCTTACCTGCAGCGTTACTCGCGCCATTTCGGACTCGCGGTGGAGACCGGCAGCGAGGTTGTGCGCATCAGCCGCGATGAGGGCGGCGGCTGGCGCGTTACGCTGCGCTCGGGGGTCCCGTTTTCGGCCAGTGCCGTCGTTATGGCGACCGGGATAATGGCCAATCCGCTGACGCCGCCACTGGCGGGGCTGGCCGGCTTCCGCGGCGCGGTATTGCACAGCGCGGCCTACCGCGTGCCTAACGCATTCGCCGGCCGGCGCGTTCTGGTGATCGGCGCCGGCAACTCCGGCGGGGAGATCGCCAGTGAGCTGGCGCTGGCCGGTGCGCGCGTTACCGTAGCTGTGCGCTCCGGCGCCAACGTCGTTCCGCTGACACTGGCCGGGGTGCCGATCCAGTATGTCGCCTACATGTTGCGCGGCTTGCCGCGGCCGGCCAAGGAATTCATCGTCGCGCGCGTGCAGCGCGCCATGGAGCGCAAACGTGGTGCCCCCGTGCTTCCCCGGCCGGCGCATTCCGCGCTCGATGCGATCCCGCTCATCGGATTCAACCTCGTCGATGCGATCCGCCGTGGGGCCATCGCGCTCAAGCTCGCCGCGGTCGCGCAAGTAGTGGAGGACGGTGTCACGTTCAGCGACGGATCGCGCGGCGTGTACGACACGATCCTGCTGGCAACCGGATTCGCGCCCGCCCTGGCTGCGTTAGGATCGGCTGTACGCACCGACGCAAAAGGCTTCGCCCTTCGCTCGGATCGTGTAACAAGCGCGGACGAGCCGGACCTCTACTTTGTGGGACACAACTACGACGCTACAGGCGGCCTCTCCAATATCCGGCGTGACGCGGTGCTCGTAGCCGAACGGATAGCCGAGGGGGCATAGACCGAGGTCCCGCGAGCTGTGTGACGGCGGCACAGCCGCTCCTGGCCGGACGACGTGCTCTACGCGCGTCCTGCGGCGGCGGCGATGACGACGAGCGCGCGCACGAGGCCCAATGTAGCGTGCGTATTGTCATACCATTCGCGCAGCGTGTGCGTGTCGCCGCCGGATCCGCCGGCACCGAGCGCGATCGCGGGAATGCCGAGGCTCATGGGTATGTTCGCGTCGCTGGAACCGACAGCCAGCTCGGGCGTGCGCCCAATGAGACGCGTGGCCTCGAGCGCTGCCAGCACGAGCGGATGAGCCGGATCGGTCGTCCCCGGCGGCCGCTCGCCGATCCGTTCGCTCGTTAGGCTCAGCGCGCCGGACCCCGGGCTGCGCATGGCGT
>JBQTJS010000033.1:0-2010 GCA_052386875.1 Gemmatimonadaceae bacterium
CGCGCCGACCTCCCGCTGCACGAACGCTGGTGATTAGGCGAGATGGCGTTTCGCGCTCGATTTCTGCCGTGCGCGACGGCTCCTCGTGGCTGCCGGCCATCATGGGATCCGCGCCGAAGCGGAAGGCGGTTACGCTTGCCGACGTGTGCGCACGCGTGAGCTGTGGAGTTGCTACAGGCGCAGACTCAGTTTTTGTCGTTCGGCGCTCGGAATTGAGCGCTGAGTTACGTCGCCTGTCGCATCCCACGATTTCGGGCCGACAGCTGCGTCGAGAGGAGGTCCAGGTCGTCGATTCCATGCTGGTGCCATACGATGCAGCAGGGAATCTCCTATCAGAGGAGAAACTTGAATCGCTTGGCCAGTACCTGCGTGATCCCGGGCGTCGCGCCAAACTATTATCACGAACTTGCGTGCAAAGAAAGCCATGGTACGCCTTCCATGAGAACCCGCCGATGCGGGAACTACTTCAACAGAAGATACTTTGCAAGGATATTGGCGCAGCGCCCTTCTTCGTCATCGATCGTGCAGGAACGATTGTCCCGCGACATTCAGTGTACTATATCGTGCCTAACGAGCATGATCGAATCGATGAGCTCGCGGATTATCTGAATTCACGTCAAGCACGCAATTGGTTACAGAATCATTGTCAGCGTGCAGCCAAGGGCTTCATGCGAATGCAGAGCCATGTACTCAAGGAGCTGCCGGTTCCGGAAAGTTTCTCTACTTCCTGCAGTCCGCCAAAAACGAAGACGGAGCTCACACCGCGCTCGGCATGAATACGCCGTTCGACAAGGCAATAGAGACAATTGCACAAGCGCGCTACCACAATCACCGGCTAGAGAATCACTCCGACGCGGTTAGCCGAGGCCTGTTCGACGACCTAGTCAGACACTGCGGGCAGCTGCGCGACGACGTCTCTACTCCCCCGGACCCTTCAGCAGCTTCTGCGACGTCTCGATGATGAGCTGGTCTTTCGCCTCCTGGTCCGCGATCTCGCTGTAGCGGCGTGCGAGGTAAGGTCCGAAGAGCCAGTTCAGGCCCAGCTGCTCCCAGGCGCCTTCCTTGCCGATCTCCGCCTCGAGGCGCGGGAAGATATCGTCGCGGATGCGCTGCACCCCCGCACCGGGAGCGACCCTCCCGGCGACTATCTCACGCAGATAAGCGCACTTCAGTATCTGCGCGCTCTCGGTCAGCGACGGCAGCTCGACGCCCGCCTTGGCTACTCCCGCCTGGAACGCTGCCGCGACATCGGCGCCGGCCTCCCACGGGTTACGCTCGGCGAGCGGACCTAACGCTCCGTTAGGCGCGCCTTGCGCCACCGCCATCGCAGACGCGCGGATCAATTGTCCCGGGCTCGTTAGGCCGAGGACTACCTCGGCGAGTGCTTCGCGTAACGTGGCAACGGGGCCGAGGTACCATTCTCGCGCGATGGTCTTGGAAGCGCGCAAGTATTCGATGCGCGTCGACTCGGGGACAGGAAACACAGCGCCCAAGACTTTCCCCGTCCCGCGATTCACGATGCTGCGGACTTGGTCGCCCTCGATTGGATTGGCGCCCAGTGTCCAGGCTGTATCATCCGGCCTGAAGGCGCTCCCCTGGTGGTCGATCAGACGCATGGGATCGAAGACGCCCATCAGCCCGCCGCTGAGCGCGAGGAGGTCAGGCTTGTGGTCGTCACTCAGCGGCCGCATCCGGAGGCGGACGCCGACATAGCGGCGCTCGTCGTACCAGTCGCCCCTCCAAGCGCGCGGAAAGTGCTGCGGGCCGCCGCCGTGGAAGTGCTTCACCTTCACAGGATCGAACACGCGGAGCAAGGTGAGCCTAACGAGCTGCCCCGCGCCGAGCGTGATGTCGAAGGAGTCCTGGACTCTCGCTACCGGTGCCGCGGCAGCTCGCTCGACGTCTTCCGCCAACTCCGTGTCGTACTTCTCGGCGGGCGAGAACACGCTGTTCGCCATCAGATCACCCCCAAGCCACACTCATTGCCGGTCGTTCGACCCCTCGCGACAC
>JBQTJS010000034.1:0-4155 GCA_052386875.1 Gemmatimonadaceae bacterium
GGGAGACGTGCGGCAGGTCCTCGCCGGGTACGCCGAGCAGGTTGGGAGAGCCGAAGTAGCCGGTGGCGATGACGACATGGCGAGTGCGCGTGGTGCGCGGCTCGCCGAGCGCGGGATGGCTCGTCAGGAGGAAATCGCCGTGGCTGCCTTCGATGCGCAGCACCGGCTCGTATTGGCGGACGTCTATGCTGAAGTGGCTGACCACCGCGCGGTAATAGGCGAGCGCATCGCGCCGCGACGGCTTGGCAGTTGGGATAACGAAGGGGAGTCCACCTAACGAGATCTTCTCAGCTGTCGAAAAGAATGTTGCGTAAGTCGGGTAGTGCGTAATGCTGCTTACAACGCACTCGCTGTCGAAATTCACGCTCGTCAGGCCGGCATCCCGGCAGGCGATCGCCGCGGCGAGACCGCACGGGCCGCCGCCGACGATCGCTACGTCGAGCGGCGTATCGGTCACGCCAAGACCGGCTCCATGAGCGTCTCGATGATCTGATCCCGCCGCGTCCCCACACCGACGTAGCGGATGGGCGTCCCCACCAGCTCCTCGATGCGATCGAGGTACGCCCGCGCCGCGTGCGGCAGCGCCGCCAGCGAACGCAGAGCCGCCGTCGGCGCACGCCAGCCGGGGAGCCATTCGTACAGCGGCGTGAGATCCTGCAGCTGCGTGATATCGCCGGGGAACTCGGCCACGATCTCGCCGCCGACGCGGTAGCCTGTGCAGATCGCCAGGCGCTCCAGCGTATCGAGCACGTCGAGCTTGGTGACGGCGAGCGCAGTCAGCCCGTTGATGCGTGCCGCGTAGCGCACGACAACGGCGTCGAACCAGCCGCAACGGCGCGGTCGGCCGGTGGTGGCGCCGAACTCGGCGCCTAACGTGCGCACACGACTGCCTAACGGCTCATCCATCTCGGTAGGGAGGGGGCCGTTCCCCACACGCGTTGTGTACGCCTTCACGACCCCGAGGACGGCGTCGATGGCTGTGGGGGCCAGTCCCGTCCCGATCGACGCCCCGCCCGACGTCGTACTGCTGGACGTCACGAACGGGTACGTCCCGTGGTCGATATCGAGCAGCGACCCCTGCGCCCCTTCCAGGAGGACCGCGGCACGACTGTGCCGGGCGCGGTGCACCGTGAGACCCACGTCGTCAGCCAGGGCGAGCAGACGCGGGGCTAGCGCTGCCAAACGGTCCAGCGTCTCGGCAACGTCGACGCGCCTGGCCGAACCCATGCTCGCCAGCTCGGCGTTCGCCAGGTCCACGCCGCGCCTAACGAGTTCTCCGAGCTGCGCCGCGTGCTTCAGGTCCAGAACACGGATTCCGCGACGCCCCACCTTGTCCTCGTAAGCCGGCCCGATCCCCCTCCCTGTCGTTCCGATGAGCTTGCTCGCCGAACTCTCCGAATCGACAAGCTTGTGATACGGCATAACGAGGTGGGCGCGGTCGCTTACGTACAGGCGACCCTCGACATCCACGCCGTCGCGCACAAGCTCGTCGATCTCCGTGAACAGCGTCTCGGGATCCAGCACCACGCCGTTGCCGATCGCGCAGCGGACCCCCGCGTGCAGTATGCCGCTCGGGATCTGGTGCAAAACGAAGGATCGATCGCCGATGTGCACTGTGTGGCCGGCATTGGCACCACCCTGGTAACGGACAACCCAATCAGCCCGCTCAGCCAGCACGTCGACTAGTTTGCCCTTCCCTTCGTCTCCCCATTGAGAGCCGACCACGACGACTGTGCGGATCTTGGAGTCGAACATTTTCCGGCAGGCCAAAGGTTAAAGGCCAGTGCTCACAGCGCGGCACAAAAAAAGCCCCGGCTTGCAAGGGCGGGGCGTTGCGTGAATCTACCGTCGCTGCAATCAGTGTCAACGCGCAGACTTGGTGACCCGATAACCAACACGTTGACTGATTCGCGCAGCGAGGACGACGGCGTCGATCAACGGCGACCGCCAGTCCGTGCGGCGAGTGGAGTCCGGCAGTGGTGTGTGGGGTGTACGACCTACGTCGCTAGTTGAAGCGCGCGATGCGCAGTGGCTGTAGTGAAACGAGGCAGTCTCAGCCTCGTCGTACTATTGCGAGGCGGTGTCTCGCAAATGCGCAGCCAGCAACTCGTTGCTGCACAAGGAGTTAACATATCCAAAATGACGGTTTGGACCTTGCCATTGTGGGATGCCCAACTCAAAGACGCCCACGATGCAATCCGGCTGCGGCACTGCTGTCGTATCGGAACGATGCGCTTCCGCGACGAGGCAGCGGGGGGTGCCTGCCGCCGACGTCCGGTGCAGCACGGCGCTGCCTGATGCCGGCGAGCGCTCCGGCGCAGCAACAGATGAAGCGAGCGTTGCCGTGAGCGCACCTGGCGCCGCCAAGCCAAGCGACGCATCCCTCCTTCGCATCTCGCTCTCGGAAAGCTTCGGACTCGCGATCGAACAGTTGGCCGGCGAGCTCAAAGCAGCGCTCGTCGAGTGGTCCGGCGAAAGCGAGGGTGCGGCGAGCGTCGTGCCGCCTAACGCGATCGCCATCCTGATTCAGGCGGGTGGTTCCGAGGCGGCGGCCGCGGACCTCCTGGCCGAATTGGCGGTGAGCCCGATTCCGCGCTACGTCGTCGGTGCTGCGGCGGACCATCGCCTGGCGGCTGCGTTCATTCAGAACGGCGCGCGCGACTATTTCGCGCTCCCCGACGATCTCGATCTGTTGCGGCGCACGCTGGAGCGCGACGTTCGCGCTGTCCGTGGGCGCGCCGCCGCCGATCGCTTCGCCGACGAGGAGAAACGGGACTCGGGCTTCGCCGCGATTCTCGGACGCAGCGCCGTATTGCAGCAGACGCTGAGTCAGGCGGCGCGCGTTGCCGCGTTAGGTAACGTGACCGTTCTGATCGGCGGAGAGACCGGGACCGGCAAGGAGTTGCTCGCACGCGCCATTCATTATGAGGGCCCGCGCGCCGCCGCCCCTTTTGTCGATATCAATTGCGCGGCGATCCCGGCTCAGCTGCTCGAGAGCGAGCTGTTCGGCCACGTGAAGGGAGCCTTCACGGGGGCGACGACGTCCAAGCCGGGGTTGTTCGAGCTGGCGGATGGGGGGACGATCTTTCTGGACGAAGTCGGTCATTTGCCGCTCGAGCTGCAACCCAAGCTCTTGCGCGTGTTGGAGAGCAAGGTCCTGCGTCGCGTCGGCGCTCACACAGCCAAAGCGGTTGACGTTAGGGTGATCGCTGCAACGCACGTCGATCTCGCCGCCGCCGTAGAGCGCGGTGAATTCCGCGCAGACTTGTACTATCGCTTGAACGTCGTGACTCTGACGCTGCCGCCGCTGCGTCTGAGAGAAGACGACGTCGAGCTCCTCGCGGAGCGTTTCGTCGATTCACTGGCGACGAGTTACGGGCTGCCGGTGCCGGTCATCACGCCTGCGGTCCGTATCCGTCTGCGGTTGCACGCCTGGCCGGGCAACGTGCGCGAGCTGCGCAACGTGATCGAGCGTGCGCTCGTGCTCTCGGCACCCGGCACTCTGCAGCTTGGCGATTTTCAGGCGGCACCGGGCCAGCAGGGCACGTCGGCCGGCGCGATCCCGTTCCCGGCCGATCTCGCGACAGTCGTACGCGCGAGCGCGCTCGCGATGGTCGCGCTGACGCGCGGCAACAAAAGCGAAGCCGCGCGGCGGCTCGGCATTTCACGTTCCCGACTTCAGCGCTTGCTCGACGGATTGCCTGACGACGCGCGTTAGGCCAACGGAGACAGAACATGACCCGGCTTCAACGTTCGACCCTCGCATCGCGAATCTCGTATCTCGCCCTCGCATTTGCCCTGGGCTCCTGTGCCGATTCGACCAGCCCCGACGATGATCTGCCGCCGGGCTTGAACGTTCTGCGCATCCGTGAGGGGGCTCCGCCGCTCGAGCGCACCTCCGTGTCCTTCTATGCCAGGCGTGGCGAGGCACGTGCCGGCTTCCTGTATTTCAGCGACGGACGCGGCGGACGCGGCAGCGAGTACCTGCGTGTCGAAGTCGGGGCGAACTCGCTGGTGAACCGGCCTAACGGGACGCCGATTGCGCTTGGCGACTCGCTTCAGATCACGATTACAGTGACGGATTTGAAGCGGATCCGGTTCAGGCTCTCGCCCGACGGGCTCATGTTCAACCCGGCGGCGCCCGCGCGGCTCATT
>JBQTJS010000035.1:0-10106 GCA_052386875.1 Gemmatimonadaceae bacterium
TCGCGCGCTTCGACGCCTAACGAGTGGCACAGGGCCCAGGCGGTTTCCGCCGTCCAGGCCGAATTGGCAACGATGCCGGCGGCGCCGGCGAAGAGGCGCCGCGCGAACGAGCGCTTGACGGGGCTCGACGCGCTGCGCCGGCGCTCGCGTAAGAGATCACCGCCGTTCACGTAGACGATATAGGGGAGGCGGGCCCGACGCCGGCGGCGGGCAAGGAGCACGGCGTAACCGCAGGGCCGCACGTTAGCGCAGTGGATGACGTCGGCTTGCGAAGCTCGCTGCACGATACCGCGGCTCCAACGCCAGCGATTGAGCACCTGCCGGGCGCCGCTGAAAGTGAAACGCTCGCGAGCGATGTTGTACGGCTCCGCCGCATCGAAGGCGCGCGCGTTCGCGGCGGCGACCGTGGACACTGTAAGCCCCTCGTGGGCCAGGCGGCGGCACAGCTCGACGTGACGGCGGGCCATGCCACCCAAATCGGGTGGATAGTCAACCGTCACGAACAGGTGTCGCATAGCCGTTAGGCGACACCCGCCGGCGCATCGTGCGCAGCGGCGGCGCCGCCGAGTGCTCTGAGCAGCCCGTCGATCCCGGCGGCGAGGGTCGCGGGGGTGTATTCCCGGGCGACGCGCGAGCGGCCGGCTCCGCCCATGGCCATGCGCCGATCGGCGTCCCCCAGCAGGGTTGCCAGCGCGGCTGCACAGGAGCACGCGTCAAAGCGATCGAGCAGGATGCCGGAAATGCCGTTGGCTATGTAGCGCTCGAAGATGGCGTCGCGCACCGCAATCACCGGCGTAGCCGCAGCCATGCCGTCGAGCGCGGCGAAGACGCCGTCGTCTCCGTCGACTGCCACGACCAGGCACCATGCGGCGTCGAGGACGGCGGCAACGTCACCCGGGGAGCGCATCCAGCGGACCACACGTGACAGGCCTAACGCGGCCGCCTGCATACGCAGACGTTCCGGGACGTCGCCCCGGCCGAGCATGCACAGCGTGAGATCGCGATGCCGCGCACGCAGCATTGCCACGGCACGCAGCACGCGGCTCGCCTTGAGCGTGGCCGCCACGTCGTACGTACATGCGAGGAGGGGGGTCGTGCGCTGGGCCATCTCGCGTGGCGCGCCGGGGAGTTCCACGCCGAGGTCCGCCCGGTAGCGATTGGAGGCGGCGGGCGCAGCAGCCGGATCGTTGCGGCGGCCCGTATAGAGGTAGGTCGCCGGCACGAGACTGTCGGCGAGGCGGCCGGCGCGCGTGGGCCGCAGGCGTTCTCCCGCCCCGACGCGCCTAACGAGTTTCGTGCGCTCGCGGCGTCCGAGCATAGCGATCGCTGCTGCCAGGCGGTCCGCATCGTGCTGCACAAAGACTACGTCGATATCGTGCGTGCGCAGCGCCGAGCGGATGGCCAGCACCCTGGCAAGCGCCGCACCGTTGAGCGGCAGCTCCAGTGCGGCGACGTGCTCGTCACGTTGCGCGGCGGCGTGGGCAGGCGAGTCCGCGGCAGCCATGACGAAGGCGGCGCGACCGTGCCCGGCGAGCCCGCGAGCTGCCAGACTGAAGGCGCGCGCCGCGCCGCTCCACTCCGCGTCATGCATCACAAAAAGCGCCCGCTGCACTCGTTAGGCTCCGACCCCAATCGGGACGAGCGGCTCGCCGAACTGCACGGCGTGCAGGCGGCGATATACGCCGCTGCGCGCGTCGGCCAGCAGAGTCTCGTGCGTGCCGCGCTCCACAATGCGGCCGGCGTCCAAAACCAGGATCTGAGTGGCGTGCTGCACAGTCGACAGCCTGTGGGCTATGACGAAGACGGTGCGCCCGGCGAGCAGACGATCGATCGCTTGCTGGACGAGCCGCTCGGACTCCGTGTCCAGGGCGGACGTCGCCTCGTCGAGGATCAGTATCGGCGGATCGATGAGCAGCGCCCGCGCAATGGCGAGGCGCTGGCGCTGGCCACCCGAGAGGCGCGTTCCGCGCTCACCGAGAACGGTGTCGTAGCCGTTAGGCAGCGCCGCGATGAAGTCGTGCGCGTTGGCCGCGCGTGCCGCAGCCTCGACGTCGCTCGCACTGAAAGAGCCCGCGGCCGCGTACGCGATGTTGTTGCGCACAGTGTCATTGAACAGCACGGTGTCCTGGCTCACTATCCCCGTCAGCGCGCGCAGCGCCGGAAGCATGATCTCACGCGTGTCGATGCCGTCCAGCAGGATGCGTCCGCCGGTCGGCTCGTAGAAGCGCGGTATGAGATCGACCAGAGTGCTCTTCCCTGCACCGCTGGGCCCCACCAGAGCAACGATCTCTCCCTTGCGGACTGTAAATGAAAGATCGTGCAGAACGGGTTCGGCGTCATAGGCGAAGGACACGTTCTCAAAACGCAGCTCGCGATCCAGCGCAGCCGTGCGCCGCGTTCCGCGGTCGCGCAGCGTCTCCGTCGGCTGATCCATGATGTCGAACAGACGCTCGGCGGCAGCGAGCGACTGCTGGGCAATCGTCGGTACCTGAGACAGTTGCTTGAGCGGCTGCAGCATCCGCATAACGAGCAGGAGAAACGTGATGAGCTGCGCCGCGGACATCGTTTGCGTGACGAGTACCTCGCGCGCCCCGACGCCCAGGATGACCACGGCGATCGCGGTCCCGACAGTCTCGGTGATCGGCTGCGCCAGATAGCCCAGCCGCTGCACACGTATCATGCCGCGCGCGTATCTGTCACTGGCGCCGACGAAGCGCTCCTGCTCGTACGCCTCACCGCGGAACGACTTGACGAGACGCATACCGGTCACGGCCTCTTGCACGACGCTGGTCATGTCTCCGTACTGGTCGCCCAGACGCCGGTGGCCCTTGCGCAGCTTGCGTAACAGTGGGAACAACAGCGCGATGAGGATAGGCGCCACGACGAGCGACAGAAGCGTCAGGCGCCAGGAGATCACGAAGCAGACCACGATCGTGGCGCTGACAACGGCCGCGCTCTGGATGGAACGCGTGGCGGCTTCGGTGACTACCTGCTTGCTCTGCTGCGTATCGGTCAGCACGCGCGATAAGATCTGGCCCGCGCGCGTTCGCGTGAAGAAGCCTAACGGCAGCCGTTGAACGTGCGCGTAGAAGGCGTTGCGCAGATCGCGAGTCACGAACTCCTGCACCTGTGCGCTCCACTGGCCGCCGGCCCACACGAGCAGATTCTTGAGCGCCACCGCGACGAGGATGACGACGATGATATTGCTGAGCGAGCCTAACGCGTTACCAGGCTCGCTGAAGAGTCCGATCAGCCACCTCTGCACCGCTGTTATCGGCCCCGGATTGGTGCGTGTCTGGAAAACTTCGTCCAGGAAAGGGATGAGCAGCGTGAGCGAAAGGACGTCGAGCAGAGCCGCGCCCACGTTGGCAGAGATCGTCGCCGCGATGCGCCCGGCGTGCGGCCGCAGATAGCGCAGCAGCCTGCGGAACGTCATCGCGGAGTGAGCACCGCGAGCGGTACGATGCACTCCTCCGGTGTTACCCCCCCGTGCAGGAAGGAACCGCGGTAGCGACTCTGATACTCGCGCAGCTTGGTGGGGTAGACGAAAAAGCTGTCGCCGGTGGCAAGCAGCGTGTTGCCGCCGAGGCCGCGCCGGGGGAGTCGCAGATGATCCTCGTTAGGAAAGAGCAAGGCGAGATCGCCACGCTCAGGCCGCAGATCCTCGCCGAACTTGTATCGCAAGTTCGCCGTCGCATCCCGCTTGGCGAACACAGTCGCCGGTGTCCGGCAGTGGATCGAGCCGTGATCGCTGGTCAGCAACACGCTCAGGCGACGCCGTGCCGCTTCCCGCAGAACTCCGAGCAGAGCCGATCGCTGGAACCACTGCAGGGTGAGCTGACGCAGAGCGATCTCGTCGCGAGCGACCTCGTACAGGATCGCCGACTCACTGCGGCCATGCGTCAGGAGATCCACAAAGTTGAAGACGAAGGCCGTGACTCCATCGGCTCCGATCGCCCCCGGCAGATGCCGTTCCAGCTCATCCGAATCGCCCGGCGACGAGATCTTGTGATAGCGCACGGGAGCGCGCTCGCCCACCTCGGCGAACAGCGCCTCCAGCAATTCTTTCTCGTGCGCATTGAGTGTTTCGTCTTCGCGATCCGAGGAGCCGGGCCCCCACCAATCGGGGAACCGCGCCGCGATCTCACCGGGGAAGAGTCCGCTGAAAAGCGCGTTCCGCGCATACGGCGTCGCGGTCGGGAGCAGCGAGTAGTAGTGCGTTGTCTCCACACTGAACAGCGTCGTTAGGCCGCGCTCGAGGACACGCCACTGGTCCAGTCGCAGGCAGTCGACAACTATGAAGACTACGGCACGACTGCGACGCAGCATGGGTAGCAGGAACTCTCCTACAATGTCGATTGAGAGCGGCGGCCGGTCGCCCTCCAGCTCGCGTAGCCAGCGGGGATACTCGCGCTGCATAAACGCGGCGAAATCGCGATGCATCGCCGGATACAAGCCGCGCAGCGACTCATAGAGGCCCTTCTCTCCCGCGTCGGCAAGCTCGATGTCCCACGAGGTCAACTCATCGAAGCGCTCAACCCAGCCGCGCCAGTCCAGATCGCGTGCGCGCTCCAGTTCGAGGCTGCGGAAACGCTCGACAAACTCATGCGAGATCGCCTGCCGCCGGAGCGCCGGCCCCTCGAGTATGCGCGTGACGACGGAAAGCACCTGACGCGGATTGACCGGCTTCACGAGGTAGTCGCGGACGTCAGCGCCGAGCGCGTCACGCAGAGTGGCGTCGTCCTCACTCTTGGTCACCATGACAACAGGGAGCGCTGGGGCAAGCTCGCGCATTTCGCGAAATGCTTCCAGTCCGCGTTTGCCCGGCATCTGTTCGTCGAGCAGGACGAGGTCGAAGGCCTGGCGCCGCAGCAGCTCAACGGCGTCGTCGCCGTTGGTTGCCACATGGACCTCGTAGCCTTTGTCGGCGAGGAAGAGCCTGTGCGGCTCGAGGAGGTCTACCTCATCATCGACCCACAGCACGGTGCGAGGTCGTGGTGCTGCGCTCCGGGCATGCACTGGCATGTGTCGAATGTAGCCCGGGTCAAAATGTTTGCCGAGTGCTCGATCCGGCGTAGATTCCGCGCGTGCCGACGCCGCCGTATGCCGTGCAGCCAAGCGAGTTTGCGTTTCATGCGCTAGTGCAGCGAGCGGCTCGGCTCCCGCTTGGCGGCCAGCGCGAAGTGGCGCTCGCGGCACTCATGGCGGCGCGCCTTGCGCGTTCCGGTTTCGGTCCGGCGCCGGAGCGTCTGACGCGCGAGCTGCGTGAGACGAGGTCTGCG
This sequence comes from Gemmatimonadaceae bacterium, assembly GCA_052386875.1. GTDB lineage: Bacteria > Gemmatimonadota > Gemmatimonadetes > Gemmatimonadales > Gemmatimonadaceae > DASYRX01. The sequence goes on from JBQTJS010000035.1 coordinate 5,283, forward strand.
GCATCGCGCACGTGGTTCGCCGCGCTTACGCTGCCGGCGGGTGTAAGGCAGGCTGCGCTGAGAGTCGTCGAGGCCGCTGCGCGTGACGATGCGTCCGCGCTGGCCGGCGCGATCGACGCGCTGATCACGGTAGCGGGCCCTGTACTGGACAAGGGAGCGGCCGCCGAGCTGAGAGACGTGGCGCAACTGGCAAGAGTGGAAGGCTGGCGCGCATGAGCGCGGTAGCGGGGCGGCCGCCAGGGGAACCTAACGAGAAGACGCATCCTTTCGATGCCGCAGCGTATCTCGCGTCGGTCGCTAACGGCGCGGCTCCGGACGCTGCTTTGCCCAGCGGCTTTCCGAGCCTCGATGCGTTGTTAGGTGGCGGCTTCCGGCGAGGCCAGCTCATTGTCCTGGGCGGGGAGGCGAGTTGCGGTAAGAGCGCGCTCGCGCTCGGCGTGGCGCTGCGCGTGTCGGCGGCGGGGCGTCGCGCGGTGTTCCTGAGCGGGGAGATGGGCGTGGAGCGCGTGTACGACCGCGCACTGGCGGTCGAATCGCGCGCGCCTTACGACGCGTTGCGCAGCGGCACGTTGGACGACCTCGCGCGCAACCAGGTCTCTCTGGCCGCTGCCCGGCTCAATGGACGTGCCCCCTTTTTCCTGGCGCTGCCCGAGCCGGAACTCGCGCTGAGCAACCTGGCCTACCAGCAGCCGGGCTTGGAGCTGCTCGTGCTGGATCCGGTGCAGTGGCTGCTCGCTGGAGCGGGCGCGGCCGAAGAGGAGACCGCGCGCGTGGTGCGCGGACTCAAGGCCCTGGCGCTGCGGCAGTCTTTAGCCGTGCTCGCGGTGAGCAGTTTGCGCGCAACGACGCGGGAGCGGCCGGACCCGCGGCCGCGATTGGATGATTTCGGTGCGTTAGGTAGCGTCAAGCAGCACGCCGATGTAGTGCTCGGCTTGTTTCGCGAGGAGATGTATTCCGACCTGCACGATGTGCGGGGGGCGGCCGAGCTGCACGTCCTCAAGCACCGCGGCGGCGCGTTAGGCTATGCCGACCTGTATTTCTACAAAGAGTGTCTGCGCTTCGAGGATGTTGTCGACTGACTGTCGATGGTCAGTGCATCCCGCCCATACCGATCACGATAAACGTGTAGTTGCCGCCCGAGGCGTAGGCTGTCATCCCCTTCCCCAGCAGACTCTCGACCAGTGGTCCGAGCTTGGGATCGTTGGTGACGAGGGCGACACCGATCACGGTCGTTGAGCCCGGGTCGCCGGGCATGCCGCTGGGCACCGTCCATGTCTCGAAGTCAAGGTCGTAAGCGGGTCGTGTGAAGGAAAAGGATTGCGGGAGATACGGGACAAGCTCGTTAGGTGTCACGCCTGCCGCGTAGTTGACAGGCCACAGGTTGCTGTCCTGATTGTAATTCAGGGATGCCAGCCTGATCGCCTGCAGGTCGCCGATCACCGCGGTGGCTGTGGCCCGCCGCCGCATCTCCCACAGTCGCGGCACCGCGATGCGCACAAGGATTGCGACGAGCGCGAAGACTGCCAGCAGCTCGATGATCGTCGCGCCGCGGCGTCGCCGCATCAGTTGGCTTTCCCCTCTTGTGCCGTGTCGCCGTTGAGGGTTCGTACAGCGTCGCGTATGTAGGCCGAATCCGCGGCACTGGATGGCAGCTCGATGCGCTTCCCTCCTACGTCGAGACTCAGCGTGTATTCATCGTCGCGCGTTGTCTTGTACGAAATCTGGCTGTCGCTCACGCCGGCTTCGTGGAGTGTCGCCGGCAAACGGCCGCGCGTAAGAGCGAATTCGCGCACGCGCTGGCTGGCGAAGAACAGGGTCATGCGCGCGCCGGCGTCGACTTGTTGCGAAGTAGGCGGCACCGCCGGGACAGCACCTAACGAGGGAATGAGCCATACAGCCACTCCCGCAGCGATCACGGCCAGCGCCAGGATCCGGCGCCACGCGCGCGGCGGGGGAGGGACCCGCGCCGCCGCTTCGCGGTCGCGCTGGACCTCCTCCAGGTACTCCCCTACCAGGGAGTGGACCACATTGGTCCCCTGGGAGCGGGTGGAAAGCGGGGTAGGCGTCGGCATCGAGGGGCGACGACCGATGCCGGCTGCTGGTCACGCTGCCACGCCCGGCTAAGTGCGCCGCGCCGCCGCCGCGCTCTCGGGCTTCGGGATCTTGAACGCCTCCGCGAGCACCGGATCCCCGGCATCACCTTTGACGCGCGTGGCGATGTAATCGCCCAGCACCGGGCCGAACTTGAACGCCTCAGCCGAGCCGCCGCCGGCGATCCAAACGTTCTCCAGGCGCGGATGCTTATCGATGATGAAGTTGCGCGACACGCTCAGATCGTAGTGGCACGCACGAGTCTCGCTGATGGGCGCCCTGGCCAGGAGTGGGAATCGCTGGGCGACGAAGGATCGCGTTGCCTTGAGACTGCGTGCCGGGACCCAGCGCTCGCTGTAATCGGGATCGTAGAGACGGTCACCGCCCGTGCGCACGCGGAAGCCGCGGTTATCGGGGAGCAGCGATGGCCAACCCGTAACGCCCGGGTAGTTCCAGCTAGGGCAGTTGGGATAGGTGAACCTGTCGTCCGCCGGCGGCGTTGCGAAGTAGAAGACGTGGCCCAGCGGAGTGCGGATCATGCGGCCTAACAAGTCGGGAAAGAGCTTGGGCAGCCATGGGCCGCAGGCGAACACGTACTGGCCGGCGCTTACGGTTGCGTGGCCGGACAGGATCAGATGGTCCAGCTTCCCCGCGGTCTGTGTGCCTAACCAGGCGTGCGCGATCTTGACTTCGCCGCCGCGCAGCTTGAACACTTCAGCGACTGACTCGCAGGCTCGGCGCGCGCGTACGACGCCGGCTTGCGGCTCGTAGAGGACGACGCCGATCTCGCTCGTATCTACCACCGGCCAGCGCTGCTTGACCTCGGCGATGGGGAGCACCTGGTGCTCGATGCCGATCTTGTCCCACAGCTCTTTGGTTCGGCGCGTGAAGCTGTCCCAGTCTTTGCGCAGGATGATGTCGCCGGTCGTATAGAAGAGCTGCGTGCGGAACTGGCGCTGCCACTCGTTGTCCCAGGCGCGCCAGCGCTCGCTCGCCTTGTTGGCCCAGCGCATCCACTGTTCTGCTTGCGCACCGCTGCGATCGCCGTATGACGTGCGCACGCCGCGCGTTTCATCCCCCGATGTCGCGCGCGAGTTACCGGGACCATAAGCATCGACAAGCAGCACGCGCATGCCTAACTGTTGTAGATGGTATGCTGTCCATCCGCCGAACGCTCCCGCGCCTATCACAACTACGTCGTACGTCGTTCCGCCTTGCGCGGGCGGCGTGGGCCGCGGTTCCGGAAGGGGCGGCAGCGGTCCCGGTGGGACAAATGCCGGCGGCGCGGAACGGCATGCGGCCATGATGCCGACGTGTATGCCGGCGAGCTTCAGGAAATCGCGTCGTTTGAGCGACATGTCGCCAAAGAGGGCGGACGTGATGATAACGGTCAAGTAGTTGCTTCCTTGCGCGCTGTGCCGCTGTTGCCCGATAGTACTCCATGGCACCCAGGCTACGCGTGCTGCACCTGCTCGCCGCGATCGCGCTCCTCGCCCCGGTGGCGCACGGTCAGAGCTACGATGTCATCATCCGCGGCGGGCGTGTGCTTGACGGGAGCGGCAACCCATTCTTTTACGCGGACCTCGGCATCCGCGGCGACACGATTATTCGCGTCGGCGATTTGCAGGGTGCGAGCGCGGTGCGCGCGATCGACGCGCGCGGCAAGTACGTGACGCCGGGTTTCATCGCAATGCACGAACACATCGAGGCGGCGATCTTCGCCGGATTCGGCACGCTGGCGAACTTCACGACACAGGGTTTCACAACAGCGGTGATAGGCACTGACGGCCGGAACGCCGTGTGGCCGCTCTCGAAGCAACGCGATTCGCTGTTGCGCGCAGGGTCGGCGCTCAATCTCGTGATGCTCGTTGGGCACGGCACTGTGCGCGGTCTGGCGATGGGGCGTGACTTCGAGCGCGCGGCGACGCCGGCGGAGATCGGCCGCATGCAGCAGCTGGTCCGGGAGGGGATGCAGGACGGCGCCTTCGGACTCTCGAGCGGCCTCGAGTATGTACCGATGCGCTACAGCACGCCTAACGAGGTGCTCGAGCTGGCCAAGGCCGTGGCGCCCTTCGGCGGTCATTACCAGGCGCATCTGCGCAGTCAAGGGCAGCATCCCAAGTGGCAGCTCCCCAGCTACGACAGCAAGCCCATAACGAATATCGACGCCGTGATAGAGACGATCGACATCGCCCGACTCGCCGGTATCCCCGCCATGATGGATCACCTGCATCCAAAGGGCCCGCGCGAATGGGGATCCGGGAAGATCATCACGCAGCTTGTAGACCGCGCCTGGCGCGAGGGCCACCAGGTATACATCAACATGCATTCGTACGAGGCGTACGACGAGACGATAGTCCTCGTCCCGCGCTGGGCGTTGGTTGCTACACGGCCCAAGAACCTGGGCCAGTTCGACTCCAACGTCCCCGGTGCCGATTACTCGCGGATGCGCGCGAACCTGCGGCGCCGTTTGGCGCTGAGCGACACGGCGCGTCTCATCCGCGGGGATATCGCCTACGAGATCGACCGCGGCGGGGGGCCTAACGGGTTGCTGATCATGGATTTCCCCGACCGTTCGTTGATAGGAAAGACGTTAGGCGACGTTGCCCGCATGCGTGGCGAGGATCCCGTCGAAACCGCCATCTGGATGCAGCTCAGCGGATTCGATCGCCCGGCTGCAGTTCAGTGGCGAGCGTTCGCCGTGTCGCTGCTCGATTTGGAGGAGTTCATGCG
>JBQTJS010000036.1:0-22029 GCA_052386875.1 Gemmatimonadaceae bacterium
ACTCCCGTGCCGGCCTCGTGTTTCAGGAGTACGGCACGTTCCCCTGGATGACGGTGCTCGACAACCTTGCCTTCGGGTTGGAGATGCAAGGCGTGCCGCCGGGGGAGCGGCGCCGGCGCGCGCGCGAATTCGCCGAGCGATTGGGCCTCGCCGGCTTCGTCAATCACTTTCCGCGCGAGCTTTCCGTCGGCATGCGCCAGCGCGTGGACGTGGGCCGAGCGTTCGTGTCCGATGCGCCGTTGCTGCTGATGGACGAACCCTTCGGCGCCCTCGACGCGCAGACGCGGTGGGCGCTGCAGGGTGAGCTTCTGCGTATCTGGCAAGAGAGCCGCAAACTCGTCCTCTTCGTGACACACGACATCGAAGAGGCAGTACGTCTGGGCGATCGCGTCATTGTGTTGAGCGGCCGGCCAGGGACTGTGCGAGCGGAGATCCATGTGCCGTTGGCACGGCCGCGTGAGATCCAGCGTGATGACCGGGCGGTGCGAGAGATGACATGGCAGATCTGGCAGCTTCTCGAGCGCGAAGTACGTATCGGCCTCGCGATTCGTCAGTAGCGGCGGCGGGCATCGCTCTGACGGCCCTGGCCGTGTGGGAGCTTGGCGTGCGCGCCGGCGTGGTGCCGGCTGCGTTCTTTCCCGCGCCGAGCGCCATCGCGCGCGCGTTAGGCTCCGCACTGGGGAGGGATGCGTTGCTCACGCATCTGGGGGCTACGCTCTCACGTGTGGCGGCCGGCCTCGCACTGGGCGGCGGAGCCGGCCTGCTCCTCGGCCTCCTGTTAGGCGTTTCCCGGCGGCTGCGTGACGTGGCCAATCCGTTCGTGGCGGCGGCCCATCCTGTCCCCAAACTGGCGCTCTTTCCGATTCTGATTCTCATTTTCGGTCTGGGAGAGGCGCCCAAGGTGCTGGTCATCGCGGCCGCGGCGTTCTTCCCCATGCTGCTCAACGCAATGGCCGGCGTGCGGCAGATCAACGGCATTCACTTCGATGTCGCGAGGGTATACGGTGCCTCGCGCAGCCAGCTTCTGACGCGCGTCGTGCTGCCGGGGAGCATCCCTATGGTGCTGACGGGAGTGCGGCTCTCGGCGAACGTGGCGTTCCTTAGCGCGATCGCTGTGGAGATGGTCTACGCGCAGCGCGGGCTTGGCGCCCTGATATGGCTTTCCTGGCAAGTGCTGCGAGTGGACCTGCTGTATGCGACGCTGGTGGTGATCGCGGGGCTCGGCGTTCTGCTGAACCTGTCGCTGCAGCGGCTGGCGCGGCACGGCGCGCCCTGGTTGAGCGAGCGCGAGCTCACTGTCTGACGCCTCGTTAGGCATGGCGCCAGACTCCGGATTCGGCGGCGCTGCCGTGATGGATACGCTTGCCGCGAGCTCGCTGCGCTCAGGCGCTACGGCCCTGGCGGCCCGCTTCGCACAGCTCATCGTGCAGCTGGGGGCGGCCATGGTGCTGGCGCGACTGCTCACACCTGCCGACTTCGGCGTGCAGGCGATGGTCCTGCCGGTCGCTCTCCTCGTCAACTCGCTGGCGAACCAGGGATTGCAGAGCGCTGTCATTCACGGAGATGCGCTCGAGGAAGCCGACGCGTCGGGGATCTTCTTCGCGGCGCTGCCGATCAACGCCCTCCTAACGAGTGGGATGGCGCTGTCCGGCTGGCTTTTCGCATGGGTTTATGGAGAGCCGCGCGTGGTCGCCGTCACAGTGTTGTGGGCTGGGATCGTCTTCGCGGCAGCGCTATCGTCCGTGCATGAGGCACTGCTCAAGCGACAGTTGCGCTTCGCCGCGCTGGCCAGGGCACAACTGGCCACGCACGTAATCTCGTTCGCAATCGCGATCGTCGCCGCGAGGGCGGGGGCAGGGTACTGGGCGCTTTTGTTGCAGGTCGCCGTCATGGAACTTGGCCGCGCGGCGAGCATGTGGCTGATCGTGCCGTGGCGGCCGCGTAGGATCGCGGCAGGCGGCGCGGCGGTGCGCGAGCTGCGGCGCTATTGGCTGAGCGTGATCGGCGCCCGCGCGCTGTCGTGGGTCGGCGACCAGAGCGACCGAGTGGCGGTGAACGCGTTAGGCGGAGCCGGCGTCGCGGGCCTCTACGACAGCGCCAAGCGCTGGACGTGGTTCGCTTTCTTCGAGCTGTTCATCCCGCTGACCGACGTGGCCGTGGCGACGCTCAGCCGCCTGCGCGCCGAACCTGCTCGCTTACGCGCGTACACGCGCCAGGCGCTGTTGCCGGTTGCGGCTGTCGCGCTGCCGGTGGCGGCTTTCATGTTCGTCGAGGCTCAGCTGGTGCTACAGGTGCTGCTCGGGTCGCAGTGGTTAGGCGCGGTCGTCTTCGTGCGCTGGCTGAGCCTAGCGCTCGTGGGGACGATGGTCGGGCGATTGATGCAGTGGGTGTATCTGTCGATCGGGCATACCGGGCGGCAGTTGCGTTGGGCATTCGTGACGACCCCCGCGCTTGGGGCCGCGGTCGTAGTCGGGGCGATACTCGGCGGGCCGGTGGGCGTTGCCGCCGGACTCGCGGTCGCGTCGTGGGGGCTGGCATTGCCTAACGTGCTTGTGGCCACGCGCGGCACGCCGCTCAGGGTGCGGGATTGTGCCGCAGTGTTCGCCCGGCCGCTTGCTGCAGCGGCAACTGCCGCGGCGTTGTTGGCCGCGGTGCGGGGCGCGCTACCCGATATGTTCGCGCCGGTTGCCTTGCTCCTTCGGCTGGCACTGTTTGCTGCAGCGTACGCGCTGGCGTGGATGCTGCTGCCGGGCGGCCGCGCGATGTTGCAGCAAGCGGCTCGGACATTGATCGTTGCCGGGCGTCGCCCGTCCACCGAGCGGGCAACCGATCACTGACGCGAGGCGGCGATCGTACTTACGACCGCTGCACTTGCGCGAAGGGCTCAGCGACGTGCAAGACGCACGGCGTTTGCTACGCCCCGTTGGGTCCGATCGAGCGCGGCTGCTGCTGCCCGGACCCGTGTAACTCGGACTGCGACAGTTGCTCAGAAAGCGACGATGTCCTGATAGGCCCGCTTGAAATCTTCGATCTGCGGCAAGATCGCGTCCTCCAACCGGGGTGCGTAACCGACGAACGTATCCGCCGAGCCAATCCGCATAACAGGAGCATCGAGCCATGCGAAGCATTCGTCCGCGATTCGCGACGCGATCTCCGCGCCGTATCCCCAAGAGAGGGAGTCTTCGTACGCCACGATGACGCGGTTCGTCTTCTTGACTGATGCGTACACGGCTTCCTGGTCCCACGGCGACAGGGAGCGCAGGTCGATGACTTCAACCGAGATGCCCTGATCGGCTACCAGGTTCGCTGCGGCAAAGGCGCGCTGGACCGTCGCGCCGTACGTGACGACTGAAACGTCGCTCCCTTCCCTAACGAGCTTCGCCTTGCCGAAGGGAATCATGAAGTTCGGCCCGGGATAGGCGGCCTTGTTGTAGGTCTGGCGGTAGAGGTGCTTGTGCTCGAGAAAAATCACCGGGTCGTCACAGCGGATTGCGGTGCGCAGCAGCCCATTGGCATCGAGCGCTGTTGCGGGACAGACGACGCGCAGTCCTGGGCAGTGCGTGAACAGCGACGCACCGGTCTGCGAGTGATAGATCGCGCCGCGGATGTAGCCGCCGTACGTCGTCCTGATGACGACCGGGGCCGCGAAGGAGTTGTTCGAGCGCCAGCGCATGGTCGCCAGCTCGTCGCGGATCTGCATGTACGCCGGCCAGATATAGTCGAAGAACTGGATCTCGACGACCGGCTTGAACCCGCGCAGCGCGAGGCCAATGGCGCGCCCGACGATGTTGGCCTCGGCGAGCGGCGAATTGTACACGCGGTGTTCGCCGAATTCGGTCTGCAAGCCGTGGGTAACCTTGAACACGCCGCCCTTGCCCTTGACTTTGCCGAGATAGCGCGTGCGCGAGACGTCGGCGACGTCTTCGCCGAAGACGAGGATGCGCTGGTCGCGACGCATCTCGTCCTTCATGCACGCGTTCAGCAGGTCGACCATGGTGGTCTCGTTGCCGCTGAACTGGGGATCGTCCTCGGTGTCGAACTGCTCGCTCGTGGGGTCGACGTCAGGCGAGTAGACGCCGGCGTAAACTGTCTCGGGCCCCGGCTGCTCCTTGCCTAACGCGTCGTCTGTCGCCGCGAGCACTTCGGCGTCGACCTCCTCCTTGATGCGCGCGATGTCAGCTTCGCCGGCGTGACCCTGGGCGATCAGCCAGCGCGGAAAAGTGACGACCGGATCGCGCGCGGCCTCTTCTGCGCGCTCCTCAGGGGGCTTGTACAGGACTTCGTCATCCGAGAGCGAATGCGAGTACGGCCGGATGACTCGCGCGTGCACCAATGCGGGGCCCTGTCCGCCGCGCACGTAGTCAACGGCGCGTGTTAGGCATGCGTAACTGGCCAACAGATCGCAGCCGTCCACCTCCTCCAGGAAAAGGCCCGGAAAGCCCGCGAGCAGCTTCGATATGGAGCCGCCGGCTGTATTCACTTCCACCGGGACCGAGATGGCGTACCCGTTGTCTTCGATGAGGTACAGGACCGGGAGGGCCAGATTGCAGGCTGTATTGAGCGATTCCCAGAACTCGCCTTCACTCGTTGTACCATCACCGGCGGACACATACACGATCGCGTCCCGCTCGAATCCCTCGGAGATTCCAAGCTGCCGGGCGCGGACTACAGCTTCGGCGGCACCTACGGCGTGCAGGAACTGTGTTCCTGTCGGTGACGATGATGTCGCGATGTTGAGCGCCTTGTGTCCCCAGTGACTCGGCATTTGGCGTCCGCCGGAATTGGGATCCGCGGCAGCGCCTACAGCGGAGTAGAGCATCTCCGCCGGAGTCATTCCCAGCGTTAGGCAGAGCGCCCGGTCCCGATAGTAAGGGAAGAACCAGTCATAACCCGGCTTTGAAACGAGCCCCGCGGCCGTCAGTACGGCTTCGTGCCCTGCGCCCGATATCTGGAAGAAGATCTTGTTCTGCCGCTTGAGCTGGATCTCCTTGTCGTCCAGTCGCCGCGAGAGGTACATCGTCCGAAACGCGGCGACGAGCTGGTCGCGGCCGAGGCTGGCGGAGCTTTGGGTGTCCTTCCGGGGGCGAGTCAAGCTGGGCAAGGCCGTCTCCAGTGCGGAATCCAGGGCGTTGCATAAAGATAAGCCCGCGTTTTTGACCACGGGTTTCCGGCACGAGCCACATTGACGCTGCGTGGCCGCTACAGGCGCGGTGCGCGGATCGCCCCCGGTGGGTGTGGCGACTCGCTGCGTGCGCCTCCCGTACCGCGCGACCGGCAGAAGCTGCACGAGTTGCTCTGGCATTTCGTATGCGCAGGAAGGGTCTCGTTCTTCGGGGAGCTTCCATGAGCGCGGCGACACGGCACTGCATTTTTTGCGATCTTATCCAGGGAGCGGCCGAAGTTTCGGTCTGTTATGAGGACGCGATCGCATTGGCGTTCATGGACGTGCAGCCGGTCAATCCGGGCCACGCTTTGATTGTACCGCGGGAGCACTATGAATCGTTGAACGATGTGCCGCGCGACGTGGCCATGCACTTGTTCAGCGTCGCGATGACGTTGGCGCCGGTGATCCGGCGGGTGTCGGGGAGTGACGATATGAACGTCGTGGTAAACTCGGGGCATTCGGCCGGCCAGAACGTGTTTCACTTTCATGTGCACGTGATTCCACGGCGCGTGGGGGACGGTTTCGACATCGCCCTGCCTTTCGAGGGGTCCGAGATGCCCGACCGCACGCTGTTAGACGCGCTGGCGGCGCGCATCATCGCCGGGCTGCGGGATCCGGCGCGGCACGAGGCGCCGCGCACCGAGCCGCGCACGCGGAAGGCGGTGCCAGCATAACGAATGTGACGCGCGATGCGCGAGGTCTTGCGCATTCTCGCGTTATGCACAATTAGTAGATAGGCGCCTGACGATTCAGAGCGCATAACGTTGGAGGCCGATGGGCGTTGTTCGCCGGCGCAGGACACGGGACGCGTCCCGCTTCGCGGGCTCGCGTAGCCGCCAATCGACTTCCCTAACGACGCACCCCATCCGAGCGCGCTCGCGCGGATGGGGTGTCGTCTTTTCGCGCGAGGTGCAATGCTACGACGCGGTCGCGCCCGAGGTTCTCTCCTCTCCCGCTCACCCGGCCGCTGCTGTCGACAGAGCCGGTCTCACCGTTACCCCCACCCACAACGCCACGGCCGCTACGCGCACGCCAAGCGTGCCGTAAAACGGGCCACTATGCGCGATTGCAGCCGCCGCTGTGTCTATTGCGGCCGGCCGCTAGGCCTCGACACCGCTACGCTCGATCACGTGCAGCCGATGTGTTACGGCGGGACGCACGCGCCGGGGAACCTCGTCACCGCGTGCGCCAGGTGTAACCGACTCAAGGGTAATCTCCTGCCGCATGAATTCTTCGCGCGCTTCCCTTGGGCGGGGTTGAACTTCATGCGTTACGCGCGCGCGGTGCATCGTGGGCTCAAGCGCGGTGCGCGCAAGGCCGTCAGCCTCGCGCTCGCCGCTTAGGGACGCCACTCGGGAGAGCCCGTGCAAACGCTAAAGAGCGGCCGGCGCGGGCGGCCGACTACGCAACGCGGCTCGCTTCCCACGCGAGCATAGCGCGCTTGCGCTCGAGCCCCCAGCGATAACCGCCTAACGCACCCGTCGCGCGGATCACACGGTGACAGGGAATCAGGTACGCGACCGGGTTCGCAGCGATCGCGGCACCGACGGCGCGCCGAGCATCGCTCGAGCACACGACGCGCGCCACGTCGTCGTACGATGCCAGATGGCCGGGCGGGATGCGCAACAATGCCTGCCATACCTTAGTCTGGAAGTTCGTCCCCTTCACCAGTACTCGCAGCGGCGCCAGGGACGAGAACCCTCCTTCGCGCAGCCAGCCTGCGAAGATCTGGTCAACCGCGGCTCGCGTGCGCCGCGAACCCACGTCGATATCGGCAGCCGGCCAGCGTGCTCGGAACGCCGCGAGGGCTGCATCCCGCTCACCGCCCGTGAACGCCAGACCGCAGATCCCGCGATCCGTGGCCGCGACGAGTGCTTCACCAAACGGCGTCGCGTGAAAGCCGGCGGCGATATCGATGCCGCGGCCGCCGCTCTGGTATTCTCCGGGAGTGACCGCGTCTATGGTCACAAAGAGGTCATGCAGCCGCCCACCCCCTGACAACCCGCTCTCCCATGCGGCGTCCAGCACGTTCCGCGAACCGGCGAGGCAGCTCTTCGCGTATTCGAGCGTCTGCACACGTAGGAACTGCTTTGGCGTGATCCCGGCCCAGCGCGAGAATAGCCGCTGGAAATGGAACTCGCTGAGTCCCACAGTCCCAGCGACCTCCTTGAGTGACGGCTGCTTTGGGGCGACGCTGTCGAGATAACGCACCGCCCGTTCCACACGAGCGTAGTCGGTTGACATTTGGCTCATCGGATCCCTCCGGTGAGTCGAGATGTAACGTGCAGATGAATTCCGACCAACCCGAATCTTGCTGGCCATGTGTGCGTGCGTTTAGTGCAAGATGGGAATGTGCTGGACTCGGCGCTGCTAGTAATCGACCGGCCGAAGATACGATTCGCCAATCGCCGTTCCGCTCAGCATTGCGACTGTCGGCAGCTTGCGCTTCCAGTGCGTACCCTCCAAACGCTTGCGCACCAGGTCGACGTGCTGCGGGTCGTAACCGCGCGCAACCACATCCTCGGGCCGGTAGCCGGCGAGCAGCCAGTTGAGCACTTGATCGGCGACGGCATAGCTGACACCGAAGTCCGCCTCGTCGGTCTGTCCGGCGATGAGGTCGGCGCTCGCCGGCTTATCGACGATGATGTCGGGGATCCCGAGGTGACGCGCCAGCGCCCAGACCTGGACCTTGAAGAGATCACCGAGGGGATTGATGGGAGGAGCGTCGTCCGCATGCCAGGTGAAGTAGCCAAGGAGACGCTCGGACTTGTTCCCCGTACCTAACGGGACAGCATTCAGCTTCGCGGAGAGGTCGAACAGGACGATCATGCGAGTGCGGGCCATCACGTTCCCGCGCCGCCGAGCGTCGGCATCGGATTCCTGCTGCAGGTAGCCGTCGACGGCGCCGGAAATGTCGACTGTGCGCGACGCGATACCGAGGGCGTCTACGACGAGCTGAGCGTGCTCCATGCTTTCGCGGCTGGACGTTCGGTAGGGCATGCGGACGCCGAGCACGTTGGCCGCGCCTAACGCGCGCGCTGCAAGCGTAGCCGTTACAGCCGAGTCGACGCCCCCCGAGAGCCCCACGACGGTCTTCGAGAAACCGCGCCTGGCCAGCTCGTCGCGGATGAAGCGCACCAGCCACGCTTCGACGAGCTGCGGGTCTATCTCCAGCGATGGAACGTAGCCTTGAGCATCACCCAGGGCATGGTGCGCCGTCACCGGCGTAACTGTGCGCCCGCTGGGCGCCGCCACGCTGCTCCCGGCAACTGCCTCATCGAAATCCAGCCTAACGGGGTCACCCACGGACACACGGCGCAGATTCTCCTGAACGTGGGGGGCGATCGCTCGCAGGTCGGCGAGGAGCGGGAGCGCGGCGCGCGCGCGCGAGATATCGCCCAAGTCGATAGTCGCCGACGTCAGCGCCTCGTCCCAGACTCGCGCGCGTACGCGTATGTCCCCGCGCGGTCCCACGATCAACGACCCTCCTGTGAACACTTTCCCTCCTTCACTCCCCACGAGGTTCGCGAACGTAACGAAGACGCCGTGTTCCTCGGCAATTTCTCGCAGAGTGCGCTCCCACCGCGCCATCGTCGCCGGCCCCTCCAGTCCGTCGGCGCGCGGATGTATCCCGCGTGCAGGGGCAGCAGACGACACGAAGACGACTTGCGCGTCGTCCAGAGCGGCCAGCGTTCCAGTCACGCTGTGCCACGCATCTTCGCAGATCAGGATCGCCGCTCTTCCCCAGGGGGTATCAAACGCACGTACTTCGAGCCCGCGCTCGACGAACCGTTCCTCGTCGAAGAGCCCATATGTCGGCAGGAAGACTTTGCGGTGAACGTGCAGAATTCTCGGCGAAGCTTGACTGAGTCGCACATACATGGCGCTGTTGTGCAGCGTGTCACGCCACCGTTCGTAAAAGCCGACGATGACGTCGAGCGCCGCGCCGCTAACGTCAGCATGCGCGGGGACGGCACCGCGGTACGCGTCGTTGAGGCGTGCGGCCAGCGTCCCCGCCGTCATCGCCAACTCGGCGACGGCTCCTTCCACGAAGTAGCCGGTCAGCGCGGTTTCGGGGAGGTGAAGCAGGTCCGGTCGCGGGGACAGCTGATCGATTTGCGCGAAGAGGTCGCCAATTCGCGCCAGGTTAGCGGCGACGTCGCCTTTACGCGGGCGGATCTGTCCCAGGGCGATGGTGATACGTTTGGACATGCGCGATGGGGAACTTTACCCGGCGGAGTTGGCCGATCAACGGCTATGAAAGGGAGTGCACGCGTTTTGTTGGTTGCCGGCGCGTTTGTGGTTGCGTCGTCTCTCTTTGCGGGAGTGCTGGTCGCCCAGCCGGCCGCGGCGGTTGCACGCACACGGGGGCTGTTTCTTGGGCTCGGTGGTGCGCAACTGGAACTGGAATCCGATGAGCCCTTGACGCCTGACGAGACCGTGTTTGGAGTAGCCGGCCGGATCGGGTACGGCTTTGGCGACTATCTCGCGCTGGTTGTGGGAGGTGACCTTAGCCGCGTGGATATGATATACGATGTCGAGCCTAGCGAGTTCGAGTTTGCGCACATTGCGATCGGCGCACGCCTGCATCCGTTTCGCGCCTGGCGGATCGGCCCGTACGTCGAGGGAGCTTGGCTACGTTATTCGGCCACTGGCGATCGGACAATTACGGGGAGCACGAGCGCGACGTCGCGCGTGACACTGGAAGGGAACGGTGCGGGGGGTGCGGCGGGTTTGCATCTCTTCCTTTCTCGTGCCGCTTCTATCGAGGCTTCCGCTGCGTGGACCGGCGGCAAGCTCACGAAGGCGACCGAAGGCGGGGTGCCGCAGGACTTCAGCGCGGTGGCGCTGCGCTCGCGACTCTATCGTCTGGGCCTAACGTGGTGGCTTGGCACATAACGAGCATAATCGGGCTCACCCTATCGCTCGTTCCGGCGCTGGCGGCGGGGCAGGGGGCCGCCTCGCGCAGCGGCACAGGTGAGGCATGGCGCATCGTGGCCGCGCCGCAATCATCCATCGTGTACGGGCGCGATAGTTCGCTGCTCGGGGAGATCGGCCGTCAGTGGCGTTCGAGCGTCGCGCTGAGAACTCTGCCCAAGTACGTGCCGCAGGCGTTCATCGCGGTGGAGGACCAGCGGTTTTACGAGCACGACGGCGTGGACCTGATTGGCGTCGCGGGCGCAGTCAAGGACATTGTGCGCGGACAGCCGCGGGGTGCCAGCACCATCACGCAGCAGCTCGTCGGGAATATGCACCCCGACGTGATCAACCGCGCCGACCGGAGCCCGCTGCGCAAGCTGCGGGAGCAGAATGCGGCCCGTGAAATGGAAAGGCACTACACGAAGGAGCAGATCCTCGAGGCGTACCTGAACTTCATCCATTTCGGGCGGCGCTATTACGGTGTCGATGCGGCGGCGCGGCATTACTTCGGCAAGGCTGCGGAGCACCTAACGCTTGCGGAGGCGGCTACCCTTGCCGCCATGCCCAAAGGCCCGGCGCTGTACGATCCGGTTCGGCATCCCGAGCGCGCCACTGCCCGCCGCAACCTGGTGCTCGCCCTCATGGCGCAGCAGGGGCATATCACACGCGAGCAGGCTGCTGCGGCCCGGCGCGAGCCTCTGGTCACCGCGGCGCCGCGCAGCGTGGAGTACGCGCCTTACTTTCTGGACGTCGTGCGCGTGCAGATGGAGCGCGAGGGTTTCGCGTTAGGCTCCGCCGGCCTCCGCGTGTACACGACGCTCGATCCTCTGCTGCAGCGCTCGGCGCGCGAGGCGCTCGCAGGCGTCACTGCCGACTTCGAGTCGCGCAAGGGCTATCGCCATCCGACTCTCGCGAAGCACGCGAAAGGGACTACCGGGTACTTGCAGGGGGTCGTGATAGCGCTGGAGCCGCACACCGGCGACGTACGCGCCTTGATCGGCGGTCGCGACTACGCTGAGTCTTCCTACAACCGCGCTGTCAACGCGATGCGACAACCGGGGTCGGCTTTCAAGCCGTTCGTGTATGCGGGCGCGATCGAACGCGGACTGTCGCCCAACGCGGTAGTGGCCGATACGCCGATCGCCCTGACCTTGCCTAACGGCAAGCAGTACAAGCCCAGGAACTCCGACGGCGAGTTCATGGGTCTGCTGTCGCTGCGCGATGCGCTGGCATTTTCGCGCAATCCCGTGGCCGTCCAGCTGGGGGAGCAGCTGGGGATCGATTCCGTGACCGCGCTCGCGCAACGCCTCGGCATCGACTCGCCGATTGCAGCGGTACCCTCATCGGCTATCGGCGCATCTGTGGTGCAGCCGCTGGATCTCGTCGCGGCCTACGCTGCATTCGCCAACCTCGGTGTGCGTGTAGAGCCGCGCTTCGTTCAGCGGGCAGAGGACCGTGCGGGTCGCGTTGTATGGCAGAGTCCGGCGCCCAAGCGGACCGACGTTATGCGACCGGCTGTGGCTTTCATAGTGCGCGATATGATGCGTGACGTTGTCGAGCGCGGGACGGCGACACTCGTTAGGCGCTGGCTCCCCGACAGCATCGCCGTGGCCGGGAAGACAGGGACCAGCGACGACAACAGCGACGTCTGGTTTGTGGGGATGACGCCCGATATCGTCGCGGGGGTCTGGCTCGGATTCGACCGGCCCAGGCGCATTGCTGCCGCGGCGGCCGGCGGCTCCTTAGCTGCGCCGATCTTCGCGCGCGCGCTGCAGCCGCTCTACGCGGCGCGTGGCAGCGCACAATGGCTCGCGCCGGCCGGCGTTGTCGGCGTCCTCTTCGATCGCACAACCGGTTCCCCGGCCACTGTAAACACGCCGACCGATGCCGTGTACACCGAGTACTTCCTGGACGGGAACGAACCGGAACCGCTGCGCAGCGCGCGACGCGCGATGCGCTGGGCGGCGTCTCTGCCGTTCTAAATCCGCGCCAGCTCGGGCTCGACCGCGGGCTCCCCGACCACTGTCCCCTCCGGAACAAGAGCGATCTTGAGCACTTCCGAGAGCGCTTCGACCGGATGGAACTGCAGTTCCTTTACAACTTCCTCAGGGACGTCCTCCACGTCGGCCTCGTTCTCGTTGGGGATGATTATGTGCTTGATCCCCGCGCGGTGAGCGCCTAACACCTTCTCCTTGAGGCCGCCGATCGGCAGGACGCGTCCGCGCAGCGTGATTTCACCCGTCATCGCCACGTCGCGCCGCACAGGCCGACCGGACATCTCGGAGACAAGCGCCGTCGCGATCGCAATGCCGGCAGAGGGGCCGTCCTTGGGAATCGCGCCGGCCGGAACGTGGATATGGACTTCGACGGCGCCGAGGTACTCCTTGGGTATGCCTAACGTAGACGCGTTGTTCGTCGCATACGTTAGCGCCGCGCGCGCCGATTCCTTCATCACGTCGCCCAGTTGACCGGTCAGGATGAGCGCCAGCGGAGGGCCCCCCGGCTGTTGCCCGTCCGGCGGCGGACCCATATACCGGCGGATCGAGGCCTCGACGAACATAATGTCGCCGCCAACCGGCGTGTAGAACATTCCCGTAGCGATCCCCACCTCGTGCTGCTCCTTGGCACGCTCAGGATGCACCTTGGGTCTGCCTAACAATTCTCTGACTTCCTCGGCTGAAATCTCGTTGTCCTCCAACACCTGCGAGTCGCCCGCGGCGAGCCGCCGCGCGATCTTGCGGCACGTCCTGCCGATCTCGCGCTCCAGCTGCCGCACTCCGGCTTCGCGCGTGTAGTTGCTCACCAAGCCCATGACGGCAGGGTCAGTGAAGCTCACCTTCTTGTCGCCCAGCCCTGACTCCTCCAGCTGGCGCGGGATCAGGTAGCGCTTGGCGATCTCCGCCTTTTCGCGCTCCGTGTATCCGGCGAACTCCACGGTTTCCATGCGGTCCAGCAGCGGCTGCGGGATGTTCTGCTGATAGTTTGCTGTCGCGATAAACAGCACCTCGCTCAGGTCGAACGGTACGCCGACGTAGTGGTCCGTGAACGAGTCGTTCTGCGCGGGGTCGAGGACTTCCAGCAGCGCGGCGCTGGGATCGCCCTGGAAGGAGACGCCGAGCTTGTCCACCTCATCCAGGAGGAACACCGGATTTTTGGTTCCGGCGTGCTTCATCCCCTGAATGATGCGGCCCGGCATGGCGCCCACATAGGTGCGGCGGTGTCCGCGGATGTCGGCTTCGTCACGCGCGCCGCCGAGAGACACGCGCACGTATTCCCTGCCTAACGCGCGCGCAATCGACTTCGCGATGGACGTCTTGCCGACGCCGGGGGGTCCGACAAACAGCAGGATCGGCCCCTTGGCCATCGCTCGCGCTTTGGCTTCTTTGGCGTCGGTTATGCGATCATCTCCGTCCTTGTCGCCGAGGCTCGCCGTGGCGGTGTCTTTGTCCGGAGCGAGCTTGTCGGCGGGGGCCCCGCCCGTCTGTTCCACCTCCAGCGCGAGCTGTTGCGCACGGAGCTGCCTAACGGCAAGGAACTCGAGCACGCGATCCTTCACGTCGCGCAAGCCGTAGTGGTCCTCTTCCAATACGCCCGTGGCCAGCCTGAGATCGAGGTGGTCGTCGGAACGCGTGTTCCACGGCAGCTCGCTCATCCATTCCAGGTACGTGCGGATCACCTGCGCTTCCATGGATTCACGCCCCGACCGCTCCAAACGTCCCAGCTCACGTTCCACCTCGGTGCGCGCTTCCTTGGGCAGCTCGAGCTTCGTGAAGCGCTCGCGCAGCTCTGTCAGCTCCTTGGACTGATCATCGTCGCCCAATTCCTTCTGGATCGCCTTGAGCTGCTCGCGCAAGAACATCTCGCGCTGACGCTCGCCTAGCTCCTCCTGCACCTGCGACTTGATCTCCTCCTGGGCCTCGAGCATTCCGATCTGGCGCTCTACGTGTACCAGCACGCGGCGCAGTCGCTCCTCAACGCTCAAGGTCTCGAGCAAGCCCTGTTTCTCCGGAACCGCGAGCTCTATGTAGCTGGCTACGAGATCGGCGAAGCGCCCCGGCTCCTCAGCGGAATCGAGGACCTGCTTCACAACTTCTTCCGGCAAGCCGCGCTTCTCACCGAGGTCCGACGCGCGCTCACGCACTTCGCGGTGCAAGGCTTCAAATGCCGCGTCCCGCTCGTCGATTGGGTTCATCTCTTCGGTCGGCACGACCACGGCGCTCATGTACCCTTCGGTTGTGCTGTATTGCAGTGCCGTCGCGCGTTGTTCTCCTTGCAGCAGGAGTTGCACGCCGCCAAGGCCGCGCTGCAGTTGCCCGATGCGTGCGATAACTCCCATCGAAAAGAGGATCTCGGATGTCGGTTCGTCGACGTTTTCGCGCTGGGCGACGGCGAACACGAGCCGCTCGTGCTTCAGGGCGGCTTCGATCGCGCGCAGAGTGCCTGGCCGTCCCGCGGCGATCGGCGCCGCGTGGCCTGGGAAAATGACCGTTCCTCGGAGAGGGAGTACAGGGAGTGTTTGTCGCTGTGCCATGATCGATCCTGGAAACGCAATGTGCGTGCTCGCTAGGGAGCGTTTGCAACAGCCATTGCAATGGCCAGACTCGTGACTTACGCCAGGCTGGCCGGCTTTGCAACTTTCGCGGGCCAAAGTGACGTAGAAACGCTGACAGTTAGTTCGGAGAACTCGTCCGCTAGACGCTGTCTCCGCCTATCGCTACACTTTGGCGCCCCTCGAATTCAATCCGTCGCCTCCGCGTAACTCGTGCCCGAGTCTGGCTTTACACCGTCGTCAAGCGACGCGGAGCTTCGTGCGCACGTTGAGCGCAGCTTGGCGACGAGCTACGACCTCGATCGGGAGATCGGCCGCGGAGGGATGGGGATCGTCTATCTCGCGCGGGATCGTAGGCTCAAACGCCAGGTCGCTATCAAGTTATTACCCCCCGAGCTGGCTTTCCGCTCGGAGATCCGGACACGCTTTTTGCGTGAGGCCGAGACGGCCGCGCAGCTCAACCATCCGAACATCGTCCCGATCTATTCTGTCGATGAGCGCGCGGGTCTTGTGTATTTCGTCATGGCGTTCGTTGACGGTGACACTGTCGCATCGCGTCTGCACGCGCACGGTCCGATGCCGCCTGACGAGGTGCGTCATGTGCTGATGCAAGTAGCCGACGCGCTCGCCTACGCGCACGAGCGTGGTGTGGTGCACCGCGACATCAAGCCCGACAATATCCTGTTGGAGCGCGCTGAGGGGCGCGTGCTGGTGACAGATTTCGGTATCGCGCGGGCCGTGACCGAGGGCGCCGACGCGCGCCTAACGGCCACCGGCATGGCGATCGGTACGCCCGCGTATATGTCGCCGGAGCAGTCCATGGGCGAGCGCGAGATCGACGGCCGCAGCGACCTCTACTCGTTAGGTATCGTCGCCTATCAGATGCTGACCGGCGAGTTGCCGTTCCAGGCCCAGAGCACACCGGCTCTGCTTGTCAAGCAGATCTCCGAGCGACCGACCCCTGTCGGAGAGCGTTGTCCGTCCGCGCCGCGCGATCTCGCCCGCGCTGTGATGTTGCTGCTCGAGAAGGAACCGTCTCTGCGCTTTTCTACAGCGGAGGCGCTGTCAGCGGCGTTGCGCTCCGGCGATGTGCCGGAGCTGCCGCGTGTGCACCGCGAGCTGGAGCATTCGGAAAGCCTCGCTCGTTATGGCGCTTATCGGCCGGAAACTGCAGGGGGAGCCGGATCGACGGCTCCTGAACCCAGCGCCAGCGAGCTGCTGCGTTGGCGGGCGAAGCCTGTCGAGCAATACCGCAAGAAGCTCGCGCCGTTCGTCGCGTTCAGCGCGGTGAGCATCGTGCTGGCGTTATTCGACGTCGTGAGCTTCATGCCGGTAGTCGGCGTATGGAGCGTGTATCTGGCTTATAAGTATTCGCAGCTCTGGACCGAGGGTTATGACTGGCGCGACGTGCTGCGCGAGCCGCGTGACAGGATGTTCTTCGATGTCGTTGCCGACTGGTTCGACAACGTGCGCGCGCTGTATGACAAGAAGAAGCGCGCGGAGGTGCGCGAGCGGACGCGGTTGCGCCGCGGGCGGCCGCCGCTTTTCGCCGCACCGGACTCCGAAGGGGCGATGAACGTGCCGTCGCCGCTTCCACGGCTCACCGGGGTGGATGCGTCGCAATCGGCTGCCTTGCGCCAGGGGGCTCGCCACCGCGATGAGATTGTGCGGGTTGTCAACGCGCTTCCGAAACGCGAGCGCGAGCTGGCGGGCGATGTCGCCAGCTCGGCCAACGCGTTGCTGCAGCGGGCCCAGGCGCTCGCGGCTTCACTGCGGGACATGCCGGAGGCGCCGCCTAACGCGCGGCCGACCGCCATCGACGCGGAGATCCAGCGACTCGAGGCCGAGGCGAATCCGCTGGATCCGCAGTCCGAGCAGCGAGTGCGGCGCCTGGCCAAGCTGCGCCGCGAGCGGCGCGAGTTGGCGCTGCGGCAGGATCGTCGTGAGGACGCCAAACAGAAGATAGAGCGCTGCCTGCTAGCGCTGCAGAACATGCGGCTCGACGTGCTGCGTCTGCAGAGCGGGGGCGAGTCATTCGAGAACGTGACGCAGGCCTCGGAGCGCGCGATGGCACTCGCCCGCGAGGTCGACTTGGCTGTGTATGCTGCTGACGAGATCCGCAAGCTGCGCGGGACCGGCTCGGGCGCACGCGGCGGCGCGCGTTAGCGCGCCTCGTCAGGTGGGCGCCGAACTCCCGATGGATCCCCTGCGCGAAAAAGTCGCGAGCGCCGTAGGAGAGCACTACGAGCTCGACGCGGAACTCGGCCGCGGCGGTATGGCCGTTGTCTATCGGGCGCGCGATCGCAAGCTACGGCGGCTGGTCGCCATCAAGGTGCTGCCACCCGAGCTGGCGTATCGCGAGGACGTGCGCACGCGTTTCTTGCGCGAGGCGCAAACTGCGGCACAGCTCAATCACCCCAACATAGTTCCGATCTTTTCGGTCGACGAGCGCGCGGGGCTGGTGTACTTCGTGATGGCGTTGGTGGAGGGCGCAAGCCTGGGACGCCGCCTGGCGCGGGAGCCGCGGCCGGCGCTGGGCGATGTCATGCGCATCCTGCACGACGTCGCTGATGCGTTAGGCTACGCCCACGCCCGCGGCATCGTCCATCGCGACATCAAGCCCGACAACGTGCTGCTCGACGCGGCGAGCGGCCGGCCCATGCTCACCGACTTCGGCATTGCGCGCGCCGCCGAAGGCGATTCGCGGCTGACTGTCACGGGCATCGCTGTCGGCACGCCGACCTACATGTCTCCGGAACAGGCACTCGGCGAACGCGACATCGACGGCCGCAGCGACCAGTACTCGCTCGGCGTCATGGCGTACCAAATGCTCACCGGACGCGCACCGTTCAGCGCCGCTAATACTCCGGCGATGCTGCTCAAGCACATCAGCGAGGTGCCTGCGCCGCTGCACGGAGAGCGCAGCGATCTCCCGGCCGCGCTCGTCGCCGCCGTGGAGCGCGCCCTGGCTAAGAAGCCTGTCGACCGGTGGCCGACGCTGTTTGCCTTTCGCGACGCGCTGCAGGGCGATGCTTCCGCGTTAGGCTTACCCCGGCGCGCGGCGCTTGCAGGCGAGCCGCGGCACTCGGCGGCCTGGAAGCGGCCGGCGGCTCCGCCCGCGCCGGTTCCCGCGCCCGCGCGCCCTCCCCGCACTCCGGATCCCAACGAAGTAGCACCCGTGCCTGGCTGGATGCCCCGGTCGTGGAAAGAAGTACGCCGCGAACAGCGGGCGGCCAAGCGCGAGGAGAAACGTGCGCGCAAGGACGTGGAGACGCTGGAATACTTCTCGTCGCTCCCTATCGACCAGCGCATCAGGGCGTTCCGCCGCAGGCTGGCACGCTATGCGACGACGCTCGGCGTGCTCAGCGTCATCAACATGATCTTTACCCCTTCCTTTCCGTGGGTCATCTTTCCGGCGTTAGGCATGGGGATCGGCCTCCTCGGCCGAGCGGCGTCACTCTGGGCCGATGGTGTCCGCTTCCGCCAGGTCTTCGGACGCGAGGCGCGCGAGACGCTGCAGCGCGCCAATCAAGAAATCCTGGCGCCGCGTCCGCCGCGCATCAGAGTGCGCGCGGTCGACAGGCCTGCCGGCGACGAAGGACTGGCACCGCCCGAAGTCATGCGCAGCCCCTACGGCGACTTCGTTAGGCGCGCCGAAAGCGACCGCGCAGCAGTGCGCGACGTCATCGCGAAGCTCTCCAAGGTCGATCGCGATCTCATCCCCGACGTGGCGCCCACAGTGGACGCGCTCGCGCAACGCGTCGCCTCGCTGGCGCAAGCCCTGCATCGCATGGATGCCGACGTGACACCGGAGTCGCTCGCCACTCTCGATGAGCGCATCGCGGAAACTGAACAACGACCGGCGAGCCGCGACCGCGATCAGCGTCTCGAGCTGCTCCGGCGCCAGCGCACGACACTGCATGATCTGATGGAGCGACGAGCCACGCTGCAAACGCAGCTGGAAAGCGCTTCGCTCATGCTGCAGAACATGCGGCTCGATCTGCTGGCCCTACGCTCGGCCGGCGTTCAATCGGCCCTGGACGATGTGCAGACGGCCACGCAGGAAGCGCGCGCGCTATCTCGCGACATCGCGCACGTCCTCGACGCCGCCAAACAGGTGCGTTAGCCCGACGGCAAACGCGCGGGCAGCCAGCGCTCTCCGCCTAACGCGTAGCCGACCACAAAGCCCGCCGCACCGCCCAGAGCCGCACCGACCGGTGCGTACTTGGCGAAGTCGTCGAAGCCGGCGTTCACTTGCGGCAGATTCCCCACGCCGACGACAAGGGCGCCAATCAACGCTCCCCAAAACATGCCGCGCACAGCGGAGCGGCGGACTGCCCGTCCGCCACTGATCTCGATCCGCTCCACAGCACTGCGCTGTATCCCCACTCTCCGGTAAGTGTCTACAAGCACGGGACCCATCTCGAAGCCGAATCGCTGCCGCGCGCCGGCAGTGTCGAGCACCATCCGCGTCGCATCCAGCGTGTCGATGCGGCCCACGAAACGGTCTCGCCTCAGCGTCGGCGCAAAGACCCGCACGCGCGACCCAACCGCCACCGCAGTCCCCGAGTCAGTGGAAGCGCCGCCAGCTTGCGCGACTGCGCTTTCGCTCAACGCGAGGACAGCGAAGGCTGTAGCCAGGTGTTCCCAAGAGATCGTCATTGTGCAAGAACGTTAATAATTGCCCGCACTACACGCTCCGGCGCCTCCTCGGGAATGAAGTGGCCGACATCGTCAGCTACTTCCAAAGCGGATCCCGCGATCGCAGCGTGAAGCCGCTCACTCTCACCAATCGGAGCGACTGTGTCCTTCGCACTACCGAGAATGTATGTCACCGCACGAAGCTCGCTGATGCGTGCGCCGAGCGATTCGTCGTGGAGGAGCCCGCGGAGGCTTCGCGCGAGCGTCAGCCGCTGTTCTCCGTGAGCAAAGGGCGCCAGGTATTGGTCGACGCTGTGGCGGCCGAGCCGCCTGTCGTTGTAGGCCCGCCGTAGCTCGTGCGAGAGCATCCAACGCACCAGAACATCACCGGCACTAGTTCCGGCGCATAACCGGTCTACGCGCAACGCGGCATGCCGCAGCGTCGACCATTGTCGGGGCCCCGATGACGGGTTGACAAGCACGAGGCCTGTTACCTGCTCCGGGCGAGTCAGAGCCAGCATTAGCGCGATCGATGCGCCAAGCTCGTGGCCCACGAGCACAGCCTCACGGATCCGTAGGGCGTCAAGGAGAGAGAGGATCCACTGAACGTGGCTCGCGACGCCCGCCTCGGATCGTGCAAGCCGTCCGCTGCGGCCATAGCCAACGAGGTCGGGGACAACGCATCGGTGCCCGACAGGGAGCATTGGCACGACTTCCTGCCATAGATGCGACGAAGTTGGGAAGCCGTGGATCAGGATGATCGGGACCTGCTCCGGCGTTCCGCGTGTACCGGACGCGAAGTAATAGAGCCGCGGTCCTCCTACGTCGATGAACTCGCCGCGCACGGGGGGCGTTGTGTTCCGAAAAGTGTTCTGGCGTTTTGAGCGCCGGATGATATCGTTTCGCCCGCCACGCCGCTGCCGCGATGAGTAGACGGACTCGTCCGTGGCGGCCGACTTCCTCGAAATCTTAGTGACCCCGCCGGGCGCGAGAGCATCTCACCGGACGTCGTCAGCCTCCGAGCACGACGCTCCACTCGCATCGCCTGAGCCAGAGGTCGGCGCCGGCCTGCCGGAAAGGGCGGGGTCCGAGCCAACGCCTCCGCCCGCTGCTCGAATTCCGCTGAACTGGCTGCTGGAACACGGGTCCCCGCCGATCCGGTACCGGTCGCTTGTGGACGTGGCGCGGATCAGTCCGGTGCCGCAGAGGCTCATCTCGTTGGTGTACGGCTATCGCCCGGCGTTGGCCCTGGCGTTTTCTCAGCGCGTAGGGGGGACGTGGAACGACGCGATGCTGAGCCTGCCGTCAGCGCGTGCGCAGTCGTTCGATGGGGTTGGGACGATTGTGGCGTATCGCCGGCTATTGGAGTACGGTTGGGAGAGTGAGGCGCCGCCGTTGGCGCACGCGCGTCGCGTGCTCTTCCGATTGCTGGCCGAGGACAACGATCCGAGCCTGTTATACGAGCTGGCGGGGAAGGGACATAGCGATGCCGCTGTCGTTAGGCGTCATCGCGCATTGCTGCGCGAAGCCGCGGCCTGCGCGCTGGCGCAGGCAGGCTACGAGCGTGACCCGCGGCTGCGCGGCGCGGCGTTAAGGCTGCTGCACAGGGTTGTGGTTTACGTTCAATCGCCCATCGCGGCCGATCCCTGGGTAACCAGCGGCGGTAAGCGCGCACTGGCTGGCGAGGCCGCCCCTCCGTCGGTGTTTTTCCTGGCGATGCTCGCACACATGCCGCTCTTCCGCTTCGAGCATGCGGGCGAAGTGGACGACATCATGGGCCACCTAACGAGTGGGCCGGCGGTCCCCGATCCGGGGCAAATGATCGGCCGCCACCTGATGAGCCAGCCGCACGTCGTCACGGGCGACCCGCTCGCGGCCGGCGCCCGCGACAACGTGTCCCACACGCTCGGATGGCTCGAGTTGTTCGCCCGCCTTGGTTTCCTGAAACGACATGCGCCCTGGAGCAACGCGCTGGATGCGCTGCTGCAGGGGTGCGATGCCAGCGGCGTATGGCGGCCTGCCAAGCGCGGCGGGAACGCCGACCCCACATTTTGGGCGGCGTTTCCCCTCGAGAGCGGCGCGCCGGACGATGGCGTTGTGGACATTACATTCCGCCTCTCGCTGATTGCGAGATTGACGGGTCGCGCGCTCGAGTTCGTCTGAGCAGACCGCACAGTCGTTATGCAGACTGGCGATGTCTGCTGTACCGGAGATTGACTGACGCGCTGGAAGCCGCCATCTTGACGAGACGGACGGATAAGATGACTCGTTAGGCACACGGAGGCTCACCATGATCAGTAACAAGCTCACCCGTTCCTCGCCCTACCGTTCGCTTGCGCGCGAGCTCGACGATTTCGTGCGCGGCCGCTTCGGCCGCTTCTTCGGCGACGGCTTCGACATCGATACACCCGGTGAAACAATCGGCTGGTCGCCGGCCGTCGACGTAGTCGAAACTGAAAAAAGCATCAAGCTCACCGCCGAGCTTCCCGGGCTGGCGAAAGACAACGTGAACGTAAGCGTGGATAGCGGCGTGCTGGCGATCCGCGGCGAGAAGAAGAGCGAGCGCAAGGAAGACGACAAGGACGAGAGATACCACCTGTGGGAGCGCAGCTACGGCGCATTCGAGCGCGCCTTCACGCTCCCAACCACCGTCGACCCCGATAAGATCACTGCCGATTTCAAGGACGGCGTGCTGGTGGTGGACATTCCCAAGTCCACCGAGGCGAAGCCGCGTGGGCGCGCGGTCCCGATTGGC
>JBQTJS010000037.1:0-2295 GCA_052386875.1 Gemmatimonadaceae bacterium
GGTCCCACAACTCCTTGCGGTCGATCACAGTTACGCCGCTGGCACTGTGCGCCAGATCCCGCGCCACATCAGCGGCCTGCGCGGGCTCGTAATATCGACCGCCTGTCTCCTCGGCCAGCTGCCGCAGCAGAGGGACGCGTCTCTCAGCCGCGAAAAACTCGCGCTCGGAATCGGCCGCTGCGAGATGCAGCGGCTCCGCAGCCAGTGTGTCGCGTCCGGCGATGGCGCGCGCGTGCAGCGTATATAGCCCCGGGTCCCCCAGCAGAGCGTCGCCGACGTACTCGCCGTCACGCGACCCGGACCACACGAACGGCAATGCCGTCCGCACACCGTTAGGCGACTCCAGCTCGCCTACGATGCGAGCCCCGTTGAGCCGCACGAATCGTTCGTCCACGACCTCGCCGCGGATGCGGACCTGCTCGTTAGGCTCGGCGCCGTCCTCGGCCGCGCTGAGCTCGACACGATCCGGCACGTCCGTCACCAGCCAGCGCAGCAGCTGCCGCCAGAACGTCTCGTGCGAATCGTCAGCCGCGCTGACAGCCGCATCCATCTGCCAGAGCCACGAGTCCTGCGCCGCAAATGCAGCCGAGCGCCCGCGCCCGAATCTGTGGACGGCGAGCAGCGGTCCTGCCGCAGACCCACCGCCGGCCGCCAGACGCCCCGCCAGCAGCACCGTCGCACCGGGCTTCGCACGACCCAGCGTGTTCAAAGTTGTAAGAGGCGGCAACGACTCCCAGCGGACGCGGTTGGCCGAATCACTGCCGCCGAGCTGCACAGCGGCATGCCAGCGACCGTCCGACGTGGGCGCCACAGCCAGCGCCACCACGTCGCTGCTGTCCGGCTCGCCCGGCTCGCCGACGAGCTCGATCGGCAGCACATCGGCCAGCGGCGTGCCGCTGTAGCCGCCCTCCGCGAACGCGAGACGCCCGCCTAACGCCAACAGGCCGCCCCCTCGCTCGCTCACGAAATCGGCCAGCATCCGCAGCTGATCGAGCGCGAACGCTGACGCCTCGATGCTCCCCAGCACGATGCCGCGATAGCGGAACAGCTCCTCACGAGTGCGCGGGAAGCCGCTCGCCAGCTCGAGACTGTCATCGACACTCAACCGCAGATATTTGTCCCGCGCCGTGCGTACCATCGTGACAAGCTGCAAGTTGGAGTCGGCAGCCACCGCGCGCCGCAGAAACTTGACCTCGAAGCGCGGTTCCCCTTCGACGTAGAGGATCTTCTCGCGACGGCGGCGCACCGACACCAAAGCTGAACGCTCGTTGTTGCGGTCGATCAGCTCGCCGGGCCTCAAGGGAACGCGAACCGTTAGGCGGCGCGCACCTGCATCCGCCGCAGGCACGCGTAATCGCGCCGTCACAGCCTCACCGTTGCGCGGCAGCGTCACGTTTTCGCGCGCTATGATACGGCCGGAATCCTCCACTACTATGGGCACCGACGCGCCGCCGAATCCGCGCTGCATAACGACAACCTCGAGCATGACGTTGCCGCCGCGCAACACCCAGCGCGGCGCCGCTACGCTCGCGACCTCCAAGTCCCGCTGGAAACGGTCCGAGCCTACTCCGACAGTGAAGAGCGGGACCCCGCGCGCCTTGAGCGACCTGACTTGCTCCAACATGCGGTCGCGCTCGCCCAGCTGTGCCCCATTGTCAGCGCCGTCCGAGATCAGCACCACGCCCGCTACCGGCGTCCCTTCCAGGTCGTCCAGCACGCGTAGCGCCGATGCCAGTAAGTCCGAACGCGTCGCGCCGAAGGCACTGTCGGAGAGCGGCGCCCGGCGGTCCGCACGGCCGGACGCGCGGTAGAAGCGCACGGCGAACCGCTCGGCCAGAGCGCGATAAAGCCCGCTGTCCGCCGCGCCGAACTGCTGCCTAACGAACTCGGCGCGAGAACGGCCGGCGTAATCGCCGATGCGCATGCTGCGCGAGTCGTCCACGAGCACAGCCACTACGTTGCGCGCCGGCACCGCCGACGCCACAGACAACACAGGTCGCGTCAAACACCAGGCCAGCGTCGCGAGCGCCACACCGCGGCAGGCGAGTAGTAGCGCCCGCTCGGACGGAGTCGCCCGCAATCGCCGCAGCATCACGATGGAGATACCGAGAACGACGCCGAGTCCGAGCAGAACAGCAACACTCGTTAGGCGCGACCCCGCCCACTCCACTGTCCCCTGCTCGTACACATAGGGACGATACTTGAAAAGAAACTCGCTAAGCGCGTCCAGACTGGTCTCCGTAAGGCGCGCGCGACGCCACGCGCAGCGGCTGCTCCCCCTGCTCCCCCTGCTCC
>JBQTJS010000038.1:0-17554 GCA_052386875.1 Gemmatimonadaceae bacterium
CTCGCCGGATCTTCACTCGTTATGCGGCACTCTATCGCCCAGCCGCGCGGCGCCAGATCACCGGGGTACGGCAGCTTCTCACCGGCGGCGATGCGCAACTGCCATTGCACGATGTCGAGCCCGTACACAAGCTCGGTTACAGGGTGCTCGACCTGCACGCGCGTGTTCATCTCCAGGAAGTAGAACGCTCCGTCGCGATCGAGGAGGAACTCGCACGTCCCGGCGTTCTCGTATCGCGCCGCTCGTGCGACGGCGATGGCAGTGTCTCCCATGCGACGTCGCAGCTCGGGCGACAGGGCTACACTGGGGGCTTCTTCGATCATCTTCTGATGGCGGCGCTGGACCGAGCACTCGCGCTCGCCTAACGAGAGAACGGTGCCGTGCCTGTCCGCCAGGATCTGGATCTCTATATGGCGCGGCCTGTCGATGTATTTCTCGATGTAGACGGCGTCGTCAGCGAACGCGTTCCTGGCTTCCCGCTGCGCGGCCGCCAGTGCCGCCGGCAGCTCGGCGGCCGTGTGCACGACGCGCATCCCCTTCCCTCCGCCTCCGGCTGCGGCCTTGAGCAGGACCGGGTAGCCAAGTTTGGCCGCCATCGCCGCCCCCTCGTCGGCTCCCGCCATTGCCTGCGCCGTCCCCGGCACGACGGCGACTCCCGCGCCTTGGGCGAGGGCGCGGGCGGCGGTCTTGCTCCCCATCGCCGCAATGGCCTCGGCGCTCGGTCCGACAAATACAAGGCCGCGTTCCCTAACGAGTCTCGCGAACCACTCGCGCTCGGACAGGAATCCGTAGCCTGGGTGGATCGCTTCGGCGCCGACTCGCAGGGCAACCTCGACGAGTCGCTCGCCGCGCAGATAGCTCTCGGCCGAGGCGGCCGGCCCTATGTGGACAGCCTCGTCGGCTTCGCGCACGTGCGGCGCGTGTAAGTCGGCGTCGCTGTACACGGCGACACTACGCACCCCCAGCTCCTGGCACGCGCGGACTATGCGTAATGCGATTTCACCGCGGTTGGCGATGAGGACTTTAGAGAACATCTAACCGGTTGCTGAAAAAGTCATGAAATCGCTGTGCGAAATTGACCAAGCATCTGTCTTGGCGCGACTTCAACGGCGAGTGCGCGCGATGCGTGACAGCTATGAGCAGGCGGTAGTTCTGCTCAGCTAGCAGTCGCTGGAAGATCGCATTCCGCCGGACCGCCCGGTGCGCGTGATGCGGCAAGGGATCGCCTCCATCAGTAGC
The DNA here is from genome assembly GCA_052386875.1 of Gemmatimonadaceae bacterium. Lineage (GTDB taxonomy): Bacteria > Gemmatimonadota > Gemmatimonadetes > Gemmatimonadales > Gemmatimonadaceae > DASYRX01. The sequence goes on from JBQTJS010000038.1 coordinate 1,240, forward strand.
AACTGCGCGCGGCGGAGATCCTGCGACCCGATCCGCGAGCCCGGAAAATGTCCCATGCGCACGATCACTAAGTCGTGCGATGGTAGGATCCAGGTTTCTTGTCCGCCTGCGCCGCGAAAGGAGTATGAGCTTCGAGGTACCGGCGCTGCGCTATCCCCATTCACCCATACCATCCCGCCGTACACCGGCTGACGCCAGCCCGGGGCCGGCGTCGATACGAACTTGACGAACCCCTCGGGCAGCAACCGTTCACCCATCCACATACCGTCCTGCAAGTACAACATGCCCAAGCGCGCCCAATTGCGCGCAGTGCCGTAGTCGTAGCCTGTCAACAGGAAGTTGCCGTACGGATCCGTCTCCAGCACCTGATTCCGCATCCCGAGCATATCGAATAACGCGCGCCGCGGGTACGTGAGGTACTCCTCGCCGCGCTTGCGCACGGCTTCGCGGATGAGATAGCCTAACGTCAAAGGATCGACGTTGCGATAGCGCCCGAATGTGTTCGGCTCGAACTGCAGCGGCCGCGTGATGGAGAACTGAAACGCGTCGATCGCGCCGGAATAGATCAGATCGTGATCGTAGTAACCGGCCGAGTCTTCGGGCGCACCACGGCTGAAGCGCAGGCCGCTGCTCATGCGCAGCAGATCCATGATGCGGATCTTCGCGCGCGGATCGTTAGGCACCTTGCGCCACTCCGCGACCGGGGCCGCGTCCTCCAGTTTGAACGCCCCCTCATGGATGAGGCGCCCGATCAGCGTCCCCGTGATGCTTTTTCCCATCGACCAGCTCTCCAGCGGCATATCCCTGTGCGCCCCGCTCGCGTAGCGCTCGGCTATGATGCGTCCCTTGTGCACGACCACGAAGGCGGCGGTGAGCCCCTGCGGATCGGCGAAGGCCGCAGCGACCGCGTGGCGCAACTTCACCGTGTCGATCTCGGCCGGCAACGGCGCGTTAGGCAGGTGCTCCCCCATGGGCCAGTCCAGAGTTTCGGCCGGAGGAAGCTCTGTCGACGCCTTCACCGGTTTGAAATAGACGGTATCCCTTCCCGGTTGATGGATGATGCACCCCTGGTCTCCGTAATACTTCGCCGAGCGGGTAATTCGATTCGCCAGCGTGACTGCGACGACTTTGCGACTCCGATCGACTTCGATGTGCGTAATCGAGTCGACTTTCGGCCCCGCGAAGTAGCTGGTAAGGTGCGACCGCGCTTCTTCGGAGTCTCGGCCGGAGACGAACAGGGCGGAGCAGTAGATCTTTGCCGTCGCCGCCGTGTTCCAGCTGTCCGGATCGTTAGGTGGAAAGCCCGGCTGCGCCCCAAGTGGTCTGGCCAGCGACAGCGCCAATGCGGCCACGTACCGGAAGCTCGAGTGCATGATGTCCACCGTTGAGTGAGTGCTCGCCGTGGCGCCCGCGTGTGTGTGGCGGCGAGAGGACCCGCGTAGAAAGTGCGTCGATGCACGTGCGCCGGCAGCAGGCGCCGGCGCCGCGGACTTGTCCTCGGGGACGCGGCCGTTTGACGGGCCGTTAGAGCGGAATATTCCCATGCTTCTTGGGCGGATTGCGGTCGCGCTTATCGCCTAACGTTTCCAGCGCGTCGATGAGGCGCCTGCGTGTGTCGCGCGGATCGATGATATCGTCGAGGTATCCGCGCGAGGCCGCGACGTAGGGATTGGCGAACTTCTCGGTGTATTCGGCGACGCGGTCGTCCATGGCGCGGGCGCGATCGGCCGGCGCCGCGTCGGAGATGTCCCTGCGGAAGAGGATCTCGACGGCTCCCTTGGGCCCCATGACGGCGATCTCCGCCGTGGGCCAGGCGACATTGTAGTCGCCGCGGATGTGCTTGGAACTCATGACGTCGTACGCACCGCCGTACGCCTTACGAGTGATCACCGTGAGCTTGGGGACGGTGGCTTCGCAGTATGCGTACAGCAACTTGGCGCCGTGCCGGATGATGCCCCCGTGCTCCTGCGCCAGTCCGGGAAGGAAGCCCGGCACGTCTTCGAACGTCAGCAGCGGGATGTTGAACGCATCGCAGAACCTGACGAAGCGCGCCCCCTTCACGGACGCGTTTATATCGAGCACCCCGGCCAGCACTGCCGGCTGATTTGCGACGACGCCGACGCTGCGGCCGCCGATGTGCGCGAACCCGCAGATGATATTCTGCGCGTAGTCGCGATGTACTTCGTAGAACTCGCCGTCGTCCACGACCCGCCGGATGACGTCGTGCATGTCGTAGGGCTTGTTGGGATGGTCGGGGATGACATCCAGCAGCGCCTCGTCGCGCCGGTCGCGCGGGTCGGACGTGGTCCGCCGCGGAGGCTGCTCGAGGTTGTTCTGGGGGATGTAGCGGAACAGCTCGCGGATTCGCGTTAGGCACTCCAGCTCCGAGCCGCACGCGAAATGCGCCACCCCCGAGGTTGCCGCGTGGGCGTCAGCCCCCCCCATCTGCTCCATCGTCACATCCTCGTGCGTCACAGTCTTCACCACGTTAGGCCCCGTGACGAACATGTACGACGTGCCGCGCACCATGTACACGAAGTCCGTAATCGCCGGCGAATACACAGCGCCGCCGGCGCACGGCCCCAGCACCGCCGATATCTGGGGCACAACGCCCGAAGCAAGCGTGTTGCGCAGGAAGATCTCCGCATACCCCCCCAGCGACACCACACCCTCCTGGATACGCGCACCCCCTGAGTCGTTAAGACCGATCACGGGGGCGCCGTTGCGCACAGCAAGATCCATCACCTTGCAGATCTTCTCGGCGAACGCCTCGGAAAGTGATCCGCCGAAGACCGTGAAGTCCTGCGAGAAAACGTACACAAGGCGGCCGTCGATGCGGCCGTGACCCGTTACAACGCCGTCCCCGTATATCTTCTGATTCTCCAGCCCGAAGTCGTTGCTCCGATGAGTGACGAAGCGATCTAGCTCGACGAATGTCCCTTCATCCAGGAGGAGATCGAGCCGCTCGCGGGCGCTCAGTTTCCCCTTGTCATGCTGGGCATTGAGCCGGGCTGTCCCGCCTCCCTGCTCAGCTTCAGCGCCGCGGCGCTCCAGTAGTTCCAGTTTCTGGCGTACGCTCATGCGGTGCAAAGCTACCACATGCCAGAAAACGCGCGACGGTTCGGCGCCTGGAGCGGCCGAACCGCCGAACGGGGAGGTATGGAGCGGGAGGGGGGAGGAGGAGGGGGTCCGTGGCGGCGCGCGCAACGCGGCGGGTCGTCCCCCAACGTCGCCAACGTCCGCACTACCGCCAACGGACTCGATCGTAGAGCCACGTTACGGCGGTTGCGCGCTCGAACCAACCGGGAATTGGTTAGGGGCCGGGGCTCACTTTGGACAGGTAGGTTCGAAGGCCACGGGAATTGACCTGTGGCCTTCGGACTTCCGTCTACTCGTCGCTGTCGTAATCGGCTGCGCTCGGCGCCGGCGGGGGGTCATCGCTATAGATCTTGACCGGTCCCTCCGGCCTGGGCGGCTGCTCGGCGGGGATATCTGTGACGCCGAGGACTATGCGCCGGTGGATCGGATCGACCTCGAGGATGCGGATGCCGAGGTTCATCCCCTCGTAGCATACATCGGCCGGTGAGTCGATCGGCTTATCGCTCGGCAGATGGGAGAGCGGGACGAAGCCTTCGAGGTCGTTGCCCATATCCACGACGACGCCCTTCTCCATGAGGCGTGCAACGCGGCCACGCAACTCGGTACCGACGGGGTAAGCCTGACCGATGCCGAGCCACGGGTCGTCGGTGGCCTGCTTGAGACCTAACGAGATGCGCTTGTTCTCCGCGTCCACGTTGAGCACGACCACGTCGACGCTGTCGCCCTTCTTCACCACGTCCGAGGGATGTTGGACTCGCTTAGTCCAGGACATATCGGAGATGTGAATGAGGCCGTCGATTCCCGGCTCGATCTCGACGAACGCACCGAAGGATGTGAGGTTGCGCACCTTTCCCGACACGCGCATACCGACCGGGTACTTGAGAGGGAGCACCATCCACGGATCCTGCTCCGTCTGCTTCATCCCGAGGGAGATCTTCTCCTCGTTAGGGTCGACTTTGAGCACGACAGCCTCGATCGTTTCGCCGATCGAGACGATCTTCGACGGGTGGCGCACGTTGCGCGTCCAGCTCATCTCGCTGATGTGGACGAGGCCCTCGATCCCCGGCTCCAGCTCGATGAAGGCGCCGTAGTTGGTGATGGACACTACCTTGCCGGCGACGCGCGTGCCGACAGGGTACTTCTCGATGACATCCTTCCAGGGATACGGCTGCAGCTGCTTCAGGCCTAACGAGATACGTTCGCGGTCCCAGTCGATGTCCAGTATCTTGACGTCCAGCTCCTGGCCGATCTGCACCATCTCCGTGGGATGCTGGATGCGCCCCCAGGACATGTCGGTGATGTGGAGCAGGCCGTCCACGCCGCCGAGGTCGATGAACGCACCGAAGTCGGTGATGTTCTTGACCACGCCCTTGCGCATCTGATCCTTCTCCAGCTCCTTCATCAGCCTCTCGCGCTTACCGGCGCGCTCGGCTTCGAGCATCACGCGGCGCGAGACGACGATGTTGCGGCGGCGCTTGTTGAGCTTGATGATCTTGAAGTCGAATTTCTGGCCCAGCAGCTCGTCCACGTTAGGCACTCGCCGCAGAGCGATCTGCGAGCCGGGCAGGAACGCGTCCACGCCCATGAGGTCGACCACGACGCCGCCCTTGATCTTCTTGACCAGCACGCCCGTCACGGGCTCATTTGTCTCGTACGCGATGCGGATCTTCTCCCACACGCGCATGAAGTCCGCCTTCTTCTTGGACAGCACGACGGCGCCGTCGTGATCCTCCAGGCGCTCGAGCAGGACATCGACCTCATCGCCCGCTTTGAGCTCCGGCATGTCCTTGAACTCTTCCAGCGGGATGGCGCCTTCGGATTTGAACCCGATATCGAGGACGACCATGTTGTCGCGGATCGCGAGCACGCGCGACTTGACGATCTCCCCTTCATCGATGGAGGCGAGAGTACCATTGTACATCTCCATCATCGCCTCGAACTCGCCTGACGAGTATTCGTCTTCGTCGAAGAGTTCGGGACGACGGTTGACGAGCGGGCGTAGCTCGCCTTTCTGCGCGGCTCGCTTCTCGCGCTCCGCAACGGCGGCCGCGCTGGGTGTCTGCTGATCAGCCATACTGTGCAACTACTCCTTCTGCGCGGTTTTTTGCTCGCCGCGGGCGAGGTTAAGGTGAAGTTCCCTTATCACTTGGAGTTACGTTTGCGGCGTTCCCCTGGAACCTTGCAACGTAGACGGCAAGGCCGGCTGCGTCAACGCAGCAACGGGGGAGGCAGTGGTAGCCCACTACCACGGGGGAGCAATATGGCTGCTCGGTATACAGTAACACGCATCCGCGCCCTTCACGGCGCCGCGGTCGCGGCAGCGATCGTACTCGTGCACTGCTCCGATCCGGCGGTTGCCGCGCGACCCGGCGAGATCGACGGTGTTCACCTCGACGTGCGAGCAGCCGCGACGTGGACGCCGACGATTCTCTCACGCCGAGTGTTCTTCCACCCGTGCGATCTGGTGGACCAAGCCCGCCTGCGACCCAAAGCCTCCAAGAATCGCAACCTGGCACCATTTCAGCGACCGGTTATCGCGGCTCGCTCGCCGCAATTGCCAGGGCCACTATGCGTTCGATCTGCTCGTCCTGCGTGACGTAAGTTGTATCGACGAGCACGGCATCCTTGGCCGCCGCCGACTGCGTGGCATCTGCGGCATCGCGCCTAACGAGTCGTTCGGTCTCGAGCGCGATCTCTTCGTCGCTGGGACTCGCGCCCGCTGTCTGGATGAGCCGCCGACGGGCGCGTTCCCAGGGGTCAGCTACGAGGTAGATCTTGAGCGCGGCGTCGGGAAAGACAGCCGTGCCCATATCGCGGCCGTCGACGACCACGTCGTGTTCGTGCGTTGCGGTGCGCACTTGTGCGTTGACCCATTCGCGCACAGGGAGCATCTGTGCGACGCGGGATACGTGCTCGGTCACGTTGCGCGCTCGCAGCTCCTCGTCGAGCGGTACGCCGGCCGCTGCCGGAACGAAGGAACGGCCGTGCAGTGTGAGGGCGATATTGCGCGCGGCCTCCAGGACGAGTGCCGGCGTCCACGCCGCGGCGTCGCCGGGAAGGTGCAACGCAGCCGCGGTCGCGGCACGGTAGAGCGATCCGGAGTCGACGTGCGCGTAGCCGAGCCGCGCGGCGACGCGCTGTGCCGTTGTGGATTTGCCGGAAGCCGCCGGGCCGTCGATGGCGATGACGGTGCGGTGCTTCTTGTTAGGCGGCGGCGCCACAGACTCGCTCGAGGTCTTGCCAGAATCCGGGATAGGAGATAGCGACGCACTCGCGATCGTCCAGCGCGATGTCGCTCCCCGCCGCCGCACCTAGTGTTGCGAACGCCATAGCGATCCGGTGGTCCCCGTGCGTCCTGACTACGCCGCCGAGCGGCGCGTCGGAGCCGACGATGCGCATGCCGTCCGGCAGCTCTTCGGCGTCCACGCCGAGCGAGCGCAGATTGGCGACCACGGCGGCGATGCGATCGCTTTCCTTGAGGCGCAGCTCGGCGGCGCCGCGGATGACCGTTTCTCCCTCGGCGCGCGCGGCGACGCAGGCGATGAGCGGCAGCTCGTCGATGAGCGTCGGGACCTCGCGGCCCTCGACGGAGGTAGCGTGGAGTCGGGACGGCCTAACGAGTAGCGTCCCCGTGGGCTCGCCCGCGGCGTTGTCCGACTCGAGCGACACGTCCGCGCCCATGCGGCGCAGTACCTCGAAGAAGCCGCTGCGCGTCGGGTTCAGCGCCGTGCGCGGCAAGGCGAGCTCGCCGGACGCGGCCATGGCCGCCAGCGCGGCGAAGTAAGCGGCCGAAGACGGATCTCCCGGGATGTCGCTCTCGAAGGCGGCGAGCCGCTCGGCGGGAATCAAGTCCACTTGATTGCCATGTGCGCCGTTACGGCAGGTGACAGTGACGCCTAACGCCGACAGCATGCGTTCGGTGTGATCGCGTGATTGCTGCGGTTCGTGCACTGTCACGGGAACGTGCGCGCAGAGGCCGGCCAGCAGGATGGCGCTCTTGATCTGAGCGCTCGCCGCGGGAGTAGTCCACGCCAAGCTCTTCAGGTCGGCTCCGTTGACTGTGACCGGAAGTCCGTCGTGCGGCGCCGTCTCTATGTGGGCACCCATCGCCCGCAGCGGTTCGGCGACGCGGCGCATGGGGCGGCGGCTGAGGGACGCATCGCCAACGACTGTCGCGCTGCCGTGTTGGGCCGCGAGGATACCGAGCATGAGGCGCGCCGTAGTGCCGCTGTTTCCGCAGTCGAGCGCAGCGGCCGCGGGACCGATCCCGCGGAGACCACGGCCGCTCACGCTCAGAAGCGGACCCAGCGGGTCGAGCGCGACGCCTAACGTGCGGAGCACGCGGGCCGTGGAAGCCACATCGTCCGACTGGAGGATTCCGCGGATCGTGGAGCGGCCGGTCGCGAGAGCCGCGAGCATCAGAGCACGGTGTGAGATGGACTTGTCCCCGGGGACACGCACGACGCCGGATACGTGCAGCCGGGCACCTAACGTCATCGCAGCCAGCCTTCCAGAGCCGTGGACAGATCGGTCTTGGCGTCGCGGTATTTGACGATCACGGGCGCCTGCAGCCCCAGGGCCTCGCGCTCGGCCCAGAAGCCGCGCACCCCGCGAGCCCCCGGTACGACCACAGCGGCGGGAGGTATCTCCAACGGCCTATCGGCTGTGCCGCGGTAGACAGTCTCCTGGACGAGGTCGTAGACCGGCGTACCGCGCGTCAGGACGACGCCGGCGGCGAGGACGGCGCGCTCGCGCACGACAGTCCCTTCGTAGACACCGCAGTTGCCGCCGACGACAGCGTCGTCCTCGATCACGACCGGTGCTGCGTTTATGGGCTCCAGCACACCGCCTATCTGGGCGGCAGCGGAGAGGTGCACGCGAGAACCGATCTGAGCGCAAGATCCGACCAGCGCATGCGAATCGATCATCGTATCGCTTCCTACATAAGCGCCGATGTTAACGAACATGGGCGGCATACAGACGACGCCGCGCCCGATGAAGGCGCCCCGCCTAACGCTGGAGCCGCCGGGGACGACGCGGGCGCCGTCGGCCGGTCGCAGCAGGCGCGGCGGGAGGCTGTCCTTGTCGATGAAGCGCACGATGGGCGGGCGTCCGCCGACCCCCACTTCAGTTGCAGTTCCTACGCGGAACGCGAGCAGGATGCCGAGCTTGACCCAGTCGACGGCGCGCCACACGCCGTCAGGAGACCGCGCGGCGGCACGGATCTCACCGCGCTCGAGAGCACCGAGCAGGTCGCGCACGACCCTGCGGGCGGCGCGGGGGACGGCCTCCTCGCGCGGAGTGGCGGCCAGCTCGCGGATGCGCGACTCGAGAGCCGTTAGGCTAACGGACTTGCGCCGGCGCCCCCGCCCGCCCGCACGGTGCACGCTCACAGCGCGCCGGCGCCGACGAGGGTCGCCCGCAGTCGCACCTCATGCTGTGCCGCCAGCGGCAGCAGCGGCAGACGCAAGACGTTCTCGATGCGCCCTTGCATCGCCAGCGCCGCTTTGACCGGAATCGGATTCGATTCGATGAAGGCGGCGGCGATGAACGGCGTGAGACAGTGATGCAAATCGCGCGCGGCAGGCCAATCGCCGGCCGTGGCGGCGTCGCACAGGCGGGCGACCAGGGACGGCACGGCATTGCTCACAACCGAGATGATCCCCTCGCCGCCTAACGCCATGACGGCGAGGGTGAAGGCGTCGTCCCCGGACAACACGGCGAAACCCTGCGGCCGCTGGCGGATAATGTCGCCGATTTGAGCGAGGTTACCCGACGCCTCCTTTACGGCGACAATTCCCGGGATTGTCGCCAGCTCCAACGTCGTCGTCGCCTCTATGTTGCTCGCGGTGCGGCTGGGGACATTGTAGACGACGATCGGGAGATCGCTGCTCTCGGCGATGGCGCGGAAGTGCGCCACGATGCCGCGCTGCGGCGGCTTGTTGTACATCGGAGATACGTGCAGCAGATGCGTGGCACCGGCCTCACGCATGAGGCGCGACGTCTCGACGGCCTTGCGCGTGTCATTGGAGCCGGCGCCGGCGACGACGGGGAGGCGACCGCGCGCCTGTTGCACCGTGATCTCCACGACACGGCGATGTTCGTCAGGCGTTAGGGTCGCGGCCTCACCTGTCGAGCCGCACGGGACGAGGAAGTGTACACCCTGCTCGATCTGCCATTCCACCAGGCGGCGCAAGGCATTCTCGTCCACAGTGCGATCGGCCCGAAAGGGAGTCACCAACGCTGTACCACATCCCGCGAGGCTCGTCATGGGGCTCATGCGCGCTCTCCGTTCTCGCTGAGCACGTCGTCCAGCGTAAAGATGCCATGCCGGTCTCCGGCGGCGAGCCACTCGGCCGCTGTCACAGCGCCGGCGGCGAAGACGCGCCTGTCGCGCGCGTCGTGCACCAGGCGCAGTTGCTCGAAGGGACCGTCTACGATAAGCTCGTGCCGTCCGGGGACGCTCCCAACTCGCACGCTCGTTGTCGTCAGCTCGGCGCCGCCGGCAGCGGCGAACTCGGCTGCCAAATGCAGCGCCGTGCCGGAGGGTGCGTCTTTTTTGGCCGCGTGATGTGTTTCGACGAGATGCATCGCGAAGCCCCACTTCTCCGGCTGCAGCGTGGCCAGGCGCCGGACGATGCGTGTCAACATATGGATGCCGAGCGAGAAGTTGGGGGCCCAGAGCAGCGCGCCGCGGCAGCGCGCGACCTCGCGCGCCACTTCGGGGAGGCGATCGTACCATCCGGTTGTGCCGACGAGAACGCGCGTGCCCGCGCGCACACAGGCCGCTGCGTTAGGCGCGGCGGCGTTAGGCTCAGAAAACTCGACGGCCACATCGGCCCCGGCCAGCCGTTCGGCTGTCACCTCACCCGGCCCTTCGCGCGGATCGATGATGCAAGCGATCGTGTGCCCGCGCTCGAGCGCGATCTGTTCCACGGCTCGACCCATCTTGCCGTGGCCGATGAGCGCGATGCGCAGCGTGCTCATGACGCGGCCGGCTCACTGAAGAAAGCGGCGTGCAGCGCGCGCATCGCCGTTTTCACCTGCGCGTCGTCGATAATCACGGTCAAGTTGATTCCGCTAGCACTCAGCGAGAGCATATGTACTTGCGTCCCCTCCAGCGCGGCCAGCGCTCGCGACATGGCGAGGCCGTCGCGGCTCAGGCCGGCGCCGACGAGCGCCACTATACCGCGGTGCCGCTCCACAGTCACGTCACCAAGCTGCGTGAGATCTACTGTCACGGCGTCCAGGTGAGTGGCATCGTCGACAGTCACACTGACGCTCACCTCGGATGTCGCGACGACGTCGACGGATGTGCGGTGGCGCTCGAAGACTTCGAAGATCGCCCGCAGGAACCCGTGCGTCAGCAGCATGCGCGGCGAGCGTACTTTGATCACGGTCACCCCCGATTTACCGGCTATGGCGCTCACGGCGCGTTCCGGGGCGTCATCGGTGATGCGCGTTCCGCGGCCGGCGGCATTGCGCGAGTTGAAGACGTAGACGGGAATCCCCAGCCGCACCGCGGGGGCGATCGTGTTGGGATGCAGCACCTTGGCCCCGAACGACGCCAGCTCGCTGGCTTCGTCGAAGCGGATGCGCTCGATGAGGCGCGCCTCGGCGACGACGCGGGGATCGGCGGTCAGCATGCCGTCTACGTCGGTCCAGATCTCGATACACTCGGCGCCTAACGCGGCGCCCAGCAGCGAGGCCGAATAGTCGGACCCACCGCGACCTAACGTGGTGGTGACCTGCTGTTCGGTGGCGCCGACGTAGCCGCCAAGCACCGGCACGCGGCCGCGATCGACGAGCGGCCGCACAACCCGCAGTGCCGCCTCGGCGATGCGGTCGGGCCGCGGCTCCGCCTTCCCGAAATGCTCGTTCGTGATCATCACGTGCCCGGCGTCGACAAGCTCGGCGGGGATGCCGCGCGCTCGAAAGGCCGCCATCACGATGATGGAGGAGACCTGCTCTCCCTTGGCCGCGATGGCGTCACGGCTGCGCGGAGTGCCGTGCCCCAACGTGGCCAGCGCCGCAGCGAGGCTGGCCAGCTCGTCGAAGGTCGCGCTTACGTCGGCCAAAACATCGTGCTGAGCGGGCGAGTCGCCTAACAATTGCTCGGCTACAGCAAGATGTCTCTCGCGCAGCACCTCGACGCCGCGGATCGCGCCGATGAGCTGCCCGCCGCCTTGCGCGGCCTGATCGGCGATGCCGAGCAGCGCGTTCGTCGTTCCAGCCAGCGCCGAGACCACCACCACCGGCCGGCGTGTCAGCCGTGAGCGCACAATCTCGGCGGCGCGTTCGATGGCCGCGGCGTCACCCACCGACGTGCCGCCGAACTTGACGACGATCATTCGCCGATGACGCCCTGCCGCACAAGGACTTCCGCGTTGAGTATCGACCCGCCGGCGGCGCCGCGGATCGTGTTGTGGCCTAACGCGACCAGCCGCACGTCGAGCAACGGATCGCTGCGTACTCGTCCTACAGTCACTGTCATACCGGCCCCCGCCAGCACGTCGCGACGCGGCTGCGGCCGATTTGCCTCGCCGGCCATGACTAGCGGCCGCTCCGGCGATGACGGAAGTCCGCACGCGATCGGATCGCCGCGCCATGCCGAAATCGCCGCCGCGACTTCCGCGATCTCGGCCCTACGGCCCAATTCGATCGTCAAACAGGTCGTGTGCCCGTGCTCCACAGGCACACGGTTGGCCTGCGCGCTGACTCCGAACGACGCCGGGATGATCGCCGCACCGTCGAAGCGACCCAGCATTTTGGTCAACTCGCGCTCGATCTTCGGCTCCTCATCCGCGATGAACGGGATGACATTGCCTAACGCATCGAGCGAGGGTACGCCGGGGTAGCCGGCCCCCGACACTGCCTGCAGCGTCACTACGAACACGCGCTCTATGCCGAACGACTGGTGCAGCGGCGCCAACGCCATCGCGGCGACTGTAGCCGCGCAGTTGGCGTTAGTGACGATCCCCCCGCCGCTCGTCCACCCACGCGTTCGCCGCTGCAACTCCAACAGCGCCAGGTGCGCAGCGTTGACCTCGGGAATGACGAGCGGAACGTCCGGCTCCATGCGGAAGTTCTTGGCGTTACTGAGCACAATTGCGCCGGCGCGCGCGAACGCCGGCTCGATTTCCCCGGCCACAGTGGAATCGAGCGCAGAGAAGACTACGCGCGAGCGCACCGAGCGCGGATCGCATGGGCGCACCGCAAGGTTCGCGACATCGAGCGGCAGAGTCCCCTCCAGCCAGTTGGCCGCATCAGCATAACGCTTCCCAGCCGACCGTTCCGACGCCGCGACTTCGGCGACAGTGAACCATGGATGGCCCGCCAGCAATCGGATGAAAGTCTGGCCCACTGCCCCGGTCGCGCCGAGTACGGCAACAGGAATGCGGGGAGGACTTACGGAGGGTAACGGTTGCGTCATAACGATGTGAGGAGCGTACGCGCAAGTCGCTCGTATGCAGCTACCGCGGAGCGCAATTCCGCTACTTCGATATGCTCGTCAGGCGTATGCGCGACGTGAATGGAGCCCGGGCCGAAGAGCAGCGGAGTCCCCCAGCGCGAGAGGAGAGGGATGTCCGTCGTGTATGCAACGGGGGCGGTTTGAAAGCCGTCAATCGTATGGAAGTGCATGGCGGGGATGTACGAGCCGTAGGTAATCTCCGCGCGCCCGTCGACCCAGCGCTGCAAGCGTCCCTTCACATCCTCCACATCGCCGATGAGTCGGAACATCAGCTCTACTTCGCACTCACCTGGTATGATGTTGGCTTCCGTGCCGCCGCGGATCGTCCCGATGTTCATGGTCGTCTCGCCTAAGCGTGGATCGCTGGGCCAGTCGACCTCGTGAATTGTGGGGAGGAGCGCGAGCATCGGCTCGATTGCTGATTCGCCGAGCTGCGGATACGCCGAATGCGCCTCACGCCCGCGCGTGCGCAGCATAACGCGAAGCGACCCCTTCGCTCCCGTCGCGAGCTTGCTTTCGGTTGGCTCACCGTTGACCAGAAACTGGCTCGTGGGTCGCAACCTGTTGGCCAATCGGGCACCGTCGGACCCTTTCTCTTCACCCACGAGGAGCAAGACGTCGACGCGCGTTTCGCCGCTCTGCGCCAGCCGATCGGCCGCGGCCAGCATCGCCGCGACGATCCCCTTAGCGTCGCATGCGCCGCGGCCATAGAGGCGCGAGCCGTCGAGCCGCGGCGGGAAGTAGGGCGGCACCGTATCCAGGTGCGTCGACAGCGTCACGCCCCCTCCGGCGCGGGAGGCCCACACGTTCCCCCTTCCGCCACCGGGCGCGACTTCTTGCACTGTGACGTTCCAGTCGCGCGCGATCAACCATCGCGAGACGTAATCGACAATGCGTTCCTCATGCCCGGTCGGCGAATCGAGGGAGAGGAGATCCGCGGCGAGAGCGACGACATCGACCATGCGGCGAATTGTATACGACTCGGCTACAGCCAAACAGTGCAACGAGGCGGACCACTGCACGGCATGGCTGCGAGCGGCTAAGGTTCTGCACCATGCCGACACCCCCGCTGCGCGTCGCTATTCTCGGAAACGACGCGGTGTTGGCGGCTCAGCCGGCGACTCCCACTCAGCTGGCGCAAGCATGTTTGCGCGCCGCGTTCGATCTGGTCGCGCCTGCCAGTTGGGGCGACGAGCTTGTGGCGCACTACTATGCCGACACGTTAGGCGAACGCGCAACGCCCGTGTCGCTTCTGTGCCATTGTCCGACGGCGATGGCGGGGATCGCCCAGCTTGCAGCGGATGTCGACGTTATCGCGGCGGTAGCGCCCCCGCTTGCCGCCGCGCGCTATCTGCGGTATGCCTATGCACCGCGTCCGCTCATCGTGACTTACCTCGGCGTCTGTCCCGCGGCTACAGCGCCGGACATCGACGCCGTGGTGACGCCGGAGCGCCTGCTCGCGCTCCTGGCCGATGCGGGTCTTGCGCCGGTGACGCAGAGTGAGCTGTATCACTCGCTCATGCCACCGGACCGCGGCCGCTACGCCTCGCACCCGGGAGGCGTACCTAACGCGGATATTTTGCAGCGCCAGGCCGGCGTGACGCTGCGTGAGATCTCGCTGGGCGCTCTTAAGACGACGCGTCTCGCGCCTCCGGCCCACGAACGCATCGCGTTCGACTGCACGCGTCTATCGGGGTGCGCTTGCGCCGCGCAGGCGGAGCGCCTCGCTGCTCTCGAGCCGCCGCGCCGCGACGCGCCTGTTGTAGCGCAGTTTCCGCTCGACCTGAGCGCTGTAGCGTTGCGCACGGCGAGTGCGTAAGACTCCCTGTATCAAGCGTTGCGCATCCCCGCCGCCTGAGAGGCCACAACTATTATGAAGCTCCTCCGCCTGCGCAGCATCTTTCCCGTCGCCGCTGCCGCCACTCTCATTGCCGGTGCCGACGCCCAGCCTGCGGGCGGTGGTCGGATCGCCGATCCTCGGCTGGAGAAGCTCAAGGCCGAGGCGCTTACGAAGGTAGAAAGTCGCGCGAAGCTGATTCAGGAGATCATCGATCATGTGTTCTCCTTCGGCGAGCTGGGGATGCAGGAGTTCGAGACATCCAAGTACCTCACAGGGATCCTCGAGCAGAATGGTTTCGCGGTCGAGCGCGGGACCGCCGGCATGCCTACGGCATGGGTGGCGACTTGGGGCTCGGGTAAGCCGGTTATCGCGTTAGGCTCCGACATCGACGGCATTCCGCAGTCGAGTCAGAAACCCGGAGTCGCCTACCGCGAGCCTCTCGTGGCCCAGGCGCCGGGACACGGAGAGGGACACAACTCCGGTCAGGCGGTGAACATCGCCGCGGCGCTCGTTGTGAAGGAGATAATGCAGCGGGAGAAGATTCCGGGGACCCTCAAGCTGTGGCCCGGCGTGGCGGAGGAGGCTGTCGCGGGGAAGGCGCACCTGGTGCGCGCGGGAGTGTTCAAGGACGTGGATGTCACACTGTTCACTCACGTTGGAAATAACCTGGGCGTGTCTTGGGGGCAGTCGGGCGCCAACGCGTTGATCTCGGTGCTGTTCCAGTTTCGCGGGCAGACCGCGCACTCTGCGGGGGCGCCGTGGCGCGGGAAGTCGGCGCTGGACGCCGTGATGCTGATGGCGCAGGGCTGGGAGTTCAAGCGCGAGCATCTGGAGGTGGCGCAGCGTTCGCACTACGTGATCAAGGACGGCGGCGACCAGCCTAACGTGGTGCCGCAAACGGCGTCGATCTGGTTCTATCTGCGCGAGCGGGATTACGATCGTGTGATGAACATGTTCAGCGCGGCTAAGCGCATGGCGGAGGGAGCGGCGCTGATGACTGACACAAAAGTCGATTCGGTGGTGATACTCGGTTCGGCGTGGTCGGGCCACTTCAACAAGGCGATCGCGGCTGCGACGTACGAGAACATAACGCGGGTGGGATTGCCGACGTGGGATGCGGCTGACATCGCGGTGGCGCAGGGGATTCAGCGCGAGCTGGGCGTCAAGGAGGATGCACTTGCGACGAAGCTGGATTCGCTGCAGGGGCCGGTCGACCAGGCGCGTTCGTTAGGCGGCGGCTCCGACGATATCGGTGACGTGTCCTGGAACGTGCCGACTGTGACGCTGCGCTTTCCGTCCAACATTCCCGGCCTCCCGGGACATAATTGGGCCAACGGGATCGCCATGGCGACTCCCATCGCGCACAAGGGTGCCGTGGCGGGAGCCAAGGTACAGGCGCTGACAGTGCTGGATATACTGCTCAAGCCGGCGCTGGTCGCCGCGGCGTGGGACTACTTCACCACCGTGCAGACCAAGGAGACCAAGTACAGGACGTTTCTCGGTCCTAACGATGGTCCGCCGACGTGGCTCAACGCCGATATCATGGCGCGCTATCGGCCGGAGATGCGCAAGTACTATTACGATGCGAGCAGGTACCGCACGTATCTGGAGCAGCTGGGGATCAAGTATCCGACGGTGAAGGCCGTGGCTCAATAGCCTGCGGCTCCCAGCTTCGTGCAATGCTCGGGGCGGGACTCGAACCCGCACGCCCTTGCGGGCAAGGGATTTTAAGTCCCTCGCGTCTACCGTTCCGCCACCCGAGCGATGCCTAACGCGTACGTGGCGCGTTAGGCTCCGAGCGCACAGCCCTACTTTTTGGGCGCTCGAGAGCGGGAAACGGGACTCGAACCCGCGACCCCAACCTTGGCAAGGTTGTGCTCTACCAACTGAGCTATTCCCGCGCG
>JBQTJS010000039.1:0-9527 GCA_052386875.1 Gemmatimonadaceae bacterium
AATTGCAGGATGCTCATCCCCGGGAATCCGAGCTGCTCTCGCAAAGCTTCGACCTGCGGCGTGATCACACCGAGATTTTCCGCCACGATCGGGAGTGGGCCGAGCGCGTTGGAGATCGCATCGAATAGCTGCGCGCCGGGACCTTGGACCCAGCGCCCCTCGACCGCAGTGGTAGCGTTGCCCGGCACTTCCCAGTACGCCTCGAAGCCGCGGAAGTGGTCGATGCGCACGAGATCGAACATCGCGAATGCGGCACGCATACGCCGGATCCACCAGCGATAACCATCGCCGCGCATGAGGTCCCATCTATATATGGGATTCCCCCATAGCTGGCCCGTGGCACTGAAGTAGTCCGGCGGTACGCCCGATTGAACTCGCGGGCGGCCCGCGGCATCGAGCTGGAAGAGTTCGCGGTGCGACCATACGTCGGCCGAATCGTGTGCCACGTAAATCGGGAGATCACCCATCAAGCGGATGTCGCGCTCGGCGCACGCCGAGCGCAGCGCGCGGAACTGGCTGAAGAAGAGGAACTGCCATATCCGGTAGCGCTCGATAAGCGGCGTTAGGCGCTCCTGCCACTCCGTGAGAGCGGCGCTGTCGCGAGCGGCAAGGGCCGGTTCCCATTCGGTCCAGGCCACCCCTGCGTGTGTGTCCTTGAGCGCCATGAAGAGCGCGTAGTCTTCGATCCAGTCGGCGTTGTCAGCGACGAAACTGCGGTACTCGTGATCGGGCTCGAATCGCTCAGCGGCACCCTCGAGCAAGGCTCGCTTGTGCGGAATAACGGTCGCGAAGTCGACCGCATGCGTGGAGAACGAGCACGCCGCATCGCAGGAGATAGCTATCAGCAGCGGATTCCCGGCGAATGCCGAGAAACTCTGATACGGCGAGTCGCCATAGCCGGTGGGCCCGAGCGGGAGCATCTGCCAGATGCGCATCCCCGCGTCGGCGAGGAAGTCGAGGAAGCGGAGCGCCTGGGTCCCCAGCTCGCCGATTCCGTTCGCGCCGGGGAGCGAGGTTGGGTGGAGGAGGATGCCGGCTGCGCGCGGGAATTTCATGCAGTGGATGGAGTCATGCCGGACGGACGGAGATCACTGCCGCGTTAGGCGCCACAGTGCGTACTGCACCGCCAGAGTCGTCGTGCTCCAGAGTTGCACGTCGTTGCCTGTTCCGTAGCGGATCGGCGCCGGGCGGCCGCGCTCGAAGGTGTAGCTCCACAGCTCGCTGTGGAAGCCGGATGCCTCGGCGGCGGACTGCACGCGCGCGGCCGCGGCGCGCAGCTCGCGCACGAAAGCGTCTCGCGCCGCATCGTTAGGCAGCGTGCTCACACTCGCGATCCTGTTGGCGACGCCGAGGAGGAAGAGATTCACCTCGCGGCCCCACGCGACTCGCGGCCCGTGATACGGATCGCGCTCGAACGCGCGCCAGACATGCGCTGCGGCGAACGCATCGTTGGCGACGACCGGCCCTACGCTGTCGATGAACAGGCCGGCCGGATAGGGGCGCACGAAGAGACGGACATCGCGCAGGATGGCCGCCGGAGCACTCGTGTCGGCCGGCCGGCCCGCAGGCTCGCCGAGGAAGATGCCGGTCGCAGGATCGCTGTTGGCGACTCCGATGGCATCCGCGGCGGCATCGAGCCCTACGTCGAGAAACTCGAGCGAGTCGCGGCCCGCAGCCGTCGCCGCGAGGTGCTGCACCCAGAAGCGGCGCTCGACAGGCGGCATCGCAGCGAGCCGCGCGGCGATGCGAGAGCCCAGCTCGGAGGGCGCGAGCCTAACGAGAAAGTGCCGCCATGCCTCGCGCCACGCCGCGACCGCCGCCGCGAGCGACAGCGAGTCACGGGTGTAACGCCCCAACAGAGTCCCGCCGAGGAGGTCGCCGTGTGCGCGCGCCAGAGAATCCGTCGCGAAGCCAAGATCGCGGATAGTCTTCAGGATGCCGGCCATCGCGGCCAGCGCGTGGGGGGCCCATATGGCGTTCACATCCATGGCGTAACGAGCGCCGGCGTAGCCTGCGTTGCTGTCACGCCAGCTGGTCGACGCCCAACGGCCGGAATCGCGAGCCGCGAACGCGATGAGATTCCCAGGGCGCGCATCGCGGGCATAAGGCTCCGTCATCTGCGCGACGAGCGCCAGCTCGCGCAACAGGCGGATCAGGCGCGGCCCGCTCCCCGGTGCATCGCTCGAGTCGAGCAGGAAAGCTCTCTTGCGTTGTTGTGTGACTGACGAGTCGCCTAACCAGCGCGCGACGAGCACCGGGAACTGCAGCTCGTCATCGATCATATGATAGTTCTCGCGCACACGCCGATGGTCTCGCAGCACTGCGGCCGCGCGGGACAGCAGCGAAAGCGCGCTCTTGCCGTCGCCGCGCCGGGATGCCGCGCGAGACGCGTCGGCCAGCTGTACGTACTCGGCCAACGCCTCGCGCACAGCCTGGCCGCCTAACGCTTCCTCGTGGCTGACCTGTCCGGTAGAGGATAGCTTGCGCAAGACGCTGGCGATCACGAATTCGGACATCTCGCTGCGCCAGATAGGCTGCATCATGAGCGCGCTGACGAGCATGTCGCGCCCGAAGTACGTGGCATAGGTCGGCAGCCCCGCCAACAACTTTTCATGAGATGCCAGCAGCTCGACTCCGCGGACCTGCCTCTCCAGGCGGCGCGCACGGATGGCTGCCGCACCGCCGCTGTCGGCGCCGGCCGCGCTTGCGGCCGCGAGGAAGCGCAAGAAATCGCCGGTGAAGATCTCCTGCCGGGCCAGCGGTGTCAGCGCAGCGGCTGTCGTAGCGAAGCGCACCCTGAACGCGATGCTATCGCCCGCGCGCGCCCTCAAGGAGAGTGCGACACGCGTGTGCAGGGCAACGACCTCCCCGGGATCGACTGCGACTTCGAGTGTGAGCGTGTCGCGGCCATCGAGCGAGAGCTGGAGAACTCGTGCTACCCAGGCGGAATCACTCGCGGCAATGTTGATGGCGGGATGGATGCGTCGGCGCAACGTATGCACGTTAGGTGCGGCCAGCAGCCGCGCATGGTCCAGCTGCGTCGCGGCCGGCAGTCGCGCGAGCGCTGTCAGGAAGCGCCGGACCTCGGGGAGCGTAAAGGCGGGAGCACCTAACGCGGCGCGGTGGTGTCTCCAGTGCTGGAAGTCGCGCTCCACGCGCATGGAGCCGAGCAGGAAGTGGCCCAGATCGACGCGCCGGCCACGTGCGACGAGTCGGTAGGCCAGCGTCCGCGTGCGCCCGACTTTCCATGTTTCGGCGCTGCCGTCGGCCCAATCGACTGCCGCAGGGCGGCCGCGGCCGTCGCGCGTCGAGAAGCCTATGCTCGCGTTCTCGGCGTCGGCCAGCACGTGGACCACGCGCCCTTCGCGATTGTCGATATACACCTGCACGGTGTTGCTCGCTGCGTCGCGGAAGAGGCGCGTTTGATAGCCGCGATAGGCTGCGGAATCGTCCAGGCCCGGTTCCGGAAAGGCGAGCACGGGGAGCGTTTGGCGCGGCGCCGCGAGCTGCGCCAGCAGCACGACGGTGAGAAACATCGTTAGGCGCCGGGCCGCGAGAGGAAGCTCCCGGCAGGCGGGCTCCTCACGACTGCCGGCGCAGTCTCAGGACTTGCTCGCACGGCCGCTGCGCATAGCGACGGAGCCCAACTCGACGAGCGTGGTGCGGATGCGAACATCGATCATCGCATCGGAAGTATGCTCGATCATACCGATGAGAATCGATGCCGTACGCTCCCCTGCTTCCAGACCGGCATGACGGAAGTGCGTGACGTTCGGATACAGAAACGTGGGCGCCTGTCCGTCGCTAATGGCGAGCAGCGAGACGTCATCGGGTATCCGCATACCGCGTCGCATGAGCAGGTAATGCGTGTGCACGAGAAGCTCATCCGTCATAGTGAAGATCGCGCTCACATCCGGCTGCGCCGCGAACGCGCGTTCCAGCTGCTCTTCCAACTCGCTGAGGATGGCCACCCTGAGGATCTGCGAGTCCGGCAGTGGGATGCGCTTGTCCGTATGGCCCCGCCGGAAGCCTTTCAGGCGTTGCGAGCTGATCCGTTGCCGCTGATCACCGAAGACGCCGATGCTGCGTGTATGGCCATGATCGATCAAGTAAATGGCGGCCTCCCGGCCGGCACCGTGATCGTCGATGGTGACCGTCGAATACTTGGTCGTCTCGATTGTCTTGTCGAGCAGGACGACCGGAATCCCACAATCGTGCAGCACGTTCAGATGCGCGAGGTCCGCGGTCTCCGATGACAGCACCAGGAGCACGCCGTCCGTTGAGAGGTGAGTGCAGTATTCAACGAGCCGGCGTTCCTGAACGATGGAATTGTCCGACTGGAAGACGATCAGCGAGTAGTCGTTCCGCTGGACTACGCGGTTGATGCCGGTGATCATCGCCGGCACGAAGAAGGTGTTCATCTCGGGTAGGATCAACGCTATCAGGCGCGAGTGCCGGGCGCGCAGATAACGGGCGCGGTAATTGGGGATATAGTTCAGTGCCTGAGCCACTTCGCGCACGCGTTCCTTTGTGGCGCCGCTGATATCGGGGTGATCGGCTAGGGCGCGCGAAACTGTGGGCATGGACAGGGATAGCCTCTTGGCGATGTCGCGCAGCGTGACCCGATTCCCCACAGGAGGCTCCGGATAGGGGTCCGTCCCGCAATCGATTGCGTGATCGTTTGCGCAATTTGTTGCAGTCGGGGTTCTTGCGCCAGGTAGGATTCGCTGCTATGAAAGGGGCGCGTTTCGGCCTCGTTCCAGTCCCTCACCTGACGCGAGGTGGGAACTCCGCAGCGAATGTTTGCGAAACTACTTGCAGCATCTGGCGGCTCGTTGCAGCGCTCGCGCTCGCCTACACCGGCGGGGAAAAGCCTGCCCAGCGTCGTGCCTAACGGCAATTCATCAAACACCGGCGGCGCCCGAGGCGATGCTTCGCTACTCGGCGCGATTGGAGGCTAGTCGAATGGCACTCACTCGATGTCTGTTAGTCGCGATGGTTGCAGGAGTACTTACAGCGGCCCAGCTGACCGCGCAGAGCGGGACGATTACGGGGCGCGCCATCGACTCCACCTCCCAACAACCGCTCTCCAACGTCCAGGTCGCGATCCCGGGAACATCGATCGGTGCGCTCAGCCGCAGCGACGGGACGTTCAGCATCGTCGGTGTACCGGCCGGGACTCATCGAGTCAATGCGCGCCGTATCGGTTACGCCTTGCAACAGCGGCAGGCGACGGTTGCAGCGGGTCAGACAGCGACGGTGCAATTCGCGCTCACGCCCGTCGCGGCAAACTTGAGCCCCGTCGTAATCACGGGTTACGGGACGCAGCGTCGCGAAGCCATCACCGGATCGGTGTCCACCGTGGACGCTGACATCGCCAACGTCGGTGTCATTTCGAACGCCAACGAATTGATCCAAGGTCGCGTGGCCGGCGTAAACATGGTGCAGAGTAACGGCGAGCCGGGGGGCAATGTGCAGATCCGCGTGCGCGGCGGCACCTCCATCAGCGCGAGCAACGATCCGCTCTACGTGGTGGACGGCGTTCCGCTGCAAAACGAGGCGACTGTCGCGGGGGCGCCGGGTGTCGGCGGGATCAATCCCGCGCTTTCGCGCAACGCGCTGAATGCTCTCAACCCTAACGACATAGAGTCGGTGACTGTGTTGAAGGATGCGTCGGCGACGGCGATTTACGGCAGCCGCGGGGCCAACGGCGTGATCCTCATCTCAACGAAGCGCGGCTCGGCGCGCGCCGGCGGCTTCGAGTACGAAGCCTATGTCTCCGCGTCCATGCCGTCGGAAGAGCTGAACTTCCTGAGCGGCAGCCAGTACCGCGCATTCGTCCAGAAGCAAGTGACCGACGGGGTGCTCGAGCGCAAGAGTTTGGACGATCTGGGAACGTTCGACACGAATTGGGAAGACGCCCTCACACGCACCGGGTACGCGACGAATCACAACATCGCGATCTCGGGAGGATCCTCCAGCACCAAGTACCGTGCATCGCTGAACTACTTCGACCAGCAGGGTGTCGTTAGGTCGAACGGATTGCGGCGTTATCAAGGTCGCCTGAACGGATTGCACGAGGCGTTCAGCGGCCGTTTGAGCCTCGGCCTCAACCTCACGGCGTCACGCGTGAACAACGACTACGTGCCGTTCGAGAATACAGGGGGTTTCGAAGGGGGCATCTTCACGAACATGGCCATCTTCAACCCGACACGCCCGGTCACCGTTAGAGACTCAGCGACGGGGGCGACGCGTTTCTTCGAGCTGGGGCCGGGTGCGCAGAGCGTGCGCAACCCGGTCGCTATCGCCGAGCAGGTCCTGGATTTCGCCCCTGAGAACCGCGTGCTGGGGAACGTGACGGGGACATTGACCATGCTCCCATGGCTCTCCGCGCAAACGACCGTAGGCGTGGACTACACGAGCGCCGTTAGGCGGACCTATTTCCCGCGCGAGAACGCCGTCGGCGCCCAGTTTAACGGCTTGGCCCGGCAAGCCGAGCGCAGCCTGGAGAATCTCAACTTCCAGCAGCTGCTGACTGTCAATCCTCGCATCGGCGACAAGCACGAGTTCGATGTCGTCGGGGGCTACGAGTACAGCGAATTCGAGAACGCGGGGTTCGAAGTCGAGGTGCGCGACTTCATAACCGACGCATTCCGCTGGAACAACCTCGGCGCCGGCAACCAGGCGAATTCGCCGCCGCCGGTCTCCTACAACCAGGAGAGCAAGCTCGTTTCCTTCTTCTCTCGGGCGAACTACGGATTTGCCGAGCGCTACTTCCTGACGGGAGTGGTGCGCTATGACGGCTCGTCACGCCTCGCCGAAGGGAACAAGTGGCAGCTGTTTCCGGCCGTGTCGGCGTCGTGGCGTCTGAGCAAAGAAGAGTTCATGGCGGACAAGCCATTCAATCTGTCGACGCTTGCGTTGCGGGCGGGCTGGGGGAAGCAGGGGAATCAAGCGGTGCGGCCGTACGGCACGCAGCTGCTGCTCCGTGCGAGCAATGACGCGCGCTATCCGTTCGGGAGCGCGATTACAACGGGGCTTGTGGCCGCGCAGGTCGCCAATCCGGACCTAACGTGGGAGACTTCGACGCAAGTCAACTTCGGCGTCGATTATGGGTTCCGCGACGATCGCGTCACAGGAACGCTGGAGTTCTATCAGAAGACGACGGAAGATCTGTTGCTCGAGGTTTCCGTGCCGCAGCCGGCAGTCGTGGCGACACGCCTCGAGAACATCGGCAGCTTCAGGACGCGCGGTCTCGAGGCTACCGTCGAAACTCTCATGGTGTCGGAAGGGAACCGTACCCTTTCGGCCGGGCTCGTCGCCTCGTTCGAGGGCAGCGAGGTGCGCAGCCTCGGCGGCGATCGCGAGTTCATCGGCACGGGCAACGTGAGCGGCCAGGGACAATCAGGCCGTCTCGCCCAGCGCATAATCGTGGGCGAGCCGCTCGGGACGTTCTGGGGGCCGCTATTCCTGCGCGTGAACGATCAGGGGAAGCAGGTCTTCCGCTGCTTCAAGCAACGCACGGAGTGCGTCAGCGGCGAGACGACGTCGCCGATCAGCGATGACGACCGTATCATAGGAGATGCCAACCCGAGCTTCGCGTTAGGCCTCAACAGCTCCGGCCGCTGGGCCAAGTTCGACGCGAGCTGGTTCTGGCGGGCAGAGTTCGGCCGCGATGTGTTCAACAATACGGCGCTCGTGTACGGCACGAAGAGCAACGTCCTGCAGGGGAGGAACTTCCTGGCCGCCGCCCTGCAAGATCCCACGAAGATCGGCGAGCCGGCCATCTACTCGTCGCGCTGGATCGAGGACGGCTCGTTCATCCGCCTGCAGAACGTGACTGTCGGATACACCTTCGATCTTCCCGCTCGCTTCCAGGCGATCCGCTCCGCGCGCGTGTACGCTTCCGGCGACAATCTGCTGCTGTTCGCCGATTACACCGGATATGACCCGGAGGTTTTCGTCGGCGCCGGCCTGGCTACGCGCGGCATCGACTATCTGACATATCCGCGAGCCCGCACCTTCACGACCGGCGTCCGCCTGCAGTTCTGACGGGATCCGATCATATCGCACCGATACCGGCAACCTGAAACCCCCGATCCATATGACGACATCACTGGTAAAGTCGATCCGGCGGACGGGCCTGCACGCCCTTGTCCTGGCGCCAGTTTTCACATTCTCCGTTTCGTGCACCGACCTCACGGAGGTGCCTAACGACGCACTGACGCCCGAAAATGCCTTCCGAACCGATGAGGAGATACTCGCCGGCGTCGCCTCGGTGTACGCCGGGCTGCGCGGCCTCATGTGGGGCTGGTTCAACCTGAATGAGGTCAGCACCGATGAAATCGTCGTTCCCACGCGTGGAAGCGACTGGTACGACAACGGCCAATGGCTCGAGGTCTACCGGCAGACGTGGACCGCGAACAGCGGCTCCGCGTTGGACTACATGAACGGTACGTGGAACACGCTGTTCAGCGGCGTCGCCAGAGCGAATCTGATGATAAGCGTGATCGAGAAGGCGGGCGGCGCACAGGCAGCGTCTACGCTCGCCGAGCTGCGAACATTGCGGGCGTGGTACTACTACATGTTGATGGATTTCTTCGGCGGCGTCCCGCTGGTGACCACGACCGTGGTTGGGCAGAATCCGCGCGTTTCACGCGATTCGATCTTCAAGTTCGTCGAGGCGGAGCTGAATGCAGCTCGCGCGGCGCTGCCAGAACGGCGCCCTGCCGGCCAGTTCGGCCGCCTAACGCGCGGCGCCGCCGACGCGATACTTGCGAGTCTGTTCATCAACGCCGGTGTATTCAAGAAGGATCAAGGGATCAGCGCGACATCGTACAACTCGTGCAACGTCCCGGTGGCGGGTGGGACCAACGGGTGCCAGGCGGCGATCACAGCCGCGGACCGCGTGATCAACTCGGGGGTGTACTCCCTGGCAACCGACTACAAGTCGAACTTCTCGATCAACAACGAAGGCTCCCCGGAAAACATCTTCGTCGTGGCGCATGCCAAGCTTCCCGGCTTAGGATTCAGCCTCCCCATGCGCACCCTGCACTACAATCACCTCTCGTTAGGGCCGTGGAACGGCTTCGCGACGATCGCCGAGACGTATCGCGCCTTCGATGCGGCGGACCGCAGGCGCGAGATGTTCCTCACCGGCCAGCAGTTCAGCTTCAATACCGGCCAGCCGATCACGGACCGCGCCGGGAACCCGCTGATCATCACGAT
Source organism: Gemmatimonadaceae bacterium (assembly GCA_052386875.1). Taxonomy (GTDB): domain Bacteria; phylum Gemmatimonadota; class Gemmatimonadetes; order Gemmatimonadales; family Gemmatimonadaceae; genus DASYRX01. The sequence goes on from JBQTJS010000039.1 coordinate 9,229, forward strand.
CGACATCAACAACGTGGAGCAGGCCAGGGAACACGAAGGACCGCGCTTCAACAAGTTCCCGCCGGATCCCACGGCGCCCGCGGGTGACGCGCATGCCAACGATTTCCCATTCTTCCGCCTCTCAGAGATGTACCTCATCAAGGCCGAGGCGCAGAATGAACTGGGTCAAACCGGAGCGGCGATCCAGCAAGTGAACCTCGTGCGCTCGCGTCAATTCACTCCGCCGAAACCGCTCACAGGGGGATCGCAGGCGCAACTCCGTGCGGCAATTCTCGATGAACGGCTGTTCGAGTTCATAG
>JBQTJS010000040.1:0-4714 GCA_052386875.1 Gemmatimonadaceae bacterium
GTACGGCCAGTAAGTCACCCAGAACAGCGGCCGCCGATCGAGCAAGACATCGCGCACAGTGCCGCCGCCGAAGGCTGTGACAACAGCCAGCGCGTACGTCCCGACGATGTCCATGCGCTTGCGCGAAGCGACGATGATCCCTGACAACGCGGAAAGGAGGACTGCGCTGATCTCTACAGCGCGCTGTCCGGCATTGGCGCCGAGCTGGAGCGCGGTTTGCGGGTCAGGAAGTGTCACGGGTCTAAAGTAGAGGGCACGAGTGGTGAGCGGCGAGGGTCCACGCCGGGAGCTGCGTGTGGCGAGTTGACCCGCGAGTGGCCAACGGCGTTACTGGAGCTGCTCAGATTTCGTGGCCGGCCTGTCCCATTGAGTCGCAGTGTGGCCCTTGCGCCCCGCACGGAATCGAGTTACGATGGCCTTCACAACTGAAGCCCGTGGCGATTTGCGGCGTATTGCGGCCACGTAAATCAACAGCTAAAAAGCCACGCGTCCCGAGGCTTTGCCGTCTGCGGGATTTTTTTGTGTCCCGAGACGGCGAAACGGCGGACGGGTGGGAGGAGTGAGTTATGGCACCCCCCGAGATCCGCATCGGTCTCATCGGTTACGGCACAGTCGGCCGCACGTTCGCCGAGGCCTTCGCGCAACGCTGCGAAGGGCTGGAGCACGCCTCTCGCGCGCGCCTAACGCTGAGCCAGATCGCCGTGCGCCGTACGCCGTCCGACAATGCCTCCATCCAGACGCGCTCGCTCAGCGCGCGGCTGCATAACGATGCCGCCGGGCTCGCCGCCGATCCGTCCATCGATCTCATCGTCGAAGCATCCGGCGCCGGCGAGGCCGCCGCATGGATCACTACTGCGCTGGCGCGCGGTGCCGCTGTCGTCACGGCGAACAAGCGTGCGCTCGCGACGCACCCCGGGCTCCTCGCCGTTCTCGCTTCGCGGCAGCCCGGTCTATACTGCGAGGCTTCCGTCGCCGCTGGGATCCCCATCGTGCGCGCGCTGCGTGATTCCCTGGAAGGCGAGGACGTGCGCCGCATCCGCGGCGTGCTCAACGGCACGAGCACTTACGTCTTATCGGCGATCGAGCACGGGCTCACGTTCGACGGCGCTCTGGCCAAGGCGCAGCGGCTCGGGTTCGCCGAGTGCGACCCGCAGCTGGATTTGAGCGGCGCCGACGCGGCGCATAAACTGGCGATCCTTTGCAGCATCGCGTGGAACGAGCCGCTTCCCGTCGATCGCATCGTCGTGGAAGGGATCGACGGATGCATCGAGCAGACGGCGCGCCTCGCGCGCATCCGCAATGCTCGCGTTAGGCTCGTCGCCTGCGCGCAGCGCGCTCCCGTGCTTACGGCCTCCGTGCGCCCCGAAGTCCTGGCGCAGGCCGACCCTCTGTCAGCGGCGACGGACGTCGTGAACGTCGTGGAGGTCGATGCAGCGCTCGCCGGTGTGCTGCGCTGGACGGGACCCGGCGCCGGCGGCCCGGCAACGGCGTCGGCGCTGCTCGCGGACACACTGGCCGCGGCGCGCTGGCTGGCGCCGTGCCGCGCCCACCAGGCGGCCGCATGACGCAAACTCTCAGAGCCGCACCTAACGAGCTGCTGCCCCTTGCGGCGCCGGATCCGAGCAGCGGCCCGCGGCCCTTGCCGCTCGCCTGTGTCCATTGCAACCAGCGCTGGGCCCCCGCACCTCAGGCTCTCTGCCCCGGCTGCCTGCGCCCGCTCGTCCCGGTTTACGATCCGGCGCGCGCGTTGCCATCGCGTGCGGAGCTGAGCGCGCGACCGGGCACGCTCTGGCGTTACGCCGAATGGCTTCCGTTCGAGGGTCCGCCGGCGCTGGCAACCGAGGTGGGTTTCACCCCCCTCATAGAAGCTCCGCTCCTGGCGCGCGAGCTGGGCGTCGCGCAGGCGTGGATCAAGAACGACGCAGTCTCCTTCCCTTCGCTCAGCTTCAAGGATCGCGTGGTGGCCACGGCGCTCAACGCCGCGCGCGCATTCGGCCTAACGACTGTCGGGTGCGCGTCCACGGGAAACCTCGCCAACGCCGTCGCCGCAGCGGCAGCCAGGGCGCAGCTCCCGGCCTGGATCTTCATCCCCGGCGACCTCGAGCCGGCCAAGATCGTCGGCACGACAGTGTACGGTCCCAAGCTGGTGCGCGTGCGCGGCACGTATGACGACGTGAACCGGCTCTGTGTCCAGGTGGCCGACCGGTTCTCCTGGGGGATCGTGAACGTCAACCTGCGCGCCTACTACGGTGAAGGCTCCAAGACAATGGGCTTCGAGATCGTCGACCAGCTCGGTTGGCGCTTTCCCAGCGCGGTGGTCGCCCCCATGGCCGGCGGATCGCTGCTCAGCAAGCTCGGCGCCGCGTTCGCGCAATGCGCCGCGGCGGATCTCGCGCAGGGACCGTGGCCGCGTCTGTACGGAGCACAGGCGAGCGGCTGCGCCCCCATCGTTAGGTTCGTCCACTCCGGTGCGGCCGGCCTCACGCCGGAACGGCCCAATACGATCGCGCGCTCGCTCGCCATCGGCAATCCGGCCGACGCGCACACGGCGCGCGCCGCGATCACCGAGACCGGCGGTTGGGCCGCCGCCGTATCCGATGACGCGATCGTCCGCGGCATCAGACTGCTCGCCGAAACGACGGGGATCTTCACGGAGACTGCCGGCGGAGTGACCCTGGCCGCTGCCCTCGCCCTCGCGCACGAGGGACGCCTGACGAGCAGTGACGAGGTGGTGCTGTGCATCACGGGGAACGGGCTCAAGACCACGGATGCCGTGGCGCACTCGCTCCCCGTCGCGCCCGAGATCCCTGCGCGGCTGGCAGCCGTCGAGGCGCTGCTGGCCGACGCCGCTGCCGAGCGGATACGCAAAAACGCCTAACGCCAAATCACCCATGCCGATCTCCATCCACCTGCCCTCCATACTGGCGCCGCTCGCATCCGGTGAGCGGACAGTCTCGCTCGAGGGACAGGGCCCTACCGTCGGGTCTGCGGTCCGCGCCCTGACCGATCGCTACCCTGCACTCGCCCCCAGGCTCGTCGACTCCTCAGGGGGACCCTATCCCTTCGTAGCGATCTACCTGAACGATGACGATATTCGATTCGTGGGCGGATTCGACGCCCCCCTCAGCGACGGCGACGAGATCGCCATCGTCCCCGCAGTGGCGGGAGGCTAGCATGACAGCGACGCTGGACCGAGAGGAGCTTAGCCGCTACAGCCGGCACCTGCTCCTCCCCGAAGTCGGACGCGAAGGGCAGGAGCGCCTCAAACAGGCCCGCGTCCTGGTTATAGGCGCGGGAGGGCTCGGTTCGCCCGTGCTCCTTTACCTGGCCGCGGCCGGAGTGGGCACGTTAGGCATCGTCGACTACGACGCCGTGGACGTGACCAACCTGCAGCGCCAGGTCCTCTACGGCACCGGTGACGTCGGCATCGAGAAGACGCGCGCGGCGGAGGGACGCGTGCGCGATCTCAATCCAGGTGTGCACGTGGAGCGCCATGGCGAACGGCTCACCGCCGCCAACGCCCTCGCGCTCTTCGCCCGCTATGACCTCGTCGTCGACGGTACCGACAACTTCGCGACGCGCTACCTGGTGAACGATGCCTGCGTAATCAGCGGCAAGCCGAACGTCTACGGCAGCATCTTCCGCTTCGACGGCCAGGCTTCCGTCTTCTGCACGGCCGACGGCCCCTGCTATCGCTGCCTCTACCCGGAGCCGCCCCCCGCCGGGCTGGTCCCGTCCTGCGCGGAAGGGGGCGTCCTGGGCGTGCTACCGGGCCTCATCGGCGTCATTCAGGCGACGGAAACGATCAAGCTCTTGTTAGGCGTGGGCGATCCGCTCGTCGGGCGCTTGCTCCTCGTGGACGCGCTCGGCGCCAACTTCCGCACCGTGAACGTCAAGCGCAATCCAAATTGTCCGGCGTGCGGCACGCGCGAGATCGCTGAGCTGCGCGACTACGATGCGTGGTGCGGCAGTGCCGCCGCGCTCCCCGACGTCGACTTCCCCGAAGTCACACCTCGCGAGCTGGCCGATCGCCTAACGAGCGGTGAGACGCTCCAGATCCTCGATGTGCGCGAGCCGCACGAATGGGAGATCGCGCACCTCGCAGGCGCGCTCCTCATCCCGCTCGCGGACCTGCCGCGCCAGCTCCAATCGCTCGAGCCGAGCCGCGAGCTGTTCGTCTATTGCAAGGGGGGAGCCCGCAGCGCCAGAGCCGTAGGGATCCTGCGCGACCACGGTTTCCAGCGCGTCTACAACGTGGCCGGCGGGATCACGCGCTGGCGCAGCGACGTGGATCCATCACTCGCCGGATACTGAGGCCGCGCCAAGAGACGCGGCTACTGGCGCGCAGCTACTGACCCGCAGCCTTACTTCGGCAAGAGACTCGGCTACTGACGGGCAGCCTCACTTGCGGCAAGAGACTCGGCTACTGACCCGCAGCCTTACTTAGGCAACCGCTGGGTGTGGTCTAACGCCGTCTTATATAGTCTCTCACCGGGGCCCGTATATATCTGCCTCGGCCGCGCGATCTTTTGCTCCTTGTCCAGCAGCATCTCCTCCCACTGCGCCAACCATCCGGCCGTGCGCGCAACAGCGAAGAGGACCGTGAAGTACTCCGTCGGGAACTTCATCGCCCGATAGATCAGCCCCGTGTAGAAATCCACGTTAGGGTACAGCTTGCGCGAAACGAAATAGTCGTCAGCCAGCGCGATGCGCT
>JBQTJS010000041.1:0-1700 GCA_052386875.1 Gemmatimonadaceae bacterium
TGCACGGCTGGCGCTGCCGGACCGGCGACTTCGTCGGCGCCATCGAAGCCCTCCTCTCCGCAGGGGCCATCCCTCCGGAGAGGATCAGCGATGCAAGCCCGGCAGTGCGCCAGCTGCTGCAAGCCACGCGTGCCTAACGACTCTACTCAGGCAGCCCTAGATCACCGATGCAAGCCCGGCAGTGCGCCAGCTGCTGCAAGCCACCCGTGCCTAACGACTCTGCTCAGGTAGCCCTCGCATGTGCCTTGGCGCGATCCGGCGCACTGGCGCGCAGCCGGAAGTACACCGCCCCAAGCACCAGACCGTACAGCACATGACCCACGAGGCTACCGAAGGCGACGGGCCGCATCGGCGGCATCCGCAGCGCGGCGAATGCAGGCATGCCGAGCAGGAGCGGCATCAGTATCAGCCCGCCGAGCACCCACCACACGACTCCCCACAGGGCGCCGAGTGTGAGGCTGCCGCCGTAGCTCGTGGCACGGTCACCTAACAACCAGGCGAAGAGCACGCCGATCACGGCGCTGTTGAAAAGATGAGACAGCCATCCGACAGCCAGGCTCTGCGAGCGTACAACCATGGCGACCATGGCCATCATCGGCATGGAGCCGCCGTCCGGCGTCGGCGCGCTCATGATCTGCATCATGATTCCGAAAACGATTCCAGCGACGACGCCGGCGATGACGCCGGCCGAGAACTTCGAATTCATGTCGGTATCTCCATAGAGAAGTATGTTTGTCGCAGCCGTGTCGCTACGGCGCCGCGCGCCTGCTTGATGCATGCGTCGGCCAGCCTAACGAGTTGTGCCTGGGAAAGACTTCCGACCATGGCGTGCAGCAGCCCGGGCTCGCGCCATGCGACCACGCCGTAACCCGCTCTGCTTCCCAGCTCCAAGGGGGGACCGGCTGCGCCCGGCCCGGGACGCGATCTCCCGGCGTCGGGGATCACGAAATACGAGACGGCGACTCCGCCGACATCGTATGTCAGCACGACACCGCGGCGACTGTCCATGACGTGCAGTCGCGCTCCGCGGAGCACCGCGTTAGGTAGCCGCGGTACGTGCATCGCGAAATGCACCTGGCCCGAGATCCAGCGCGATACGGCGCCATAGTCGGGTGACACAATCTCCGTGGCGCCCAGCGCGCTGGCGTGGTCCGCCGCGAGCAGGCCGAGCGCATCGTCCGAGGCAGCCCGCGTGACGTAGTTCCGCACCAGCCCGCCTCCGAGCACAAGTGCCAGCAGCGCGGCCGCGATCCAGGAACGCGTCGTTACGCGCCGCGCAGGACCTTCCGTCCCGGCCGCCGCGGCGCCGGTTCGCGCGCGAGCCAGACTGGCGAAGAGACGGCTACGCACTTCCGCCGGCGCTTCCTCTCGTGGCGCTGCCGCATGCACAGCGTTCGCCACAGCCTGCATGTCCTCGAGGAAAGCGCGGCACTGGGCGCAGCGCTCCAGGTGAGCCTGCGCTTCGACTATCACAGGCGTCACGCTCCGGGGACCGGCCGCCGGCCACAAGACATGCCTAACGCGGCCACAAGCCGCCGATGCGCTCCTCATGTGCGGTCACCCCCTCCCCCTACCCCCCCCATTCGACCCCCGATCGCGCTCGCACTGAGTCGCTCGCGCAACGCTCGGCGCGCTCGGAACAAACGCGACGCGACGGTCCCCTCGGGGATATCCAACATCTCGGCGACCTCCCGCTGTCT
>JBQTJS010000042.1:0-4063 GCA_052386875.1 Gemmatimonadaceae bacterium
TACATTCTGCCGTGGGACTTCGGTCTCGTCGGCTTCATGGATGCGGGACGTGTCTATGTCGACAATGAGTCCCCGGGAGGGTGGCACAGCGTATCCGGCGGCGGGGTCTGGATCGGTATGGTACGACCCGGGTATGGCATCACGATCCTCGCCACGAATCGTGCCGAGCGCCGCCTCCTCGTCGGAACAGGCTTTGCATTCTAGCGAGCCACACACGTCTGCCAGCAATGTCAAACTCGACTCGTCGGTTCTTCGTACTGGTACCGCTCTCGTACGTATGGTTAGGCTGTCCGCCGGCGGTGAAGCTAACGCCGCCGCCCGCCAAGGCTCCCGCGGAGGAGGTCGCTGATAGCGGCGCCGCCGTTCTGCTCGCCGTGGGCGACATTGCCTCGTGCGAATCGCAAGGGGACGAGCTTACCGCGGCGCTCGTCGACAGCATCCTGCGCGCCGACAGCGCAGCCAAGGTCGCGGACGCGGTGATCACGTTAGGCGATAACGCGTATCCCTCCGGTACGATGCGAGATTTCCAGGAGTGCTTCGGGCCGTCCTGGGGCGATCCCAAGAAGCTCATCATGAAACGGATCCGGCCCTCGCCCGGCAACCACGAGAAGGATCGCGGCTCCGCTTACTTCCAGTACTTCGGCGATCGCGCCGGCCCCTCCGGCAAGGGATTCTATGCCTTCGATCTGGGAGCTTGGCGGCTTATCTCACTCAATAGCGAGATCGTCGCGAACAGGTCGTATAATGGCGACCTCGCCGGCGAGCAGGAGGAGTGGCTCCGCGCCGAGCTGAAGAACAATCCCAAGAAGTGCAGTCTGGCGTACTTCCATCATCCACGCTGGAGTTCGAGCTATCACGGGACCGACACGCACGTGTTAGGCCTGTGGGAGATCCTGTACGAGGCCGGCGTCGATATGATCCTCGTGGGGCACGATCACACGTACGAGCGCTTCGCTCCGATGACGCCCGCCGGCGTGCTCGACACGCTCAAGGGGATACCGCAGATCGTCGTAGGAACAGGCGGAGCGACGCTGCGCGGCTTCCGCTCGCCGTCGCACCATTCGCTTGCGCGTATCGAGGGACACTTTGGCGTTCTGAAGATGACGTTAGGCGCCGACGGATATCAGCACGCATTCATCGACACGCGCGGGCGCATCTGGGACCCCGCGCGAGGGAAGTGCCATTAGGACAGCGGCGCCGGCCCGCACGTATGCTCCGCGCGCATCCGCTGGTCGCGCTGTTCGTTCTGGCACTCCCCATTGCGTCCATCGCATGGACAGTGACGCACGAGGATCTATTCCGCGAGCCGCGCGATTGGCTCGTCCATCGCAGCGAGCACTCGCGGCATCCTTTCGTTCGGAAATTCTTCTACGCGTTCACATGCGAGTACTGCTTCAGCCATTGGGTGACGCTGCTCTTCCTGGTGATGACCGGCTATCGCCTACTCTATGATGACTGGCGCGGCGTCGTTATCGCGGGCTTTGCACTCGTGTGGGTGGCGAACGTATACATGAGTCTCTTCGGGCGCCTACGTCTCGACATCAAACACGAAAAGGTCGAGATCGCAGCCGAGGAAGCCGAGCAGGAGCAACAGCAGGCGGAGTAACGGAGCTTGCGAATGTCCTTCCCGCTCTACCTTGTTGGATCGCTCACCCTAATAATCGCAATCGCATGGGGACTGCCCGTAGCCGGCGTTCGCGGCACGCCATGAACGCTACAGAATCGCTTCACACGCAAGGCAAATGGGCCGCGGTGTTCACTCCACGGCGGGGCGGGGAACGGCGCTACTGGCTGGTGAAGTCGGAACCGGAAGCATTCTCATTCGACGACCTCCTCGAGGCGCCAGGCCGCACTACCAGCTGGGACGGTGTGCGTAATCCGGCCGCGCGCAATTTCCTGCGTGATGGGATGAAGCGCGGCGATCAGGTTTTCTTCTACCATTCCGGGGGGACGGCGCCGGCTGTTGTCGGCGTGGCGGAAGTGGTGCGTGAAGGGTATCCGGATACAACTGCATTCGACGGGCGGCACGCGCAGTATGACGCGAAGTCGTCGCCTAACGCGCCACAGTGGTACGCGGTCGATCTGCGCGCCGTAGAGGCCCTCCCCCGTCCTGTTACTCTCGCCGAGATCAAGAAAGAACCGGCGCTGGCCCGGATGCCGCTGGTGCGCATCGGCCGACTGTCGGTTTCACCGGTCTCCGAGCGGGAGTGGACGACGCTACGGGCTATGGCGTCGCGAGCAGCGCGCTGACCACGCGGAGGTCGGCGATCAGGGCCTCCAGTGCCCGCGCCCTCTCCGCGCTGCTCGGTTGCCGCAAGATGGACGACGGGTGCAGGGTTGCCAGCGCTTTCTCGGCCAGGGGTGTTGTGAGTACCTCGCCGCGGTGCGCGGTCACGCGGAAGTCACTGCCGAACAGCGCTTGCGCCGCCGTAGCGCCGAGGGCGACGAGCACCTTGGGGCGCACGACTGCGATTTCGGCGTGGAGCCAGGGGATGCAAGCGCGTGTCTCTTCCGCGTTAGGCTTCTTGTGGATGCGGATCTTCCCCTGGCGTTGCCACTTGAAGTGCTTGACGACATTGGTGACGTACGCTTCGTCGCGGTCGATCCCCGCGTCCTCCAAAGCGCGGTCCAGGATGCGGCCGGCAGGGCCCACGAACGGCCGGCCGCGCAGGTCCTCCTCGTTGCCGGGCTGCTCTCCCACCAGAACGACTCGGGCCGTGCGCTTCCCCGCCCCGAAGACTGTCTGCGTCGCGTTGATGTACAGGTGGCAGCCGCGACAGCCGCGCGCCGCCTGCTTGAGACTGAGGAGGGTACGCCGCGCCGGCAGGAAGTCGGCGGCGCTGGACACTCCGGCGGCTGGTGGACTCATGACTCTGAAGCTGTGGGGAGGATACGGATCGGCAAGATGCCGTACGCGATTCTCGTTAGGGCGATCCCGTGCTGGCGACCTGGCGCGCCGGCACGTAGCCTGCCACGCCGTCGTCGAGTTGCACGCGGTACCAACTCCCCGCGGCGCCCACTATTTGCAGAGTTGTGTTCCGCGCCAGGGGACGCACCGTGTCCCCCAGCGGCGCCGGTTGCAGCATCAGGGACGTGCGGGCGGCGACGGTCCTGCCTAACGCGCCCAGGCGACTTGTGTCCGCGGCGAGCGCAGGTGCGCGCTCCGTCACGAGGCGCACGAACGGGTACGGATCGACCGGCCCCTCCCCGCGCCGGTAGATGCCGAAGTGGAGATGCGGCCGCGTCGTCCGCGCGTTGCCGCTGTTGCCGACGAACCCGATAGTGTCACCCGCCAGTATTACATCCCCTTCCACGACGGCATGGCGGTCGAGGTGCGCGTAGTACAGCGTGTGACCACGGCTCGCGTCGCGCAGCCATACGACGTTTCCGCCAAGCTCGTTAGGTCTCGTCGAGCGCACGAAGCCGTTGGTTGCCGCCAGAACAGGAGTCCCGCGCGGCGCGAATATATCGATGCCGTCGTGCCTGCGCCGGCCGCCGTCACGTGCCGCGCCGAAGAAGCTCATGACGGCGCGATTCCCCGCGCCGTGCACCGGAAAGACCAGTGACGGTTCCGCGCGCAGCTCCAAATCGAAGCGGCCGCTGCGCAACAGCTCGGGCTGAATGCGCAGGACGTAGGAACCCGTGCGCCGTGCTTCGTGCTCCAGCGCGAGTGTGGGCGTCACTGCGCTGTCTCCCTGCTCAGCTGTATCTGCTGTAGCGCGATGCTCGAACAGAGGGAGCGAGTCCTTAAGCTCCTCGTACAGATCGACGAAGAGTTGCAGCGGCAGCCCGCTGGCACGCACGCGCGCCACGATTCTTTGACCATCCTGAAGCGCGAAGCGATAGGCCACAGCTCGCGCTTCGCTGCGACTGTAGTAGCCGGCCTCGCGGAAGGGGAGCGTGACGCTGAGCGGTGCACGTAAGGCACTGTCGCCAGCGGCCAGCCATTCGCGCCCAAGGGCTGTGGCGGCCAAGCCTGCCTCGCTGAGGGACTGCGCATAGCGCTCATAGGCCGTTGGCGGCGGCGGCCGCAAGCTGCGCAGCGCATCGCCGAGATCGCACG
>JBQTJS010000043.1:0-5501 GCA_052386875.1 Gemmatimonadaceae bacterium
AGTTGGACCAACGTCAGCGGCACTTAGTTTATGACGCCGTCGAGAGCGCGGCGCCCCAGCTCCAATACACGTGTCGTCAAACGCTCATCACCAATACTCGCGGCGACGAGGCGGAACTCGGCGCGCGGTCCACGCCACCGGAGATCGTCCACATCCTCGAATAACGGCGCATCGGTTCGCAGTGTTGCCAAGCGCTTGAAGAGCAACGCCGTCGCGATGTCACCCTGCAGCGCCTCAGCGGGGAAATCCTCGAGCGGGCCGTAGCGTTCAATAACCCGGGCGGCCGTCTTTGGTCCGTAGCCGGGGAGACCGGGGTAGCCGTCGGCTGAGTCGCCGACTAAGGCGAGGTAATCGGGGATAAGCGACGGGGGAACGCCGAACTTGGCGCGTACTTGATCGGCGTCACGGATCTGCCCGCTGCGACGATCGATTTGTACGACTCGGCCTCCCACGACAGATTGCGCGAGGTCTTTGTCCGGGGTCCAGATGCATACCCTCTCAACGCGTGGGTCCGCAGCTGCTAGATGCGCGGCGGATGCGAGCGCGTCGTCGGCTTCAAGCTCGACCATGGGCCAGACGACTACTCCCATGGCCTGCAGCGCATCCTCCAATGGATGGAACTGGGCCAGGAGCGCCGGCTCTATCCCATCACCAGTCTTGTAGCCGGCCCAAAGGTTGTTGCGAAAAGATTCTATAACGTGATCCGTGGCGACGCCGATGTGCGTTGCCCCTGTTTCGAGCATCTGGACTACCGTGCCGAGCACTCCCGCTACTGCGCCTAATGGCGGATCTCCCTTCTGAGCCCGGCGGATGCCGTAGAAGTGGCGGAAGAGCTCGTATGTGCCGTCGACTAGGTGGACAATCAATGGGCGAGGGCGAGTGGTGTTTTAAGTGAGGAGATGCGTGCGGCGAGTGCGAGTGGGGATTGGCTAGGAATGGGGGGCGGATGTGAGCGCGAGGGCGCCAAGGACGCGGCGAGGGCTAGTGGGTTTAACGAGTGATGGTAAGGATGTGAGCGCGAGGTCGCCAAGCAAGCGGCGAGGGCGAGTAGCGATTACGAGTAATGGGTGCGGATGTGAGCGGCAGTGCGAGGCGAGGAGGTGCGGATGTATGAGTCGAGGAGGTCTAACCTCTAACGGGGACGCGTGCCAGTGCGTTCCTGGTTACGATTCCAGACTTTGGTTAGCGATCCTCCATGACAGATGTGACCGCGGCTGGCGCGCCAGGGGCAAGCGCCAGAGCCGAGCGGCTAGAGCAAACACCGACGCGCCAGCGTTACGACCGCTCGATAGTGGAGGGGCCGCTGCGTCAGGCTGTGTGGAAGATCGCGTGGCCGACGATGCTCACAAATGTGTTCGGCGGCCTCCAGGGGATCGTGGACCATGTGCTGGTGGGGAACCTCGTGGGTTTCACGGGGAATGCCGCGATCGGGGTGAGCTGGCAGATCGTCATCGTCGTGATCGTCTTCATAACGTCGCTCTTCACGGGAATGAGCGTGCTCGTGGCGCGCTTCGCGGGTGCGGGCGAGGAAGACAAAGTCGATCGCGTTGTATATCAGGCGTTTCTCACGGCTATCGGCATCTCGTTAGGCATCATGGCGCCGCTCGGTTATTTCGCTTCGCCGTGGCTGCTCGATCTCGTGAACGCGGCGCCCGCGGTCAAGGCCGAGGCCTTGCCGTTCCTGCGGATCATGTTCGTGTTCAGCTCGGGGATGTTGGTTTTCTACATGCTGAGCGGTGCGCTGCGGTCGGCCGGAGATGCGAGAACGCCGATGATCCTGGGAATAGCGCTCACGGTTCTCAATCTCGTGTTCAACGTGATCCTGATCCGAGGGTTGGGACCGATTCCGGCATTCGGTACGGCCGGTTCGGCGATGGGAACCGTGATCGCATCGGGCTTGTTAGGCATGTACGCTTTTTGGAAGCTATTGCGGGGCGGTTGGGTCGTGTCGTTCCCGCGCGGCAACGGCTACGGCCCTGACTGGGCGATAATCCGATCGCTCTTCCGGTTCGGCCTGCCGACGGGGATTCAGGGGATCGCGATGAACGTCGGCGGCGTGTTCATGCTCGCCTTCATCGGTTCCCTGGCACAGAGCGCGGCGGCACAGGCGGCTTTTGCGGTGTCGTATACGCAGCTGTTCTCGCTGATCACGTGGACTTCCGTCGGGTTGATGGGCGCCGCCGCCGCGGTTGCTGGCCAAAACCTTGGAGCGCGGCATCCCGAGCGCAGCGAGGCGGCTGTGCACATTGCAGCCCGCTACGGACTGGCGGGGGCGGCGTTCATCGGCTTCTTCTTCCTGTTCTTCCCGCGACAGCTGTTGGCGATCTTCGGCATGAACGAGCCGGCGGTTGTCGAGATCGGCGTGCAGCTGCTGCGGCTGCTCAGCGTCTCGGGGCTGTTGATCGCCGTCGCGCTCACGTACACGGGGGGATTGCAAGGGACGGGCGACACCAGGAGCCCGCTGTACATATCGATCGTCTCACAGATCTTTGTGCCGTTAGGCATCTGTTTCGTTATCCAGCGGACCGGGACACTTGATCCGATCGACATCTGGATCGCCATACTGCTCGGTCACGCGACGCGTTGTGCCCTGAGCGTGCTCCGCTTCAACCAGGGGAAGTGGCGCTCGATCGCCGTGGACATCGAGCGGCCGGCACGCTAGCGCGATGAGCCCGGTCGGCGCTGTGCTCGAGCTCGATTGATTGCGTGCACACGCGGGCGCAGCCGGCGTTGCCACCTAACGACGCGAAACGCGCCCAGGCGATGCCGATGGAGGCGATGCTGAAATGAGTACGTTAGGCTGCGCCCGTCAGGCGGGGGGCAGCACCCGTTTCCAGATCCTGACTTCGTCGTACACGCCGTTCGCAATGATGGGCCCGCTGAGGTCGCGCGAGCCGATGTAGATCATGCGGTCGGCACGTTCCGCGCCGATGGGTTGCGGACCGCGCGATACATCACCCGTTAGGCGCAGCTCTCTCCCGTTCACATAAAGGTGCAGGTTCGGCACTCCGGCCGGAACGGCGAAATCCCAGGTAATGCGCATGAGCAACCAATCCCCCGCCCTCCAGCCGTAGTCGCGGACAGAAACGTTATGCTCCCAGCGCACGGCGTTCGCGTCGAAGAAGATGAGAAAGATCCCGTTCTGATTGGAATCGTTATGCTTGCCGAGGTGGATCGAGCTGTGCTCCGTAGACGGCCCCCAGTCCCCCGTGCCCACGATTGTGTATTTGCGATCGTCGTCGTGGTCGTAGTTCGGGCGGTACCAGAACTCCATCGTTCCGCGCTCCAGCTCCACATTCTGAACGCCGCCGTCGATCTGGCGGAATTCGATGCGCTCACCGACTGCATCGGCGCGCAACCCTGCGCCGAGCCGCGCGCTCACGAAATCGTTGGCCGGCGACGTCGAAATCGCGGCCGTAGAGCCCGAGCCGACGCGCGGCGTCGCCACGGCGAGCGGGCTGTCGAGCGTTGTGTGTAAGACGAGATCCGCGGCGGCGACGGGAGGCGCTACTTGCGGCGTGCCGTTCGTCCCCGAAGGCGATCCCGCGCCGGAGCAAGCGGCGGAGGCCCACGCCCAGGCTATGATGGAGAGTGACAGGGCGCGCACGCTGTCGCTTTGAGCCCGGACTGCCAGCGCGGCCGCCGATCTCCCGAATCGTCCTATCGCCCCTCCCGGGGGCCGTGCAAGCAGTCTGCTCACGAGCGTACACTCCGTTCAATAGATGCAGGATACTCAGCGCCGGTGCATGCCGCTACGCGGCAGCGCCTGCCGAGCCGGGTAGGGAGAGGCGCACCGAGACCGGCCGGGTAGTAGAATGCAAGCGTTCTTGCGACCTAGTGACAGAGGAGAAGCCCGATGTGCCGCAATATCAAGACGCTTGCCAACTTCGCACCCCCTGCCACGGACGATGAAGTGCGCGCCTCGGCACTGCAGTTCGTGCGCAAGGTCAGCGGGACGACGCGGCCCTCGCGGGCCAATGAGGATGCGTTCAACGAGGCAGTGGACAGTGTCACCGCGATCGCGCGCCGTCTCATCGACAGCTTCGTGACCAGCTCGGTGCCGCGCAACAGGGAAGAGGAAGTAGCCAAGGCGCGTGCGCGTTCGCTCGAGCGCTTTCCGCGAAGCGGAGCGGGAGCGGCCTATCGCGCAGCTCGTTAGGCGATCGTGTCGGGGCAGCGCGGGGCGAGCGGCGACGGGTGAGAGCAACGGATGCTACAGCGATCGGTCGGCCTAACGGTCGTATTGGTCGGCCTTGCCGTAGTACTCGTGGGACTGCTGGTGTCAATCGGGGCGCTTTCCTGGTTCGGGCGTCTGCCGGGGGACGTAAGGGTCGAGCGGCCGGGTGTGCGCCTCTACTTTCCGATCACTTCAGCGATCGTCGTATCGCTCGGGGTGACGGCACTCGTGGCGCTTGTCAGGCGGTTCTGGCCTTAGGCGCGCAAGCGGGTCCCATTCTTTCACAAAATTGGTTCGCCGCTCAGCGACCTTCACCGGACGCTCCCCGTGATAAAACGCTGTTGGCGGCGGATAACCTAACTCCATGGAGGCGCTTGTCATTGTAGTGCCGCGCCTACGCGGTGATGAGCCGGACAGCTAGCCCAGGCGCGCGAAGTAGAAGATGTAGAACGCAACCCACGCGGTGGCGAAGAGGAGGAGCCAGCGCCGCTGGTGGCAGTCGATGGAGCGGCGCCACAGCAGGCGCACGAGCGCGACCAGCGCGTAGGTCGGCGCGATGCGTGCAAGGCGCGCGAAGATCGTCCAGAGCAGCACAGTGCCTAACGAGGCGCCCGCGGCGAACGCCGAGGCGGCGTAGACTTTCAGCGGGACGCCGCCGAGCACGAGGAAGGGAGTGAAAGGGAGCCCTTGGGCGGCAACGTCCCTTCCCACGCGGTCCAGCAGCGACGCCGAAATGCCCGGTACGAGATCGAGGAGCGCGCTGTAGTCCCAGCGGAGCAGCCTCGTCACGTAGATGACGCCGACGGCAGCCAACGACCCGAGGATGGAAAAGAGCCACGCGATCGCCCCCGCGCGCGGCGCGTACAGGGTCGCGAAGGTGATGTACACGTCAGGCACGATGAAGAACAGCACGCCTTCGGCGAGGCCCCACCAGAATCCGATGTGGCGCGCCAGCCGGGCGTTGCTGGCGATCTGCGACACGCCGGCCGGCCGTGGCATCGTTATGTCGGCAGCATCCTCGTTAGGCCCGACGCACCGCGCTCGGCGGCGATCTCGCGGGGCGCACGGCGCGGAATCCGATAAACAGGAGCACGAGCGCAATCCCCTGCAGGACGTGGTAGACGGCGTTATGGTCGAAATAGGTAGCGTGTAGTGCGACTCCGGCCTGTTGCAGGAGCGCGGCGAGGATGGATACCACGAGCGCTGCGGCGATGTACCACCAGCCTGTGTCACGCTGCCGCCGCGCTTGCGCCACCGCGGCGGCGACGAAGAGAAGCAGGGTTGGGGCGTAGAAGCGCACGATGGTGCCGAACGACTCGTTGAT
>JBQTJS010000044.1:0-1866 GCA_052386875.1 Gemmatimonadaceae bacterium
GGGCCCGAGCGGCCGGCACGACTATCGAGTAGTTACCGTTCTCGCGTGTTTGTGCGCCGATCGCCATCCCTTCCAGGAAGACGCCTGCGAACGCGACCGGTGCGCCGCTTTCGTTCGTTACGCGCCCCGAGATCGTGGCCGCTTCCTGGGCCGCGAGCAGGGCGGGACCGAAGAGAGCCGCCACCATCACGATCAGACCACGCAACCGTGACATAACGTTTGGCCTCCTACGGTAAGTGCGGTTTGCTGCCGCCAAGTGGCGGCAGTGCTGAAGGTTCCTGCGGTTCGTTAGGGCGCCCAGCCCATCGCGGACGCGTCAGCGCGCGAGGCTGCAGCGGGCAGCAAACGAGAGCGGTGTGGCTCAAATGCGTCGACGAGTCCGTGGATTCTGGAACCAGCCCGCCACTCCTAACCCTCGCAGGCGGCGAAAACGTTACGCGCGTCGCCGAAAGGTGTCAACGACAACTTGCAAGTTGCCTGGCGGACTCGGCTGCTGGCCCCATAACGCGTTGCGGCTCCTACATATGCATCCTGGCCGCAAGAAGATGCAGAGGCAGGCGCGAGCCTCTAAAAGTCGTGCCCTGGACGGCCGCGATTACTTGGAGAAATCCACCTTTGGCGCCTCGCGCGCCTCGGACGCGGAGACTTCGAAGTACTCACGCGGCTTCGCGCCGATCACCTTGGCTGTCACCACGGCTGGGAAGCGCCTGATATACGTGTTGTAATGCTGGACGGCCTGGTTGTAGTCCGTGCGGGACGTAGCGATGCGGTTCTCGGTACCTGCCAGTTCATCTTGCAGCCGCAGGTAACCCTGATCCGACTTGATCTGCGGATAGGCTTCCACGGCGATCGTCAACGAGCGCAGGGCGGCCGTGACTTGCTCGTTGGCGTTGGCCAGCTCGCGCGGATCGCCGCGCTGCAAAGCCGAGCCCAATCCGGCGCGGGCGCGCGCCACCTGCGTGAAGACCTCCAGCTCCTGCCGCGCCTGTCCGCGTACTGTCTCCACGAGATTGGGGATAAGGTCGTAGCGCCGCTGCAGCATCACCTCGATCTGCTGCTTTGTGGCACTGGCGCGCTCGTCGTACGTCTGAATCGTGTTATAACCGCAGCCGACAAGCATCAGCGCAGCAAGGGCGACGATCGGCGGACGAGACATTGTTCTAGGGGTTGGGAGTTGGAAGTTACGCTGAATGTTCCGCGTTAGGCGTCAAGTCACGTATTGGTCGACCCGCGCCACGAAACTCTGCAAGCTTTCGAGATACGACGCCAACACTGCCGGCGCCGCCTCCTTTGTGATTCTGTTCGTCCCTTTGAGATGGTGCCAGGCACGAACGAACGGATCGGCATCGAAACCCGCGTGCGCCGCAACGGATCGGCAGAGGGCCTCCGAGTCACTGTCCGCCCTCAGGCTATGCAGCCGAGCATAGGCCCGAAAAAGCGTCAGCATGGCGCTGAGGCTCGCCTCCAACAAGGCCAACTGAGCGCCGGCGTCGTCCAGCGACGTCATGACCTGATGCCTCAACCGGAGCAGCTTCCCCATCGCTTCGTTCTCCAGCTGCAGCCGCAGATGCCCCGGATCCACACTGATACCGTCCAGCGGGAGCGTCCCGTACAACACGCGATGATGCTGCAGGATATCGGCGTACTCCATCGGAAAGATGTCGGCGCAGCGTGTCCACTCGTTAAGCGTCATTGTGAGCGGCGGAGGATTCCCCGCGGCGCGCCAACGCTTGGCAGCCGGACCTTCGCGGCGCAGAGCGTCGAGCGGAAGGCTCGAAACGAGCACCAGCACGTTGTAATCGGACTTGGCCGAGGAGTGCTCGGCCCCGCCGCGGGCCGCGGATCCGTAGAGCGCCACGGCGCGCA
>JBQTJS010000045.1:0-10916 GCA_052386875.1 Gemmatimonadaceae bacterium
CGTCGCCCGCCCGCCGATAGCGGATGGGGCCGTCGGCGTCGCACTCGGCCGCATTGCGTACGTGGGCCCGCGCCAGGGAGCGCCTAACGGGGATGTCGTGTCCCTCGGCAACGCCGTTGTGCTGCCTGGTCTCGTCAACACGCACACTCACCTCGAGCTGACAGCGCTGCGCGGATATCTCGCGGACCAGCCGTTCCGGCAATGGCTCATCCGCCTAACGGCCGCTCGGGAACAAGCGCTCAGCCGCGATGCACTCCGCGCGTCGGCGCGCCTGGGGATCGCCGAGGGACTCCTGGCCGGCGTCACCACCTTTGCCGACACCAGTGCCTCGGGAGTGGTGCTCGCGGCGCTACATGAGATGGGCGCGCGCGGCGTCGTTTATCAGGAAGTGTTCGGGCCGCATCCCGATCAATGCGAAGCGTCGCTGCACGATCTGCGCGATCGCCTAACGAGAAGCCGCCACAGCGTGACGCCGCTCGTGCGCCTGGGCGTGTCCCCGCACGCCCCCTATTCCGTGAGCGACGAGCTTTACAGCGCCGTCGCCACCCTCGCCCGCGACCAGGCGCTCCCGCTCGCCGCGCACATCGCCGAAAGCCAGGCCGAATCGCGCTTCGTCGTCGAGGGAGCAGGCCCCTTCGCCGACGGCTGGCGCAGCCGCGGAATCCCCGTCCGGCCGCGAGCCTCTTCTCCCATCGCCCTTCTTAGCGATACAGGCGTGCTCGCCTGCCAACCACTGCTCATCCACTGCGTACAAGCGTCCCGCGAAGATGTCGCTCTCCTAGCCGCGATGGGCTGCAGCGTGGCGCACTGCCCGGCCTCCAACGCCAAGCTCGGTCACGGCTGCGCGCCGCTGATGCAGCTCCTAAACAGCGGTGTGCAGACAGGGCTCGGCAGCGATTCCGTAGTCAGCAACGACCGCATGGATATCCTCGAAGAGGCTCGGCTCGCAGCCCTCTTCGCGCGGGCCGCTGACCGAGCGGTGGAAGCACTGCCTGCCGCTCAGGCGCTGCGCCTCGCGACCCTTGGCGGCGCACTCGCTCTCGGTCTGGCCGACGAAATCGGCTCGCTCGAGGTGGGGAAGGCGGCAGATCTTGCCGCATTCCGGCTTGACGCCGTGCGCGACGCGACAGTCTATGATCCGGTCGCGGCGCTGATCTACGGCGCCGGCGGCAGGCGCGCCGAGCTAGTCTGCGTGGCAGGCGCGGAGCTGGTCAGGCACGGACGGTTGGGAGCGAGCATATCGCGCGATGTGGATATGGTCCGAGAGGCGGGGGCGCGGCTGGCGCAATTCGCGCTAGGAGACCCCTCACCGGTGCAATTAGACTTCAGGGTCGCCTCGGCGACTTCAACGGCAACCACGCTACTGAGAGACGGGACATGAGCAGTCGCACGGCGGGACGCACGCAACGGATCTGGCGCGACGGCAAACTGGTGGAATGGGAGGACTGCACGATCCACGTAATGTCGCACGTCGTTCATTACGGATCGAGCGTGTTCGAGGGGATCCGCTGCTACGAGACGCCTAACGGCGGCGCAATCTTCCGACTCAGGGACCACATGCGGCGACTCTTCGATTCATGCCGCATCTACCGCATCGAACTTCCCTACACGATCGACGACCTTGTGCAGGCCACTGTCGATACGATCGCGGCCAATGAGCTGCGTGAGTGCTACATCCGTCCGGTCGTGGTGCGCACCGGTGAGCAGATGGGTTTCGATCCCACGGGAGTTCCCGTGGAGACGTTCATCATCACATGGAAGTGGGGGACCCTGCACGGGCGCGGTGCGCTGGAGCAGGGGATCGATGTCTGCGTCTCGAGCTGGCGCCGCGCTGCGCCCGACACGTTCCCCACGATGGCCAAAGCCGGGGGGAACTATCTGAACTCACAGCTCACCAAGCTGGAAGCGCGCAACGATTCTTACTCGCAGGGGATCATGCTCGACACGTTCGGATTCATATCCGAAGGGAGCGGCGAGAACGTCTTCATTGTGCGCGACGGCGTGCTGTATACGTCCCCGATATCCGCGGGGATTCTGCACGGCATAACGCGAGACACCGTTATGCAGCTCGCTCGCCGGATGGGTTACGAAGTGCGCGAGCAGCAGCTTCTGCGTGAAATGCTCCACATCGCTGATGAAGTCTTCATGTGTGGAACGGCCGCGGAGGTGACGCCGGTGCGTTCCATCGACCGGCTGCCAGTGGGTGAGGGCACTCCGGGTCCGATCACGAGGGCACTCCAGAAGCAGTATCTCGACATAGCGCACGGGCGCTTGCCGGATACGTACGGCTGGCTAACGCCGGTACCGGTTCCTGACCCGGCGCTTAGCGCGCGTTAATACGGTGCCGCATGCACAGTCAACGACACGGCGGCGTTACCTTGTTGAGCTTGTGGCACTCAAGTAGGTTGAAATACGAGTCGCGAGGTGGCTTGGCCTCCCTCGCAGGAATCGTTGACATGCTCCCGCTCCGCGACATAGGGCGGGAGTTCTTCTACCGGCCAAGCAATGGCTGAACTGGGACAACGGCTGCCGTGATCGTGGGATGCCTGGCACTGAACGCGTCGTTTGAGCCACTCACAATGGTTCCGCTCAAGCGCGCCCTGCGCCTTGTCATCGATGGCAAGGCGGAGATAGTGGAGGCTGATGGTGCGCGGCCGGTGCGTTCAGCGCGGCTCGCGGTTCCGCGGCCCGCGGTGATCCGCCTGACGCGGTTCATTCACGTGCCGCGCAAGTTCCGCCGGCAGGTCACGAATACGTTCCTGTTTGCGCGCGACCGGTATCGCTGCCAGTTCTGCGGCCGGGGGCAGCACGAGCTCAAGCCGCGCGAGTCTTTGACGCGCGACCACCTGGTTCCCCTCTCGCGCGGCGGCACGAACGACTGGACCAACGTGCTCACGGCGTGCAGCGCCTGCAACACGCGCAAGTCCAATCATCTGCCGTCGGAGATCGGCATGCATCCGATCACGGCGCCGGTGGAGCCGCACTTCGTGCACTTGAGCTGGGCCGTGCGCCGCCTGACGCCGACTCAGGCGAAGTACATCCGCTACTTCTACGGCGCCGGCGTGCTGCATCAGATCGAGCTGCTGGAGCAGCGTCACGGGCAGCACAAGCGACATGCCTAACGACTCACGGAACTCGAAACGCGGGAGTCCGCGTTTCGAGATGTCGCTGTTCGCCGCCTAACACGCGCACGAACAGCCGCCTCACTCCGCGGCCGAGTGCGGTCCCCGGATTCCGTTCGCCGCGCACGGCGGGTCGCAGCTCCCCGCGCAGCCAGCGTTCCACCTCGTCCAGGTCGTTAAAGGACATCGTCTCCACGTCCAGCACCGCCCGGTAGTACTGCCGGCCCGTCCGTCTGCTCGCCTTGAGCGGCGCGCGAAGGGGGCGTTCGACCGCGGAAGCTGCTTCGGAGACAGTGCCGAACACACCGAGCTGCCGCAGCACATCGCTGTCCACCCGAAAGGCACGATAGCGTTCGTTCAGCGCATCGAAGCGTACTATCACGTCCCATTCGACGCTCGCGAGCAGCTCGTCGAACAAGCGATGCGCGGCCCACAACTCCACGCGGTAGTACAGCCGCATCGGGAAGCCGTTGCGCACCAGCAGCATGATCCCTGAATCGGCCATGATCCCGGACGCCTGCACGAGGGGCCCTTCACGCAGCAGGCTCGCCGGTGGGGGCAACGTGATCTCTAGCCTTGGCCGCCCTACTCCCTGCGCCGACGCGACCGCCGCGGCTACGAGCCAGGCGCCTCCTGCGAGCCAGCCACCCCCACCCCTCACTCTAGAAACGCGGCTTCAGCCTAACGAAGAAATTCACCGGCGCGCTGCCATGGGACAGTGCCTGCGCCACGTAAAACCCCACGTCGTCAAGCACGAGGCCCAGCCCCACGTCCGTCAGGAACGTGCGCGCTTTGGGAAACTTGTCGCGCGGGTAGGTGAGATCGGCCACGTCGATCGCGGGCGTCACGAGCCAGCCGCGCCCCGCGTCCGCGAAGAGCACCCATTGCGCACCACGGCCGTAGCCGGTCCGCCAGGGCCGCCAATCCGCGTCGACCCAGCCTAACGGGTCGAAGCGTATGTCTCCCCGGAATTCCACCTGCGCCAGGGCGATCCGGTCACACTGCGCCGGCGAGCCCGCAATCCCGGCGGCGCCGGATCCCGAGCCCGGCAGGGCAGCGTCCACCGAGGAGCACGTGAGCACGTCAGCACCGTCCGGTGCGCGCCGGAAGTCGTATCCCGGGAGTGACCCCGGGCCGCCGAGTGACAAGCGGCGCTGTAACGGCAACGCATCGCCGCCTAACCAGCCGCCGAGCACCACGCGCACATTGAACTGGCCGTCCGGCGACAGGCGATTGTAGCGCCGGATATCCAGGAAGCCGCGCGCGTAATCCATGCTTCCGCTCGCCTGGGTGCGCGTCGCGAAAGACGCCGGTCCGGGTGTCGTAACGACTCCACGCCCGCGCTCCATGTCTGCCGTCACGTACCAGCCCGACCAGGGATCGCTCGCGTCGTTGCGCGTATCGAAACGCAGCGTTGCGTTGAGCAGGTGCAGCTGCGCGTCGTCAACGGCGGGGTTGGGCCGCCACCCCTGGTTGTTCCGGAAGAGCGTGAACGGATCACGCGTCCCCCGCGTTGCCCAGCGTTCGTCGCTGAACGAGAGCGTGATGTCGGCAGAACGCGTTAGGAAAAGCGCCGCCGACAGAGCGCCGCCGTGCCGGCTGAAGTAATCACGGTAATCGCGATGCAAAAAGAAAGTTGCCAGACCCACTTCGCCGCCGCTCAGCTGCCAATCTTCTACAGGATCGATCACGTCGAACAAACGGCCGCTGAAGCGCATTCCATGGTTCTCGCCAAGCTCGAACTCGAGCTTCACGTCGTGACCGAAGGTGTGTTCAGCTCGTTCGAACCGCCCCACAGTGCGGACGACGCCTAACGCGTCGAGCCGAAGACGGCCCCACCCCAGATCGCGCCCCAGCGACGGCCCAACGAGCACGGGGAGTCCCTCGACACGGTTGTAAGTGCGCGCCGAGACCAGACGGATGTCGCTCCAGGTCGTCTTCCCCCAGCGCTGGCGGCGCCGCCACCAGCGCGCGTCTGCGTCCTCCTCTCCCTCCTCGCGTACAACCAGCAGATTGCCGTCGCGCGCGTACGAGACAGTCGCCGCATAGATCCTGATGTCACCTACCACGGTCGCCTCCTCGCGGCCTTCCACACGCCCCCCCACAACGAGCAGATCCTTGTCGATGCGTGCCCCCGGCTCCAGGAACACAGAGGCATTCACGGCTACTACGCGGCCGCGTACGTGC
The DNA here is from genome assembly GCA_052386875.1 of Gemmatimonadaceae bacterium. Taxonomy (GTDB): domain Bacteria; phylum Gemmatimonadota; class Gemmatimonadetes; order Gemmatimonadales; family Gemmatimonadaceae; genus DASYRX01. Next base: position 5,310 of record JBQTJS010000045.1, read on the forward strand.
CCGCCGATCGTTAGGGGTCCGTCCAGGGCAGCGACATCGGAATCGATCGTGCGCCCGCGCTCGATATCGAACGAGCCCGCGATGCGCAGCGTCCCCGCCGCATTGTACACACGCGCGATCTCTTCCATGACTTCGCGCGGGATCGCGCGGGCCGACAGATCGGAGAGACGCGTGGTATCGCGCTGCTGGGCGTTAGTGACCGTCGTTAGGGCCGCCAGTCCCAGCACAAGTCTCATCGCTCGGATGCGCATAGTCACACGGGGTTGGTGACGCCGGCGTCGCTCACGATATCGAGGCGCCGCATGCGCCGGTAAAGGTTCGGCCGATCCGTCCGCAGTCGCCGCGCTGCTTCGGCGATGTTCCCCGACGCCGCGGTGAGCGCGTTCACGATGAGCGCTCGCTCGTACGCATCCAATGCGTCGCTCAGCGGCGCGTCGAAGGCTCCCGCATCCCCAGCTGCGTCAAACCCAACATCGATTGTCCGGCTGCCGCCGGCGGGGAGCACGTCGCGCACCTGCGCCGCGCCCACATGCTGGCCGGCATGCAGTATCACGAGCCGCTCAACGATGTTCGCCAGCTCGCGCACGTTACCCGGCCAGCGATACAGCGCCAGCGCAGCGATCGCGTCGTCTCCCCAGGTCGGCGGCGTGCGGCCCGTGCGCATGCGATGCAAGGCGCTGAAGTGCCGCACAAGGCGCGGCAGATCGTCCAGCCGGTCGCGCAAGGGCGCAACGACCAACGGAATGACATTGAGCCGAAACAAGAGGTCGTCGCGGAATGCACCTTCGCGCGAGGCCCGCTCCAGGTCCTTGTTCGTCGCCGCGATCACGCGGACATCGATTCTGATCGGCTTCGCTCCCCCTCCTCCCAGGCGTTCGATTTCTCGCGCTTCTATGGCGCGCAACAGTTTGGCTTGCGCCTCGGGCCCGAGATCGCCGACCTCGTCGAGGAAGAGGGTCCCTCCGTCGGCCAGCTCGAAGCGCCCGATGCGTCGCTCAGAAGCGCCTGTGAACGCGCCGCGCTCATGACCGAACATCTCGCTCTCCACCAGATCGCGCGGAATCGCCGCACAGTTGACACGCACAAAGGCCCGTTCGCGCCGCGCGCTCTCGTTATGGATGGCAGCCGCGACCAGTTCCTTCCCCGTCCCCGACTCGCCGGAGATAAGCACGCGAGCATCGGTCGGGGCCACGCGCGCTATAAGCTCGCGCACTCGCTGCATAACGAGGCTCGTGCCGACCATCTCCCCGCCCAGTCCAGCCTCGGCCCGCAGGAAGAGCGCCTCACGCCGCGCGGCGCGCAGCTCCATTGCAGCAGCGACCGCGAGCAGCACACCCTCGGGGGTCAGCGGCTTCTCCAAGAAGTTGAATGCACCAAGCTTGGTCGCGCGTACAGCGTCGCTCAATCCGGCCTGTCCGCTCATCATGATGACCGGAACGTCGCTGCGCTCGCCGCGCAGCAACTGCAGCACAGCCGTACCGTCCAGCTCACCCGGCATCATCAGATCAAGCAGCACTACGTCCGGCTCCAGCTCGCGCGCGAGCTTGACTCCGCTCGCCCCATCGGCCGCGTCGCGCACTTCGTAGCCCTCGGCCGCGAGCAGTGCGCCGACCATGCGGCGGATGTTCGGCTCGTCGTCGATGATGAGGACTGAAGACACCGGGCGCTCGTTAGGTGCCGGGCTCGCCGCGCGACACCGCCTCCGCTGAGCGCTGCGCCTGCGCCGGCTGTGCAAACGGGTTGGGGGCCGGCAGCGCCCTCAGCTCGTGCATCTGTCTGGTCATGTAACGCTGGCCCTCCGAGATCCGCTCTACCTCCACCGCGATAGCGTCAATCGCCTGCTCGATCCGGTCCAGCCGCGGCCGCACGTCAGCGGCTTGCGGCGCCTCGCCGCGCCGCTCCCAGCGGCGGCCCAGGGCGCGCATGAGCGGATAGAAGATGATCGTCGCGGCCGCGAGGCAGGCCAGCGTTATCATCAGGATCATGACGGTTTCCGGCACGCCTGGATCGAACGGTGGGGGGAAGGGCGCGGGCGGCTGCGTGGTCGTGGTCGCGGGCGCCTGCTGTGGCGTATACGTTAGGATCATCGTGGTCCTCGCCCGCAGCGGCTAATGAGGAGACCGCGGCTCGACGCCGGCGCCGGCTGCCGCAGCACGTACAGCCTGTGCCGGCGCGGCTCCCTCGCTCAACAACCGCGTAGCAAAACGCTGACCTTCCGCGAGCCGCTCCACCTCTACGGCGATCGCGTCCACCGCCTGCTCGATCCGCTCGAGCCGCGCGTCGAGCGCGCCGGGCTGCAGCTGGGCCTTCGCCTTGCGCTCGGCGTGCTTGAACCACATGGCGGCGAAGGTGAGCACGACCGTCGTGAGCGACGCGAAAACGATAAGGACCGCTATTACTTCTTCTGCATCCATAAACTCTCTCTCCCGTTAGGTACCGGGCTTGACAGCCGACTCGTGAGGCAGCGCCGCAGGGTCACTCGCCTTGTCCGCCAAAACTCTGGTCACGAAGCGCTGGCCTTCGCTTATCCGCTCGATCTCCAACGCCATCGCGTCGATCGCTTGCTCGATACGCCCTAGTCGTTCGGCCGCCTCCGGATCGTGCCGCGGCAGACGTCCCTCCTTCTCCCAACGCCGCCCCAGCGCTCGCACCAATGGGACACCGATGGCCAGCACAATGATCATGAACATCCCCGCCAGCGGGATGACTATGCTCTCTTCCATGTCAGACCTCGCTCAGTCTTCAGTTCGGCGTTAGGCCGCGTGCCTCTGCTCCCCGGTCGGATGGGTCCGCCGACCCGCCGTTGCTGCCCCCCGCCCCATCTCTCACCACCGGGATGCTAAAGCGCACCTCCGTACCTGCGCCAGCACGCGACTCAGCCGACACCGTTCCTCCGTGCGCCTCCACAGCCTGCCGCGCGATCGCCAGCCCCAGACCCGTCCCCCCCGGCTTGTCCGTTACATAGGGCTCCCAGATTGTCGCCAGTCGGTCCGCAGGGATACCGGGGCCGGAGTCGCGAACCACGATGGACACAGCTTCATGGCCGTTGTCGCGCGACCGCTCCACGCGCACCCCGATCTCAGGCGATTGTTGCGTCGCGCACGCCTCCACTGCATTGAGCAGAACGTTGGACAGCGCTCGCTGCAAGGCATCGTAATGTCCCGCAACCCGCGGCAAGTCGGCCGCGACGTCCAGGGCAAGCCGCACATGTACCGGGACCGTGCTGCGCGCTGCATAACGCACCATCTCCGCGACATCGATCTCGGCGGCCGGCCCCTCGGGGAGTCGTCCGAACTGCGCGAATCCGCGCGCCAGCGCCTCCAGGCGTTCGGTTTCCACACCGATGACTTCGACAGGTTCGCGCAAATCGTTAGGCACGCCCCGCTGCAGGCGCGCCAGCGCAAAACGGATCGGCGTGAGGGGATTCTTCAGCTCGTGCGCCACGCGCCGCGCGCTCTCGCGGAAAGCCCGCAAGCGCTCCCCCTCCACCGCGCGCGCACGCCCTTCCTCCAGCTCCCTTGCCATCCCCCTCATGTGTGTGCGCAGTACGTCGAACTCCGGCGCGCCGCGCGTCGACGTACCGGGCGCAATCTCCCCGCCATGCGCGATTGTAGTCGTCCAGCCGACCAGCTCGTCGACCGGCCGGCTGAGCTGCCGGCTCAGATGCCCAGCGACACGCGATGCCGCAAATGCAAGTAACGCCAGAGCCGCAATCCCACTTAGTAAGAGGGCGGGCATAGCCCGCTCGCTAAGGAAGCGGACGCGCCGCGCCTGAGTAATCGATTCCTCCAACTCGTGCTCATGGGCGTTCACGCGAGAGCGCTGGCCAGGCGAGAGCCTGGCATTTCGGAGCGACACTGTAAGCTCCCTCCCAGACTCTCTCAGACGCTCCCACGCCGCTCCGCCGCCCACGAGTGGCAGCGCCTGGTTCGCGACAACTCCCCACGCCACCGTGAGCACGAGTCCGGGAACCACCGCAAACAGCAGGAGGATGATGAATAACCGCGAGCGGTAGGCGAGTCTGGTCAAGTACGCGGACCTTCTAAGCCAGTTTCGAAGCTACAGTATGTGCAGCTTGCAGACAGCCACCACAGTGTAGCTGTAGCCGACTCCAGCCATCGATCCCCTGCGCCCGGGCTTTCCCCTTGCTCCCCGATCCTATGCTAACCCACACCTCGTATCTCACCTTCAATACGAAGAAGCGACAAGAGATCATCGACATAACCGATGAAGTGGAAAAATGCCGCGATGCCGCGGGGATTGCCGAGGGTTTCGTCCTCGTCTCCGCGATGCACATCTCCGCTAGCGTATTCGTGAACGACCACGAGAGCGGACTCTGGCAGGACATCCTCGATTGGCTGGAGGGGACCGTGGCTCCATGGGATCCCGGGCGCTACAGGCACAACTCCGGCACCGGGGAGGACAACGCCGCCGCCCACCTCCGGTCGCTTACTGTCGGCCACGAGGTGATTGTTCCGGTCTCCAAGGGGAAGCTCGATTTCGGTCCGTGGCAGCGCGTTTTCTACGGGGAGTGGGACGGAAGACGGCCCAAGCGCGTCATACTCAAGGCGATCGGCGTGTGAGGTAGTAGGTCTTAGACCTCATACCTACTATGTTTAGGTCCAGTGCCCGCAGGGCTCGCCGCGTTGGCAGCCCACGCGTACGCTTCATCACCCAGCTCATCCTGGCGCGAGTGATGAGGGCATGCGTGAGCGCGACCGGCCGAGGGAAGCGGGAACTGAACGATGAACGAAGCGAGACGCACGGCACAAATGGGTGACCGCGCGCTCGCCGCGCCGCGGACGCTCCGGGTAGGGACCGCCAAAGAGTCTCCCCGGGGAGCGGCCCGCGACGCAGAAAACGACAACCCGGGAATTACATGCATGCACGCTCAATGCGGCCGCCCGCCGAACGGCGCGGTGCCGCGCAGACGGTAGCCCCCGTCTATCGTGGGCCACAGGCAGTCGCTCACGACACAACTTCCTCCCTCACGCACCACGCACCTAATGCGGCTCTCCTCATCGACTTCGACAACGTTACGATGGGGATTCAGAAGGACCTCCACTCCGAGCTGCGCAACCTCCTCTCATCCGACATCATCCGCGGCAAAGTTGCCGTACAACGCGCTTACGCGGACTGGCGACGCTACCCAGGGTATATCGTCCCGCTCACGGAAGCGTCGATCGACCTGATCTGGGCGCCGGCCTACGGCTCCGCCAAGAAGAACGCCACGGACATCCGCCTAGCTGTCGATGCAATCGAGCTTGTATTCACGCGGCCTGAAATCGGAACCTTCATCCTCCTCTCGGGCGACTCGGACTTTTCGAGCATGGTCATCAAGCTCAAGGAGTACGGGAAGTACGTGATCGGAGTCGGGATCCGCGAATCGTCCAGCGATCTGCTCGTGCAGAACTGCGATGAGTATTACAGCTATAACGCGCTGGCGGGGCTCGTGAAGACGGGGGAAGAGGAGCTTGTGAAATGGGATCCTTGGGAACTGGTAACCGAATCGATCGGCCGCATGACCAAGAACGGCGACGTCATGCGGTCGGACCGGCTCAAGCAGGTCATGCAGGAGATCGATCCGTCGTTCGACGAGAAGAACGC
>JBQTJS010000046.1:0-11465 GCA_052386875.1 Gemmatimonadaceae bacterium
CGGTGGTGTTCGTGGGAGCGTCGACGGCGGGCACGGCGGCCGGCACGGTGAGCGCGCCGTATGCGGTCATTGCCGGAGCGTCGAGCGGTGCGCTTGGAATGGCGGCGGCGTTGGTGGTGGTGATGGCGGTGACTGCGGTGAAGCGCGGGCCGAAGAGGATGGAGATTGTCTTGCTGGGAATGGCGATGGCGGTGATCGTCGCGCACGTCGCGATGGGCCGTGGGAGAGAGGACATCGACGAGGTCGGGCATGTCGCGGGTGTGATCGCCGGGATTGGAATGGGCGTGATCGTCGCGCGCTCGGTGACCGCAGCCGCAGCCGCAGCCGCAGCCGCAACCGCAGCCGCAACCGCATCCGCGCCCCCACCCTCGCCGGCCATTGGCCGCCTGCTCCTAGCTCTCAGGCCACTTATGCGATCCTCCTTCCGCAACCGGCTATTAGCCGCCTGCTTCTACTCTCAGGCCACTTTATGCGATCCTCCTTCCGCAACCGGCTATTAGCCGCCTGCTCCAAGCTCTAAGGCCACTTATGCGATCCTCCTTCCGCAAGCTCGTGCTGGGTTTGACTGCGCTGTCCTCGAGCATGGGCGCGCAGCAGCGATCAGTTAGCCCGCAGATCCAGACCGTTCTATCCGTCAACGCCCCTGTTGTGGCGCTCACCCACGTCCGGCTCATCGACGGGACAGGCGCGCCTGCACGCGACGATCAGTCAATCATTGTGGAAGGCGAGCTGATCCGCGCCGTAGGTAAGACGGGCGAGGTGCAAGTTCCACAAGGCGCCCAGGTTCTCGATCTCACGGGGCATACTGTCATTCCCGGCATCGTCGGGCTGCACGACCATATGTACTACTCTTCGGCCGCCTCCGGCTCGATGAAGATGATGTTCTACAGTTATCCACGCCTCTTCCTGGCGAGCGGCGTCACGACGATCCGCACAGCGGGGAGCACCGATTCGTACCGCGAGCTGAATCTCAAGAAGGCGATCGATGACGGGAGCGCGATCGGACCGGACATCGTCGTCACCGGCCCGTACTTGCAAGGGCCCGTGGACGGCCCCGCCGGGATGCACGCCCTCGCGGGCGCGGAAGATGCACGGCGCATGGTGCGCTACTGGGCAGAGGAGGGGGTCACGTGGTTCAAGGCGTACACGACGATTTCGCGAGCCGAGCTGGGGGCGGCGATCGACGAAGCGCACAAGCGTGGAGTCAAGGTCACCGCGCATCTCTGTTCCGTCGGTTTTCTGGAAGCAGTCGCGTTAGGCATCGACAATCTGGAGCACGGTCTTCTGACCAACTCGGAGTACAATGCAGCGAAACAGCCCGACTCCTGTCCCGGGGGCAGCGCAGCCACCTACGCGGCTCTGGACATCGCCAGCCCGGCCGTGCAGCGCACGATTCAGGAGATGGTACGGAAAAACGTCTCGCTGACGTCGACGCTGGCTGTGTACGAGACGGGGAGCCCCAGTCGTGTGCCGTTCGATCAGCGCGTTCTGGATGCATTGTTCCCGGCCGCTCGAGACGCTGTGGCGCTGTACTACGAGCGTGGCCGCACCTCGAACGATTCACTCGCGCGCAAGAACCTGCGCAAGGCGATGGACTTCGAGCGCTCCTTCGTCAACGGCGGCGGACTGCTCGCGGCCGGAGCCGACCCCTGCTGCGCGAGCGCAATCGCGGGATATGCAGATCAGCGGAACTTCGAACTGCTGGTGGAGGCCGGTTTCACTCCGGTGCAGGCCGTGCAGATCATGACCTTGAATGGCGCGAAAGTGTTAGGCAAGGCCGATCGCGTGGGAAGCGTCGCTGCCGGCAAGCAGGCCGACCTCGTGATCATCCGCGGCGACCCTTCGCGCACGCCCGGCGATATCCGCAACGTTGTGACTGTGTTCCGCAAGGGACTGGGGTACGACTCCGCCAAGTTGACGGCGTCGGTGGCAGGGCAGGTCGGGCTTCGTTAGGCTGAGACCTTTGATCTTCCACCCGTAGTCAAAATGCACCTCCTAGTCATCCGCCACGCCATAGCCGAGGATCGCGAGGAGTTCGCCAAGACCCAGCGTGACGACGGCGAACGTCCGCTCACTCGCTTCGGCCGGCGCCGCATGCGCCGCAACGCGCGCGGACTGCGCCGTGTGGGCCCGCCGATAGATGTGCTCGCAAGCAGCCCGTTGGTACGGGCGGACGAGACCGCGCGCATAGTCAGCGACGTCTTCGGCTTGCGCGACAACCTCGTGTACGTCGACGCGCTCACGCCGGAGCAGAAACCCGACGCCCTTGTGCCGTGGCTCAAGCAGCAGCCGCCCGACGGGACAGTGGCTCTGGTAGGCCACGAGCCGCATCTCAGCCGGCTGGTCACCTGGCTGCTCACCGGGGACGACCAGTCGGGCTCGCGTGTGCTGTTCAAAAAAGGCGGCGCATGCCTGCTCGACCTAGGCGAGGGACCGCGGGCGGGCGGCGCCACGTTGCTGTGGCTGCTCACGCCGGCCCAACTGCGCGCCGCGGCGGATTAGTGGAAGATCGCACGCGCCAGCGCGCCGCTGAACCGGCGTCACTGGGTGCGCGTCGCTACGCGTTAGGCCTGGTCGACGCCATCGAGGGGGCGAACCAGCGGCGCGGATCGTCCGATGACTCCGAGGCTCTGCACGACATGCGCGTTGCTCTGCGGCGCCTCAGGTCCTGGCTGAGAGCGATGCAGGCCGCGGTACCGGAGGTCAACAAAAAGCCGCGGCGCCGCCTGGACCGCATCGCCGAATCGTCCAACGCGAGCCGCGATGCGGAAGTGCTGCTCGAGTGGCTGCAGGCGCGCACGCCGGCGCTCAGGCCGCGGCATCGCACGGCGGCACGGCAGCTCGCGGCGAGCATGCAGGAGCGCAAGGCTGCGGCAGACACGCGCCTGGAACGGAAAGTCGAGCGCCGGCTGGAGTCCACGCTGCGCACACTGCGGCGCCGGCTTGCTCGTTATGCGGCCCCCGTGCATCCCGGGGGTAGCGTGGATCCGTCCTTCGGCGCGACGCTGGCCCACGTCATCCTGGCCCAGGAACGAGCGTTGGGGCTCGCCCTGAGCGAGATCGCGAGCGTGGCGGACGACAAGCGTATCCACCGCGCGCGCATCCGGGCCAAGCGGCTGCGCTATGCGCTGGAATCCATCATGGACGTGAGCGACGACGCCCGGGCCCTGGTGCAGTCGCTCAAAGGCTTGCAGGATTCGTTAGGCGACGTCCACGACGCGCACGTCTGGTCGCGCGAGCTGGCCGGAGCCCTCGAGCGGGCGGCCGAAGAAGACGCCAGCGCCATTTCGGCGCTGGCCCGCGCCCCTTCCGCGCCCCCGGTAGCGGGCCAGCGGAGAGCGCCACGCCGGCGCTCAGTCACGCGCATGCGGCCGGGCCTCGTCGCTCTCGCCGAAGGGGTGCGCGAGCACGCGGAACGCGCCTTCTCGCACGTCCAATCCGACTGGTTAGGCGAGGCAGCCGAGCCCTTCTTCGAGCGCACGCGTTCTCTCGCCGCCGGCCTGGAAGGGGTGGTGCGACGCGACGTGGAGATCGAGCGCAAGTACTTGCTGTATGCGTTGCCCAAGCTTCCGCAGGCAACTTTGGAAGAGATCGCGCAAGGCTACCTCCCCGGCGAGCGTTTGATCGAACGCGTGCGCCGCGTTGCAGCCAATGGGTCCACGCGCTTCTTCCGCACCGTGAAGGCCGGCTCGGGTATCACGCGCCTGGAAATAGAGGAGGAAACCACGCAGCCCGTCTTCGATCAGCTGTGGCCGCTCACGCAGGGGAAACGCGTGGTCAAGCGGCGCCACGTTGTCACGACGCCGGAGCACACGTTCGAGATCGACGAATTCCTCGACAGGCAGCTCGTGCTCGCCGAAGTGGAGCTGCCGGAGCCGGATGCCGACGTAACAATCCCGGAATGGCTGGAGCCCGCCATCGACCGCGAGGTGACGGGGGAGCCGGAGTTCCTCAACGTGAATCTGGCGCGTTAGGTGGGCATCCCGGGCGAGAGCAGCCCGGGTTGCCGCGCGCGATACGGCAGGCAACGTTCACACTATGCAAGTCTTTGTCGTAACCAACGACTTCCCGCCGCGGGTTGGCGGAATCAACTACCTCGTGGACCAGGTCATGCGCCGTTTCCCGGGCGGGACGGTGACGATCTTCGCGTCCACGTATCCCGGTGCCGCGGAATTCGACGCGACATATCCGCACCCGGTCATCCGCCTGGCGACGACGATGCTGCTGCCAACACCGGCCGTGCGGCGGCGGCTCCATAACGAGTTGCGCGCCCGGCGCCCCGATCTGGTGCTCTTCGGCGCCGTGTGGCCGTTGGGGCACATGGGCCCGGGCATCCGGCGCAAGTTGGGGATCCCTTACGCGGGTCTCTCTCAGGGCCTCGAGCTTACTGCCGCTCGCATTCCGGGGCTCGTCGCATCCATCGGGCGCAACGCGGTGCTTGTCACGGCCGGGTCCGACTGGACGCGCCGGCGCATCGAGCGGGCCTTCGGCCACGCGGCGAACGGTTCCGGGGCGCGGGCGATGCCGATCCTCACGTCGGGCATTGACGCCGAGCGCTTCACGCCGGCGGTTTCGGACGCCGCGGTCCGCGTCAGGCACTCGTTAGGCTCGGCGCCGGTGATCTGCTGCGTGTCGCGGCTGGTCCCGCGCAAGGGACAGGATATGCTCATCCGGGCCCTGCCGCGCGTTGCCTTGCGTGTTCCCGATGTGCGCCTGCTCATCGTCGGCAGCGGGCCGCACGAGGGGGCGCTGCGGCGGCTCGCTCATCGCTCCGCAATGGGCGAGCGGATAGTATTTGCCGGTGCCGTGCCGTACGCTGAGCTGCCGGGTTATTTCCGCGCGGGCGACGTTTTCGCGATGCCGTGCCGGGCACGCTGGTTCGGGCTCGACGTGGAGGCGTTAGGCGCGGTCTTCCTGCAGGCGGCCGCCGTCGGACGGCCCGTGATAGCGGGGCGCTCGGGAGGGGCCCCCGAGGCCGTGCGCCACGGCGCCACCGGGCTCGTCGTCGACCCGACGTCGCCAGATGCCATAGCCGATGCGCTGATCGCGCTGCTCGGCGATCCGCAACGCGCCGCGGCGATGGGCGCAGCCGGCGCGCGCTGGATGCACGAGGAATGGACTTGGGACGCGATCGCGGCGCGGCTGCAGGCACAGCTCGCCGAGGCGCTGCGTCAGGCGCTTGCGCCGGACGCTATGCGTTAGGCAGCGCTCAGGCGCGCGCCAGCGCGGCGGCGCGGCTCGGTGCGCCGATCGCTTCGCCGTACACGCGCTCCAGCGTGGCGAGTATCGCGTCCCAGTCGTAGCGCCGCGCCCGCACGCGGCCGGCATCTCCCAGAGCGCGGGCCTGCTCCGGATGCTGCAAGAGACACTGCACGGCGTTGGCCAGCGCCACGTGGTCGCCCCCCGGTACCAGCAGCCCCTCGCGTCCCGCGCGCACGACTTCGCGGTAGCCTGCGATATCGCTGGCGACGATCGGCAGCCCCGCGGCCATCGCCTCCACCAGCACGATGCCGAACGATTCGCTGCCGAGGGCGGGGGCGACGAAGACATCCGCCGCCGCATAATAGGCCGGCAGCAGCTGGTCGGATACCCTGCCTAACAAGTGCACGCGCTCACGCAGCGCCCGCGGCAGCACTTCCACAGCCTCCCGCTCGACACCTTCGCCCACTACAACCAGCCGCAGCTCGGCGTCCTGCTGGGCCAGTCTCGCGAACGCGCGCACAGCGACCGGAAACCCCTTGCGCGGCTCCAGGCGGCCCACGAAGAGCATCACACGACCCGGCGGCAGTTTGGCAGGCACCGCACGCGCGAAGACGTGCACGTCTGTCCCGTTAGGTACGACTCGGATCGCATCGTCCCCCATGCGCGACGTCACACTGACGCGCGCCGCCTCCGATACGGCGATCCGCCGCGCCAGGCGCCGCCACACGCCGGCACCCAGCGGCGCCAGCACGTTGAAGAAACGCCCCGCAAGACTGTCCGGGGCGAAATACGAGTGAAAGGTCGCGACAACAGGTGCCGTGGTCTGCAGCGTCGCCCACATCGATGTGCTCGTTACCAGCGGATCGTGCGCGTGCACCACGTCCGGCGCGAAAGCATCCAGCGTCTCGCCCACCACACGCCAGGAACGCCGGCTATAACAGATGCGCGCCACAGCGCCGTTCGCCCGGACGTGAAACGGCCGGCCCACGATCTTCACCCCGGGAGGATCGAATCCCGGGTGCTCGCCTGGAGCGAGAATTAACACGTCATGGCCGCGCCCCCGCAGCCGCTTCGCAAGCTGCCGGATGTGCGCTTGCACGCCGCCTGGCGCATCCCAGCTATAAGGACAGACCTGCGCAATCTTCATGATGTCGGGCTGGGCCTAACGTGGGGTGGGGGTGGAAGCGAGCGCCGGCGAACCTGCCGCACGTGCGCGAGCAAAGCAATGGCGCTCACGAGCGCGAAAAGTATGCCGCATAGGCCCAGCATTACGCGATAGGGCTCGTCCATTCCAGCCGAGGCCGCCAGGGCAACAGAGGAGCCCGCGAACCAGGCACTGGTCACAAAAGTGATGCCCAGCACCAGGTCGCGCGTAGCGAAGGCCGTGGCGCGACGCTCCGGCGGCGCCGCCTCGTGCACCAGCGTGTCCTGTGAGATCATCATCGGCGCCAGCAGCGCCCCTGCAACGAATGCCACCGGCAACAGCGCGGCGAATGTGTAGGCCAGCGCGGCCACGACAATGGCGATCGCCAGCAGCGTCGTGCTGGCGAGGATGATCGTCCTCTTCTCAACGCGAGCCCCTACCGTGCCTATAGCGAGCGAGCCCACGATCATCCCCGCGGCTGTCATCCCTCCGAGCAGCCCGACCCCTCGGGTGCCGGCGGCGAGCACTGTCTGCACGGAGACCACGAGCAGCACATAACTGCTTCCGGCCATAACGCCGAGCAACGCCACGCTCAGAAAAGCGAAACGCAGCGCGCGGTCGCGCCGGATGCTCCTGAACGCCGCGCCGATCGCCGCCACCGGATAGAGCTTCGTTAGGCGCGCCGCCCGGCCGGCATGCGGCCTGTGTTCTCTCAGCATGCGAGCGCCGATAAACAGCAACATGATCGCCGAAAAGGCGAACGATGCCGCGTCGATGTAAAAGCCCGCAGCGTACGGCGGCCAGCCGATGCGCTGCCAGATGGCTGCACTCAGAATGAGACCGCCGCCCACGATGCCGAACACGGTGGCGAAGCGCCCTATGAGCGTGAGCGACGCATTGGCCGGCAGCAACTCGTTATGGGCAACCAGCTCCGGGATAAGCGCGAGCTTGGCCGAGTTGAAGAAAACGCCCAGGACGAAAGCGACGCCGGCGAGCACATACACAGTCCACAATCCGTCAGTCACAGCGTACGCGGCAGGGAGGAGCGCGACTATCACGGCACGCAGCGTGTCGCACACTATGAGCGTGCGGACCTTGTTCCAGCGGTCCACCAACGCCCCGGCGATCGGTGCGACCACGATCATCGGCAAGGTGAACACGAGCGCGAGCTTTGCGAGCTCGAGGCCACTAGTCGCGACCTGCGCCCGCGCGCCGACCAAGGCTAGCAACGCCATGGCCTGCAGCTTGTCCCCGAACTGCGATACGCTCTGCCCGGCCACGAGCAACGCGAAACGTGGTCGCAAGACAACGGATAGAAGCGAAGCGGGCGCTACGTCTGTCGCTGCAGTTTGCTGAGGGTCCAACGAGGACGCGGCGCGGGAAGGATCGCCAACTATCACGCGCGCCTCCGACGTCACGCCGGCTCTCCAACCGACTGCGGCGACACCGCGGAGACCCACTCCGGCTGAAAGACGAACCACTGGTCAGGGTGCGCACGCACGGCCGCGGCGAGCCGTTCCGCCACGCGCCGTGTCAGTTCGGAGGCCGCGTCCGCTTCAGTCTTATCAGGCATCAATGGTGGCTCGAATGTAGCGAGATACCGCGTGCGGCCGGTTCGGGTCCGCGTGACACTCCCAACAACGATCGGCGCGCCGGTCGCAAGTGAAAGTGTCGCTGGACCTTGCGGCACTGCGCGGCGGCCATTTCCGAAAGGTACAACCTGTCCCTGCGCGTCCTTGCCGATGACCCGGTCAGCTACCAAAACGAGGACTCCGCCAGATGTGAGGACGCGATACGCATCGCGCTTGCCACGGTTTCGCGAGATGATGTGCATCCCCGTGGCTGTGCGGTAGCGGCGCAGGACGTCGAGCAGTTCCGCTCTGACATCTTCCACCATTGCGTGCACGGGGTAGCCACGCGCGGCCAGGCAGGCCCCTCCCAGCTCGTAGTTGCTGATGTGGCCGGTGACAACGATGGCTCCGCGTCCAAGCGCGAGGGCGGCGTCGAGATGCTCCATGCCGGCCATGTCCATCAAGCCCAGTATCTCGTTAGGCGGTCGTGACGGCAGCCGCAGGAGGTCAGCCTGACTTTCCGCGATGTAACGGAAGGTGTTGCGCGCCAGCCTCCGCCGTTCGGCGGCAGACGCCGTCGGCGCAGTGCGGCGCAGGTTCCCCAGCAGGATGCGGCGGCGCTCGCCGAGGAGATTGTACGAGGCCGCGCCGATGCAGCGCGCCAGGGCGTGGGTGATGGGCTCCGGCGTGATGCCGGCGACGGTCATGGCCGCTCTGAGCAGTCGAGCACTGAGCACGTCCCCCAAACTTAGCGACGCCGGGTTAGGCGATGCCCGGCCACTCCGGCGGCAACACTTTGATGACGACAGTCCGCTTGAGCGCCACTTCGCTCGCGAGAAACACACGGCTCACCGAATCCCCTCCAAGCTCGCCATCGAGCGGATAGCCACTGCCAAGTGCCGGCTGCAACCAGCCGAGGAACCCGGGCATCTAAGGTGTACATTAGAGCTTCCCGCTCCCGCTCCCCCTCCGCTCCCGCCCCCGCCCGCACGTCCCTTTACGACAGGGCCCCCGCCATGCGCCTCGCAATCGGTCAATCAATTCCTCGCCTCCTCGTCGCGATCCTTGGCATCACGCCAAGCCTCAGCGCCGCCTTCGCGCAGCAGACGGGCACACAGTCCGCGCCACGGCGTAGCGCGGCTCCCGCTCCACGGCTCGGCACGCCCACCAAAGTTGCGAGCGTCGAGGGGCTCACTGAGTACCGGCTCGACAACGGCCTGCGCGTACTCCTCTTCCCGGATTTGTCCAAGCCGACCCTAACGGTGAACATCACCTACTTCGTCGGCTCGCGGCATGAGAGCTACGGAGAGACGGGGATGGCGCACCTCTTGGAGCACTTGCTCTTCAAGGGAACTAAAAAGCACCCCAACATCGACAAGGAATTCACCGAGCGCGGAGCGCGCTGGAACGGGACGACCTTCTTCGACCGCACGAATTACTTCGAGCGCATCCCCGCGAACGACGAGGCGCTGGAGTGGGCGCTCGATCTGGAAGCCGATCGCATGGTTAACTCCTTCGTTTCACGGAAGGACCTCGAGAGTGAGATGACGGTGGTGCGCAACGAATTCGAGTTGGGAGAGAACTCGCCGTCCGGCGTGTTGTTCCAGCGCATGCTCGCTACCGGCTACCTCTGGCACAACTACGGCAACACGACGATCGGCGCGCGCTCCGACATCGAGAATGTGCCTATCGAGCGATTGCAGGCCTTCTACAGGAGGTACTATCAGCCCGACAACGCACTGCTCGTCGTGGCGGGGAAATTCGACGAGGCAAAGACCCTAACGATGGTGAACCGCAAGTTCGGATCGATCCCGCGTCCGATCCGATCGATAGATCGCGGCAACCTGCTCTTCGCTACGTACACGCGTGAGCCGACGCAGGATGGAGAGCGGTCCGTCACGCTGCGTCGTGTTGGGGATACGAAGTGGGTGGCCGTCATGTATCACACTCCCGCCGCGACACATGCCGACTACCCCGCCATGCAAGTCCTTTCCAGCGTCTTAGGCACGGAGCCGACAGGTCGCCTCTACAAGGGCCTGGCCGAGACGCAACTTGCGGCGAACGTGCTGACATTCACGCTCGAGACGCGCGAGCCCGGTTTCTTCATGGCCTTCGCTGAGTTGCGCGAGGAGCAAACGCTGGAGACGGCGCGCGACTCAATGATTGCGATCGTGGAACAGGGCGCTGCGAAACCGATCACGGACGAAGAAGTGAATAGGGCCAAGGCAGAGTATGCAAAGGCCTTCGATCTGACGCTGAACAATCCGGAAGCTGTCGGGCTGCAGCTCACGGAGTATGCCGCGGCGGGTGACTGGCGCCTGATGTTCTATCTGCGTGACCGAGTGGAGGGAGTGACGACGGTCGACGTGCAGCGCGCTGCGACGACTTACTTCAAGCCGTCGAACCGGACAGTGGGGACCTTCATACCCACCAAGTCCCCTGATCGCGTGGAGATCACTGAAGGGCCCGACCCTGTGAGCTTGCTGCGCAACTACGTTGGGCGCGCGGAAGTTGCCAAGGGCGAGGTCTTCGATCCCGCGCCGGCGAACCTGGATGCGCGAACCGCGCGCAGCGTGCTGCCTAACGGTTTCGAAGTCGCGCTGCTGCCGAAGAAGACTCGCGGGGAGGCCGTTCACATGCGCCTAACGCTGCGCTACGGCAGCGTCGCCGCTCTCACCGGGCGCTCCAATACGGGGCCGCTCATGGCCGCCATGCTTTTGCGCGGCACCAAGTCCAAGTCGCGCCAGCAGATCAAGGACGAATTCGACCGCCTGAAGGCGCAGGTGGGGATCAGCGGCGGTACCAACACCCTCTCAGCCAACATCCAAACGCTGCGGCCGAACCTTCCAGCGGCGCTCAAGCTCCTGGCCGAAGTGCTTCGCGAACCCGCGTTCGACGCCAAGGAGTTCGAGCTCTTGCGGCAGGAGTCGCTGGCAGGGATAGAAGCGCAAAAATCGGAGCCGGGCGCGCTCGCGAACGTCGCCCTCATGAAGCACCTGGAGCCTTACGAGAAGGGACATCCGAACTATGTGGAGACGCTGGACGAGGCGATCGCGGATTTGAAGGCGGCGAAGATCGAAGAGGTCGCGAAATTCTACACGGACTTTCTCGGGGCCGAGAAGGGAACGTTGGCGGCGGTCGGCGACTTCGATCCTAACGAGTTGACTGCCTGGGCGACGGCGACGTTCGGTTCCTGGAAGCTCCCCGCACCGTTCGAGCGCATAGCGTCGCAGCATCGTGACGTCCCTGCGGCCCCCCAGTCGATCGAGACCCCGGACAAGGCGAATGCAGTCATGCTGGCGGGGTTCAACATCGCCATCCGCAACTCGGATCCGGATTGGCCCGCGCTGCGCGTGGCCTCCTACATCTTCGGAGAGAGCGGGCTCGACGCGCGCATCGCCGATCGCATCAGGCAGAAAGAAGGCTTGAGCTACGGCGTGTCGGGGGGCGTGA
Organism: Gemmatimonadaceae bacterium; assembly: GCA_052386875.1. Classification (GTDB taxonomy): domain Bacteria; phylum Gemmatimonadota; class Gemmatimonadetes; order Gemmatimonadales; family Gemmatimonadaceae; genus DASYRX01. The sequence continues at coordinate 11,371 of JBQTJS010000046.1, forward strand.
ACGCAGGGTCGCTCGACCGTGCGGGCCAGTTCTTCGCCTTCGCCATCTTTGCCCCCGAGAATGCCGAACGGGTAGAAGCCGCGTTCAAGGACGAG
>JBQTJS010000047.1:0-1813 GCA_052386875.1 Gemmatimonadaceae bacterium
GAGCGGCCAAGGTAACCGGGCGGACGCGCGGCGGACTCTCGTTAGGCGCCATGGCCGCCCTGACCGAGCGCGAACGCGGCCGCGCTTTCTTCCGCGAGACAGGTGCGACGCGCGCGTTTACAGTGGAACCGCGGACCGCTTACGGCGTGCTGCGTCTGCGGCAAGACCTCAGCGGCGGCGCGTCTACATTCGGCTCTCTGCTGACGCTGCTGCAGCGCGATCTGCCGAGCGACGGCTCGCTGGACATCCTTCCACGGGCGGCGTTAGGCGCCGGTATCGACTGGGAGCTGCAGTGGAACGATCGTGAGTGGGCGTTTTACGGCTATGTCGCGGGGAGCCACGTGCGCGGCGACTCCACGGCGCTGATCCGCATTCAACGGTCCAGCACGCACTACTTCCAGCGGCCCGACTCGCGCCGGCTCGAGATGGATTCGAGCGCCACAGCAATGTCGGGGATCGACTGGCGCATGTCGATCGAGCGCCGGCGCGGAACGCACTGGTTAGGCTCGATCTGGGCAGCCCAGGTGACTCCCGGCTTCGAGATCAACGACCTCGGCTTCAGCGGCAGGCAGGAAGTTCTCGACGGCGGCGCGAGGGTCACCTACCGCGAGATCAACCCGGGGCGCGTGCTGCGGAGCTACAACATCAATCTCTTTACCTTCCACAATTGGTCGCACGACGCGCTGACCGATCGCTGGTCCGCTAGATCCTGGGGACGCGCCCACGTAGCAGGCTCGGTCAACCTCCGCGCCGACGCGCGGCTGCTCAACTACTGGCGTATCGCAACGAACCTGTCGCTGCGCCCCGAGCTTGCCGACCGCGTCGGCACGCGTGGCGGCCCTCTGATGCTGCGCCCGCGATCGTATGAAACTGAATTGAGCGTGGAAACAGACGAGCGCAAAGCAGTCAGCGTACGGCCGAGTGTGGCGTTGGAGCAGAAAGCGCTCGACGCGGGCTCTCGTGTGGAGCTAGGCCTCGGCGTACAGGTGCGTCCGTCGTCGCGCGTGGAACTGAGCGTGGAACCGGAGTGGAGCCGCTGCGGCGCTGGCGATCAGTATGTTGCCTCGTCCGGCGCGCTACCCTACGCTCCGACGTTCGGCCGGCGCTATGTCTTCGCCGATCTGGAGCGCCGCGAGCTAGCGTTGGAGACACGCCTCAACTTCACTGCGTCGCCGAGGCTCAGCCTGCAGCTGTATGCACAACCGCTGCTCTCGTCAGGCGATTACGTGAGCTACAAGCAACTGCTGGCTCCCGAGACCTTTGCGTTCGATCCCTTCCAGGAAGGGACGCACACGGCCGCGGCAGGGAAGAGCGGCTGTGGCACGGGACGTACGTGTGTCGATGCGACAGGGAAGCGCTTCATCGACTTCGACGGCGATGGGAGCGCAGACCTCACCTTCTCCGATCAGGACTTCAACCTGCGCTCTCTGGTCGGGAACGCCGTGCTGCGCTGGGAGTACCGCCCCGGATCGACGCTCTTCCTCGTGTGGCAGCGCCGTCAGGCAGATCGCTCCTCGTTAGGCGATTTCGCCGTCGAGCGCGACGCGCGTGCGCTACTGCGCGCCCCCGGGACCAACATCTTCATGCTCAAGGTGCAGCACTGGATCGGGTTCTAAAACCGCTATCTGTCTATTCTCCTAACCGCGCAGCTTTTTCGTCGTGATTGCGATAACGGGCTGACCGCGAGCGCCGCCGAACTTCGATTCGGCGTCGACGACCGAGTAGAAGCGGATCTCTTGGATCAGCGCCGTTTCGAGGGAACGCAGCATACTGGCATCGCCCAACTCCTGACCGTCCACACGGATGAGCGGCC